>NZ_KB902811.1:0-51118 GCF_000379585.1 Bradyrhizobium sp. WSM2793 | reverse complement strand
CTCCCATCTTTCAAAAAACCGCAGGTTGGGGTTTGGCTATCATCAGCCAGAGTATAGCGGCTACGGCAGTGAACGCTGGAATGCCGAAGGCGAACCACAGCCAGAAAAGTCGGTGATATTCAGGAGGCAGAAGCGCACCTTTTGCCGCTGCGGTTGAGGCAAGATCCCTCAGGCGGATTTGCATCCAAACAACGGGCAGCCATAGTGCCCCCGTGATGAGATACAGCACGATCGACCAAATGATCCATCCTTCCCAGAAGGAGTAGCCGACGTGCAGCACAAGCAGCGAGCCTGTGACGGGCTGTGCAACGACAGCGGTGGCTGTGAAGATAAAATCTGCAATCACGACAATTCGGGCGACGCCTGCGATGACGGAGGGTTTTCCGCCGAGGTGAGCTGCAAGCATGAAAAACGCAATGCCGGATCCTGTGCCAAGTAAGACCGCAGCGCCGACGATATGTAAGTATTTGAGAACGAAGTACAGCATCATCGATCTTCAAGAAGAGCTAGCGCGGCGAAATGCAGGACGATAATCGGCCAGATTTTCAACATCGGCCCTAGAGGATCGGTCCATAGGCGAGGCACAAGGATGGTCCCGATGATCGCGTAAGTGAAGGAGATCGCGATGGCGGCATAGAGCCCGTACCGGCTGGTTGGTCGATAGGCAATCGCGAGTCCAATCAGCAGATCGGATAATGCGCCGGCGATCACCGTGACCGCCGCACTCGTTCCTTCGACACCGCCCTCGCCCATGAGGCCCATACCGTAGCCCCAACCCGGGCCCAGCGAGACAAAGGCGGTCGAGATCCAGAATAGAGACAACACGATAAATATCGCTGGTTTAAGCAAGTACATGCGCGCAAACCAGCGTTCCTGCACTGAAGCTGGTTCGGAGGCGAAGAACTCCGGAAGCCCTTTTGGATGCAGCCCAAGCCGCCGCATGTCTCCAACATCGCCGACCGCGCCTCGCCTAATCTCCCGCTCGGCAGTGCTCCGTACGGGAGGCCGCCAGCCCAAAAGCGATATAATGTCACCGAACTTGTACATCACACTTGAAGCAAAGTTCGGCAAGCGGATCTCGTGCGCCGGAGGCCAACGGTACCAACGGCGGATCAGTGCGATGACTTCGGGGAAAGAATGGCGATGCGGGCCGACAAGTTCGACAATTGTCCGTGTGGGCGCACCGGGCTCTAGAAAATGCTGCACGGTTTGCACGACGTCCTCAAGCAGGACGATCTGGAGCTGTCCCGTGTTCGGCATCACCGGCAAAGCCGGAAGGGCTGCCAGGCCTCGCATGAGCGCGCTGGCCCCATAGGCCGCCCGACCGATCACGACAGACGGTCGCAAGATGATCCAGTCGAGGTCACGGCCCATCAGAGCCTTGTCGCCAGACAATTTGGTTTCTGAAAACGCGCTGGGAGTTTGCCGGTCTACCCCGATCGCGGAGAAATGGATGACGCGGCGGATTTTGAGTTGCTCACACGCGGCAAAGAGATTCGCGATGCCGTGGTGATGGACCATTGACGTTGATTCTTTTGGGCTATCTTGGAGCACCCCGGCGCAATTGACTACGGCCTCTACGCCATCGAGATGGGGCAGCCAGTAAGAGGCAGACGTCGCCTCGTTAAGGTCGACCGAGATAGCGCCCGGAATCGCGATGCCGGCGCTTCTACTCATGGAAATTACTGAGTGGCCGCGCGAGGACAGGTCAGCCACAATCGCGGACCCTAACAATCCCGTCCCTCCGATGACCGCAACCTTCATTGATGGTCCTCCGCGTTGGGAGCTAAGCCCTCTTGCGCGACCGCAAACCTCGAACGAATTCCTCCATATAAGGAAGGACTTCAAACAGCAGGACTGCGAATAAGAATGCAGCCACGTAGGTCCAGGGTAATGGCTCTCGCTTCAGGACGAGTTCGTAACGTGCGGGCTCAGACCCCATCCCCCAGAGGCTAAGGAACTGCGGCCAGTTCAAGATAATCACGATAACCATCGCCATGAGTGGCATCAGTTCAAGAAAACTATGGACCTGCTGTTCGATGGGCGTGATGAACCGCTTAAGGCTGGCGAATGTTGTGTCCCAGAGAGCTGTCAGCTGATGCGCAATAAAGCCTGCGATCATAGTCGCGACAATAAGAGCGTTAATCTCCAAAAAAATCGCCGCCAGCAGCGGTATCGCCAATTCGATCAACATCAACAGATGAAGCAGAGTTTCCTTATAGCCGCTGGTTATCTCAATCCGAGAAGCACGATGGCAAAGGTAGTCAGCAAACCCGGCCAATAGCCAGAGGGGCAGCACAAAGTACAGCAATATGGTTTCGGCTGCGGCGGAATGAGACATACGGTTAACGCTTCATCTCGTTTACAGGCTGTCTGGAGTGCGGAGGGGAGATGACTTATCCTCGTTTCGCAGTTCCTGCTCCGCCAGCTGCCAGAATTCTTCCTCCCTGCCTTCGGGTTTTCCGCTCCGCTCCCATATTTCATAGGCGCGCTTCTCCATTTCCTTTTCGGTCGGTTGGGTCACGACGGGCCTCCTTCAGTTTCTGTGCGATCGTGAAGTGTCGGCTAGCCGCAGCCTCTTCAACGGCCAGCCGTCAGCGACACGCTGGGCCGCCCGCGACCAAAATCGTACATCCCTCCGGTGATAAAGCCGCCAAATGAGCGAGGTTCCTTCGTTGAAACGTCGCCCGACAAGCGGCAAAAAGTCGCCCGTGGCGAAAGAGGTCGCTGTTTGTTGATCGCGCCTGCGAACCGATCGCAAGCTCACTTTGGCGGGGCGAAGCGATCCCTTAGCTGAGCACAAAAAAGGCCATGGAGCTCGACCAGCGCGGCGGTCTGATAGACTCAGCCTTCGCCTTTTCCCTCGCGGTTGGTAAAGCGGGCGTTGCCGAGGCCGGTGCCGATCGTCAGTACGCCCCAACGCTTCACGTCCTGCATGAAGGGGACCTCGGACAATCCCTGCACCACCCCATCGTTGTGCATGACGATGGCGGCGTCGTTCTTCCCGATCTGCGGGATCGCTTCGACGAGACTTGCGGGCAAATTGAACTTGCTGCTCTCCCAGTTACCGGGCAAGTTCTGCGCGCCCTTCTCGATCGAACCGTCGCTCTCGATGACGCCTGGGCATGCGATGCCGATGAATGGTGCGAGCTTGAATCCCTCGTCTTCCGCCTTCGCGATCAGTTCTTTGAGCATCTTGACCAGGCGCTTCACGGCGTTCGCACGCGACGGCTCCTCGTCGGCATGACGCCATAGTTCGAACTTCCACACGCATGCCTTGGAGAGGTCCGGCGCCTTCTTGCGACGGGTTTCCACGACGCCGCAGCGGATGTTCGTGCCTCCGATGTCCACTGCAAGGATGGAGTCGTGAGCTTCGAAGATCCAGGATGGAGCGAGATATAGCGCGCCAATAAGGCCGGCGTCGTCCGGGTGAGAATGGATCGGGAGCATCTCAACCTTGAAGTTTTCCGCCTTGAGGAGGATTTCGGCTCGCGCGATGGCGAGTTCGCCCAATCGGCTGTCCCGAAAGCCGCCGCCTACCACGATGCGCTCGGTCTTATCCCAGGCCTTGGTTTTGAGGAAGCGGCGCGTTACGCGGGCGAGCTCCTGTGCGAAATCCTCGATGGCGCTGTGGACGACGACCGATGCTTCAGCATCGTCGCCGCCAAGGACGGCGTCGAGATCCTTCTTGCTGATGTCTTCGGAAAGCTCCTTTCCGAATGGGTCTTCGCCGGATTTTCGCAGCGCCTTCCGCCACTTTTCGAGAGTTTCTCGGAAGGCGCCCTTGCTGGCGCGGTCCCCGAGGAATTCGTCCTCATCTTTCAGTTCAAGATTGAAACTGTCGATCTCAACCCATGGCAGGCGAGAGGCGCCGTGCGCCGCTATCCCAGTGGTTGTGATCGTTTCGTCAGCCATTTTGAACCTTACACAAGCCGCAGGCACCAACTGGGCGGTCTTGCTTTCAACACGCGCTGTTCACCGCGGTTCCTCGCGTCTCCTTCCCCGTGCCAAGTCATGGGATGATCTGCTGCAAGTCCGCTCACTTGGCACTCCCTCGCACCCACGTCTCGAACAGCGTGGCTGTTGGCGTGCGGGATTTCGGCTGCGCCCAATGTCCTAAATAGAGTTTCCTCGACCTCTTATCGTTGTGAATTAACATCCAGCGCCAGCGACGGGGACCGAGGCCGATATCGACGTGATTGCCTGGAAAGGAGCTCGGCCGGGACGAGAGGCCGCCAGCCGTCCGATCAGTCCTATCGCGTTCGCGACCTCGCGGAGCCGCTGATCTGTTGCACTGTCCGCATCGATCGCATTTTCCGGCGCACGTACCAAGCCAGAACCGCGATCGTCAACCAAGCGAGTGACGCGCCGACGAAGGCGGCGGGAATGTTGCTGTGTAGAATCAGCATCGCAAAACCGACCGCAAAGGCCAGCATGCCAAGCGCGCCGAGCGCAGCACCAGCGGCGTCGATGGCCGCCGCCATCTGCCCGCGGCGCTCGCCGGCGAGACCCGCTTCGCGCTTGCGGCGGATTTCGTGCTTCTCGATCAATGTCGCGCTCGCGCAGAATATGGCTGGAAGGGCAAGAAAACGCCCCCCATGACTGCCCCATAGCGGCTGCTGACGAGGCCAGTAAAGACGGTGGCAGCGCCGCCGAGTGCGAAGCGGATCAGATATTCGTACCAGCGGCCCTGCTTGAGAGATGACGGCGAAAAATGGATCGGGCTCACAACTGGCCTCCGGCGAAGATTAGCAGCCCGAAGGCGGCGACCAACCAAACCACGAGTGACAGCAACGTAGCCGCGACCGCTCGCAGCTTTGCTCGGACAAGCAGATGGCAGACGACGACACTGTAGATGGCGAGCGCAATCGCTCCTGCAATCATCGCCTGGGCTTGCAAGGCGGCGTAGTTGACCCCGTGTTGATATAGCGCGATGCCAAGCGTGGCGAGCGCGACCGAGGGCGCTGCTCCGAACAGGCCGGCGAAGCTCTTTGGGCGCAGGAGATCTCCGAGCATCGCGAAGGCCGATACGACGGCACCCCCGACAAGGAAGCGGATGACATACTCGGTCATTTCGCTTTCTTCCAGATTTTCGAGAGCGGCCCGCCGGCCCCAAAGACCGGATCCTTGCGCGGCACCGACACCTTCGGAATGGCCTTCAACGCCCGCGGACGGTCTTCGACGCTTGTGCACTCGTCGTATGTGCCGGTCAGCGGGTAGGCCCCGACGACGAGGAACTCATCGTCTGCGGAAAGGCACTGATGGCCTGTGCCGGCGGGAAGAACTGCGACGTCTCCAGCCTTCAGCGTGAAAATCCTTCCCTTGTTGCCGCCGAACCGAACGCGCCCCTTACCGCGCGCAATGCCGAGCACCTCATGGATCCTGGAGTGATAATGCACATAGTCATAGACGCCGTTCCGCCAGCTGTCTCCCCATCCGTTCGCTTCAAACAGGTCTTCGATCACGGCTGCAGCATCCAGCCCCTCATCGAAGGCGACCGCGTTTCGATAGAGTATGAGCGGCAATCGCGGGTGATTTGGAATGAGACCGTCGTCCTTAAAGCGAACCGTAACAGGCTTTCGCGCTCGCGCGAGATCCATAGCCTTCCGCTTGCCGGGGCGCTTCAGACCGGTTGCGCGCTCCATGTATCCCTTCAGGTCCTCAAGAGTCGGCATGATCGTCCTCCGCTGAAATGCCGTTCGGGTAGCCGGTCCAGAGCCGAAGGGCACGTTCGAGAACCGCGCCAAGCGCGAAGCCGGCAACGACATCGCTCGCCCAATGGGCCAGAATCACTATGAGCGACAGCCCGACCGCAAGCGCTCGGATCGCCTGCCGTGGGCCGGCCGGCAATGCGCTGGCAGCCGAGGCCAGCGCGCCCATGTGCAGCGCATGACCTGAGGGAAAAGCATCCTTTCGTTTGCCGGAAAGCGGGGCGCCGTGCACATGCCCGATCACCGTTCGACGGTCCGGCCGAGTTTGGTCGAAAACAACTTTCAAACCATGGGGAAGCAGCGAAGCAGCGACAGTCACGAGCAGAGCGTGATTGCCTGCGCGTCGCAGCGGCACCCCACAGCCCCGGCAAGCAAGCCAGCCGGCGGCTGCCAGGACCAGCAGGACCTTCTCATCGGCGCCCCAAGTCAGGGCGCGGGCCACGTGCTCCGGAGCAGGCGCGGTGTTGCGAGCGATAGAATGTGCCACCGCGACATCCGCTCTGGTAGGTCGGACAGTCACCGGAAAGCTTGGCCTGCGGCCAAGGCGCCTTGCTGAAAATCTAGCTATTTTGAACATGTCTCAAGACCGGAAAGGTAAGTACGTTTTCAACGCTCCACCCGCCGCCGAGGTCCCCCCTTCCGTCCAATCCGACTTCCAAACAGCGAGCGCCGTGGTGCGGCGCTCAGGCAGAATCCCCCCGCCCGATAGGAACAAACGATCCTGGCTTCCGTTCGCGATGATCTCCCCTCTCATCCCGAGGCCTTTCAATGTACCACCATGTCAAGAAGCTGATGTTCACTGTTCGCGTCGACGAACCGGACCCTCGTTTTGGCAACATGCTTCTTGAACAGTTCGGTGGCGCCAACGGCGAGCTCGCCGCTGCGATGCAATATTCAATACAGGGGCTCAACTGCGAGGATCCCGATCGCAAGGACCTGCTGATGGATATTGGCACGGAAGAACTGAGCCACCTCGAAGTCGTGGGGACGCTTGCCCGCATGCACCTCAAGCCGGCAAAGTTCGATCGCCAGGCCGCCGAGGCCGATCCCCTGATTGCCATCGCTGGCGGCGGTGGCGTGAACCTGTTCAATTCCCAGGGGAATGCATGGACGGCCGACTACCTGAAGATCACCGGCGAGCTCGACGTCGATCTGCGCAGCAACATCGCGGCCGAAGCACGGGCCAAGATCGTCTATGAGCGGCTGATCAATTTCTGCGACGACGCCGGCACCAAGGACGCGCTCCAATTCCTGATGACTCGAGAAATCACCCACATGAGAGCGTTCGCGCTGGCGCTCGAGAGCATGGCTAAGCCAGCTTTCAGCATTGGCCGCATCGCTCCGACCCCCGGACTGGTCGACCAATTCTTCAATGATTCCACCGGAACAGGCGACCATGGTGAGATCGATACCCGCGGTCCATGGAACGAGGGCAATGGCTGGGTCTTCACTGAATCGCCGGCGATTCAGGCCGAACCCGGCGCCTCGGCCGCGATTGTCGCGGAAAGTTCGCCCCCGGACGACCAGGCCGGTCTGAGTGATTTGTTGTTCGATGAGCTCCGCGACATCCTGCACGCGGAAAAGCAACTGACCAAGGCGCTTCCTAAGATGGCGGAGGCAGCTCGCTTCGATCAGCTGCGTGAGCTGTTTGAGCAGCATCTCGCGGAGACTGAAAATCAGGTGGAGCGCATCAATGAGTGCTTCGAGTTGCTGGGCAAGACCGTCCGGGCGAAGCCTTGCAAGGGCATGACGGGCCTTATCGAAGAAGGCCAGGAAATCATGGCTGAAGGAGAGGAAAAGGAAGACGCGGCGGCCGACCTCGCCCTCATTGGAGCGGCCCAGCGTGTGGAGCACTACGAAATTTCGGCTTACACGACGGCGAAGAATCTTGCCCAGCAGCTACGCCACAGTGCGGTCGTCGCGCTGTTGTCGAAGTCGCTTGCGGAGGAGGAGAATTCCGATCAGCTGCTGAACCAAGTCGCTCGATCGCTGATGTCGGTGGCAAAAATGCCAGCCGCTATCGAACAGGCCGAATAACGCTCGCTGGGATCGACCCCTGGCTCGATCCCAAGTAGGTGATGCCGATCAAGCAGCGGATAGCAATAGAGATCGTGCGTACGCCACGATGGAAGTCGGCGAGGCTTCCGCAAGGGCTTCGATGTATGGCGCGAGGTCGAGGCGGTTGCTGTCTGCGGTATCGCGCAGACTCCTGGGCCTTGGCGACTACGTCCACCCGGCTCACCGCGGACGCGATCGCCGTCTGGGCCGCCGGGTCTGTCGCCGAGCGAGCATGAAGCCTAAGGACGGAGGCTATGGTGGCAAGCGGGCTCCTGCAGCAGAGCCTCTGAATACCGATTGGCTTCAGATAATTTATGCAGCGTGCTTCGCAGAAGCTCAGTGACAGCGGCGGTCAGGTGGCCGTGAGGATGAAGAGGACGAGCGGGATTACAGCCGACGATGGGCCCGGGATGAAGTAAGCGACGCAAGCGCAATGCCCACCGCAGTCGCCTCAAGCCCGCAGCCCGGTCGAACAGAACGGAGGACAGAACGGGCCGGAATGAACAGCCGAACGGGGGAGGAGCGCAGGTGAACGTCCCTGCCACTTCAGGTCTTCTCAAGCCGCTCGCACCGCAGGGCGGGCTTTCGCCTGACCGTCCGGAACGACGCGATTGGGCTTGAACTCGGGTTTCGATCTCGTCAATGCCCTCGCAAGCTGGGCACACGAACTGATGTACTGTCGTGGCCACCGGATCCTGGCGCATTATCTTCGACATGAACCATCCTGCACCGCCCAGCTCCAAACGGGGAGTGAACCCTTCAGGCGATCCACCAACTGGCAAAAGCCTCAATCGGTATCATAGCACGGCATCGGGAGCGCTGTATCTTTGGAGCTGAAGCTCTCGCAGAAGGAGGGTTTGCTATTGGGCCTCGCTTGGGTCGGGAGAGCACTTAGCTGCTCTGCACCTCCTCTGCCCTTCGTCGTAACAAACGACGATGGAGCATCCTATTCCGAAGAAAGCCGGTAAACCTCGCCGGGCTTGAGTTCGACCTCTTCGAACATCTTTTGCTGCTTTTCAGACAGGACCGCCGGTAGGATGTGTGCTGTCCAGCCTTCCGGCACGGCCGCAAGGACCAGCGTCACCGCCTGGCTTGGCTTGGCGAAAGCAAGCCATATTTCCGTCGATCCCGAGTCCGACGTCGCCTCCACGATTGTAAACTCTCTGCCGAACGACTCTGCCATGAAGGGTCAACCAGCCGCCGCTGCAGCAGTTTCTAACTTAGAGCGGCTCACTCGGGCGGCTTCAATCCCGGCGACCGCAGCCAATCGCTCATGTGCGAGCCGGTCTCACATTGCCGCGCCTTCCGGATGACCTGCTCCCGTAGAGGCCCGTGCGGAAGCAGGCTCGCTTCTTCGCGCAAACGCTGAGCCTCTTCGGCAAGGCGCTCTTCCAGAGATCTAGTCTGTTTGAAACGACGCCGCTTCGTCATGGCGCTGCTCCCTTGTTCGAGGAGGGCGGGAGCGCTACCGGCGTTCTCATCACAGATAGTAGCCGAGGTCCGGGCTGTGATGGCCGACCGTGCGCCGGTGCCGGTCGCCCCGCGAGGAGTATCTTTCATAACCTTGTCGGAACTCTTCAGAAATGGCTCAAGAGGTGTAAGCGGCTCAAACCAAGGATTCAGCGGCAATTGGGTCAATTCGGCCGTTGACGCGAAATCGTCGGGGGCGCCCAGCGCTGCGCGGACGGTCAACAGCCCATTTTGTTTGTGTACGGTTTAGCCACATATTAGCCTAGTGGGAAACATTGCGAGGCGAGCGGCCGATGAATCTCGAAGACTTGTACCGACTTCTGCGCAGCGAGCATGTCCAGGCACAAGGGATCGTCGACACCCTCGAGGAACCCCTCCTTGTGCTTGACCAAGGGGGATGTGTTCTGACAGCCAACCGCGGGTTCTACGAGACCTTCAGGGTTGGACGGGACGACACGGTTGGGCGCAGCCTTTTCGACCTCGGCGACGGTCAATGGGACATTCCCGAACTCAGGCGCCTCGTCGGCGAGATCATTCCAAGGTCCACCGCCGTCGTCGGCTACGAAGTTGCAACCAATTTTCCGGCCATCGGACCGCGAACGATGCTGGTCAGCGCCCGTCGTCTGGTTCACCCCGATAATAACAGCTCCAGTGTCCTGATCCTGTTCGAGGACGTGACCGACAGACGCCACAGCGACGCCCAAAAAGACATTCTCCTCGCCGAGACGCGGCACAGGATGAAGAACCTCCTCGGGATCATTCGCTCTCTTGCCAATCAGGGCGACGTGGAAGGCCGGTCAGCGAAGGATTACCGGGACGCCTTCCTAGGGCGACTCCAAGCTGTGACCGAAGCCGAAACCCTCGCGCTGGCCGGCAGTGCCGAGGCCGATCTGAGTGCTCTGGTGGAGCAATCGCTGAACGCTGCGGGCCCGGACAGATACCGGGTGATCGCCGGACCGGCCATTCGCCTCAGCGTACGTCAGGTCATGCCGATGAGCCTCATTCTGCATGAACTGGTCACCAACGCTTGGAAATACGGTGCGTTCTCCAAGCCTGGAGGAATGGTACACCTCGGTTCGCGCAGGTCGGAGGAGGAGGGCAAGCCCGTCCTTCACGTCGATTGGCGCGAGGAAAACGGCCCGCCCGTCACTCCGCCGAGCCGCTCCGGCTTCGGCTCCAGGCTGATCGATCTCAGCGCGGTGCAGGGCCTAGGGGGTTCTGTGGAACTGAAGTATGAGCCCACCGGTTTACGCGTTCACATCACAGCGCCTTTGGAGTCCTAAAAACCGGGGAGCACTCATGGACAACGCTCCCCGAATATTGGTTGTCGAAGACGAGTACCTGATCGCACTGGAGCTCGACACCGAGCTGAAGGCTGCCGGATACCGCGTGATCGGTCCGGTCCCAGACATAGATGGGGCTTTGGAGCTTTTGAAGGTTGAGCGGCCCGACGCCGCCATTCTCGACGTCAACTTGGCGGGAAAATGGATCACCCCGTTGCCGAGACGCTCCGCTCGATGTCCGTGCCCTTCATTCTCGCCAGCGGCTACGGTGCCGCCGACCTCCAAGGTCAACCGGTCCTACGCGATGCGATCAACGTCGGTAAATCGTGGAGGTCCGACTTTCTCCTCACATCTCTTCGCCACGCACTCAAGCGGGTGTAGCTCGTCGCCGGGACTGGCCTTTCTCTGTAATCGCCATTTTGAAATTATGGGGGTTAGCTCCTGGAACCGAAGAGGCTTAACCTATGTTAATGTCTGCATAGGGAGGTGTCCTATGGCCGGCGAGTACACAGACTGGCTGGCAAACACGATTGCCGCCAGAATCGAGCGGATCAAGGCCGCCAACGAATTGACTAACGAGCAACTGCGAAAGTCCTACCTGCAACTAGGACTCTCCGAGGCTCTGCTTCAACTCCCGGTCCCGAAAGTCTGGCGTCCTGATCCGCCGAAGGAATAATGCGGCTCATCATATGTTGTAGGTAGCGAGCGTCTACTTTGGTACTTAGGAACCTCATTTCACCCGAGGTCCAATCGTGTCCGAGACGAGGGACACTGAGCCATCGCCACCGCCTCCGCGACTAGGGCCACCGTGTCCCAAGTGCAGCGGGCCCTTGCGGTACACCACATCCATCCTCGACGTGAAGAACGACAGAATGGTGCCGATCTATCGATGTGGCGACTGCCACGAAGCAGTGTGGCTGTGAAACTCATAGGCGAATATCTTGAACGTCCCGCCCAGTTCGAGCGGTTGGCATCTTGGGCTGCTGCGCCTTGCCGATGATGGAAGAGCGAGCTCAGGAGAGCCGGCGTGGGAACGATGGCGCGCCTGACTTCAACCGCCACGGTCAAGAACGCGCCGTATGCCGAGTGCGACGAGAAGCTAGGCGGAGGTCTTCAGACAATCCAGACGCTTGCGGAGAAACGCCAGCACCATGATCTCGTCGGACGTGAGCTTGGCGTACTGGCGTTTGAACTTCTGCGCGATCTTGGCTTCGATCATCTTCACGAGGTCACCGGACATGTAGGCGTTCAAGACTTCCGGGTGCACGTAGCACTTGCGGCAGATTGCGGGTGTGTTGCCGAGCTGCTTCGAGACGCTTTCGATCGCGGCGACAACGTTGCGTTTCGCCTCGGCCTGGCTATCGTACTTCTTGCATTCGGCCAGGGCCAACGCTGCTAAAACCGTCCCTGCCCACGTCCGAAAATCCTTCGCGCTGAAGTCCTCGCCCGTGATGTCCTTGATGTAGGCATTGACGTCGCCGGAATCCACGGTGCGCGGCTGTCCGTCGTCGTCCAGGTACTTAAAGAGCTCGTGTCCCGGTATCTCCGCGCAGCGCTTCACAATCGCGGCTATGCGCTTATCCTCGACGCGGAGCTTCCACTGCTTGCCTGACTTGCCCGTGAAGTCGAACCGAAGGACGCCCCGGCCAACCGCAACGTGCTTGCGGCGCATGGTGGTCAGTCCATAGGACTTGTTTTTCTCGGCGTATTCCGCGTTGCCGACCCGGATCAAAGTCTTCTCAAGCAGGCTGACGATCGTCGCCAGCACCTTCTCGCGGGGCAGCCCGTGCAGCTTCATGTCGGCGGCGACCCGCTCCCGCAGGGCGGGCAGCGCGGCCGCGAACTGGATGATGTGCTCGTACTTGTTCTGGTCGCGCAGCTCGCGCCATTTCGCGTGGTAGCGGTACTGCTTGCGACCCCGCGCATCGAGCCCGGTTGCCTGGATGTGGCCGTTCGGCGCTTGGCAGATCCACACGGACTCGTAGGCCGGCGGGATACCGATCGATTTGATGCGTCGGATGATAGTGGCATCGGTGATGCGCTTGCCGTCCTTGTCGTAGTAGCTGAAGGTGGTTCCGGTTCGCTTGCGCGTGTACCCCGGCGCGGAGTCGGTGACGTAGCGAAGGCCCTCTTCCGCGATGGTGGCCGCGACCTCGGCGGTACGGTCTAGGATCTGTTCTTCGGTGCTGGTCTGTCGGAGCATGGGCCGGTCCCTCGGAAGCACCCTGGGGTGAGGCTCCGCTCTTTTCCAAGGGATGAAGATACCGGTTGGTTCCAGTCAGAGGTCGGTGGTGCGATGTGTAACTGCCTGGCAGCGCCGATATCGGGACCTCAGATGAGATGCGGCCGGTTCCTTTGGCAAAGCGCTACGCAGTCGATGGAGACGGCATGGCTCAACTTCAGACAATCGACACAAAGTTCACGGACACGTTCCTCTCAGTCAGTCTTTGCGAAGGCCGCTATGTCCCAATATTCGCTCGATGTATTGCGTCAGCGCTATGTCCTCGAAAAAAGACCGCTCGAGGCCACGGTCGAGGAGATCTTGCGGGCGGACACCCGCGCGGGAGCCCGCGCCATCCTGGCTTCGATCGAGAAGAGGCGCTTCGAGAACAGGTCCGAGGGACAGCGCCTGCGCAAGATGCTTCGCTTTGAGACCTCTCTCTGGGAAGGCGGCCACCATGCCGTGGCAGGCGTGGACGAGGCCGGAATGAGCCCTCTTGCGGGGCCAGTCTCCGCTGGCGCGGTGATCCTGAAACCCGGCACACGGATAGTCGGAATCGATGATTCGAAAAAGCTCGATGCCGCCGCTCGTGAAGAACTCGCGAAGGAGATCAAGGCGAAGGCGGTGAGTTGGTGTGTGGCATTCGTCGAGGTCGAGGAGATCGACGCGATCAATATCTATTGGGCAGGCATTCAGGCTATGCAGCGTGCGGTTCGGGGATTAGGGCTGGCGCCGCAGCACTTGCTGATCGATGCGAAGCGTTTGAAGGAAATTGACATCCCTCAGCAAGCCATCATCAAAGGCGACGCCAAGTCGGCCAGCATCGCCGCCGCCTCCATCGTCGCGAAAGTCGAGCGCGACAGGGTCATGCGGGCGCTCGACGTGCGGCACCCCGGCTATGGCTTCGCGGATCACAAGGGCTACCCGGTGCCGGCTCATTATGAAGCGCTCGCCAGACTAGGCGCATGCGCAGCTCACCGGCGGTCGTTTGGACCCGTTCGTAAGGCTCTCGGGTTGCCGCCCCTGCCGCCGTGGCCTTCCGCATCCGAACGCGCCGCCGGCTAAACTCCAGGTCGTACGCTTCGGCTGGCCTGCATTATTTTCGCGACCAGCTCTTTTCGCGAACGACATCCTTGGCGTTCTTGTCGGACCGAAGGCCAAGATAGACCGGCTGGCGCAGCTCGCCCTTGCTGGTCCACTCCGCGAACTTCACTTCCGCAACCAACGAAGGACGCACCCAGGTCGTGACCCGCTCGTCCTTCACCTTGGCGGGAAAGGGCGACTTGGCAGTCTTGAGCCTCGCGAGCTTGCCGTGAAGCTGTTCGAGAACTTGGTGGCTGAAGCCGGTGCCGACGTGGCCGATGTACCGCCATGCGTCGTCTTCGCGCACCGCCAGCACGAGGGCGCCGAAGAAGGGGCGCGTTCGCCTCGGCGCCGTGAAGCCGGCGATCACCACCTCCTGCCGCTGTGCGGTCTTCACCTTGAGCCAGTCCGCGGTCCGGCCTCCAGATGCATACGCGCTGTCAGCGCGCTTCGCCATGATCCCTTCAAGGCCTTTCTTCTCGGCCTCGGCGAAGAACTTTTTGCCGCCGGCTTTTCGGTGCTGGCTGAATGCGATCAGTTTGTGGTGTGGCAGGATGGCCTTGAGTCGCTTCTTGCGTTCGAGGAGCGGCAGCCCACGCAGGTCCTCGCCGTCTGCGAACATGAGGTCGAACGCGCAATACAAAAGCTTAGCCTCATGGCGCAGGGCATTTTGTAGCAGTTGGAAATGGGATACACCGTCCTTCCCGATCGCGACGAGCTCGCCATCGATCACGGCGTCGCCCTTCACGCTTTCTAGGGCCTGTGCAACCTCAACATACGAATGGCTGATGATCTTGCCATTGCGGCTGTACAAGGCCACCCTGCCCCCGCGGATCTCAGAGACCATACGGAATCCGTCGTACTTGTCCTCAAATACCCAATGGGGATCGTCGAAGGGCGCATCGGTGAGCGTCGCCAGCATCGGCTGCAGGCGCTTAGGCAGCGTTGACTCTCGGCTCATTTCGAAGCCGACTGTCGATCGAGAACTCTCTCGGTGCTGCGGGGACGGAATACCCCAAACACACGCGTCCGAACCGAAACGAACGCTTTCCAGAGTTTCGCGAACCAAGGGATCGTGAGCAGCTTCGGCTTCACGATGACGAAGAGCCGCTCGACCACCAGAAGGCTGAATGCGTAGCAGGCCACGATCATCGCCGTCCCGGTGATCCAGTGCCCCTCTCCTGTCACGGCTACCGCGACAAGCTTCAGGGGCTCTACGGTAGCTGTCGGGAGCGCCAACAAGAAAAGCGACGGGTAGGGGCCGAGGCCTCCGATGGACCTTCTTAAGCTCATGCGATGCTCCTCCGAGGAAGAACGACAGCAGCCTGCCGGTTGTTCCTGGTAGCGGAACATACGTCGCTTGATCTCTTTCCATCCGTGCAGGCGCTTGAGACGGACTGGGAGGCGCGCCGCCATCGAACACCACAGCGAAGTCAAGGACGCAGCGTCGCCCTTGGAAAACGAGGTGACCGCCGGGCGTAGCGCCCAGTCCAGAGACAAGGGACCACGATAGAGTGCGTGTCGTCCGTATCTCGAAGCGGGTGATGCCTCGCGTCTCATGGATGTTTTGCCACTCCGCTCTATCGGGTCAGCGGGCCGCGCCCCTTTCAACCTTCGCAACTCCCAAGCTTTGCTTGGTCCAGCACTTCGCGTTCCGCGCGTAGCCAGAACTCGGCATCTCTACCGTGTGGCCGCCCCGCACGCTCCCAAAGCTCGTACGCGCGTCGCCTGGTCTCGTGTTCCAGGCTCTCAAGTTTCAGTCTGCAAACTCTGCGGCTGATCTCACCAGCGAATTCTTCGAGGCGCTTCGCGGTCTCCTGATCGGTTATGAGCGCGGCCGCGTGACGAGCCAACCGAAGCTGATGTTCAAGCCGCCGAAGTTCGGACAGGTGGTCAATGAACGCACTCTGCATAGACCGTGATGGCCTCAGGGATTGTCCGACGTCTTAAGCTCGTGGCTGAGGCTTTCCTCCTTCAGCCGTTGCTCCGCCTCGTACCAGAACTCATCTATTCGGCCCTCCGGCTTACCAGCTTCCTCCCAAAGCTTGTAGGCGCGGGCACGTACGTCATCTAAATCAACTTGGGTCATGCTGCTTCATCCTCCCTTGCTATACCGTCAGCTGCCAAAGGTACTGGCCGCCGGGACCAGAACTCCAAATTGCGAAAGCAACCTGTTTGGCGGTGCGGAGTTCCCCAGCCGGCAGACCAACAGAGGTGGGTAACTGATCGTCACAGCCGCGCGGCTGGGGTTCGCTGTCGACCGGACGAGCCTGGTGTATCGACCATAGGAACGATGGTCCAAGGCGAAACTTGGCTCTGCATGCGTTTCCGACGCATAGGCTCTCCGACGGATAGCCCGAGCGGCCCCAGCCCTGGGCCAACGTCCAGGCCTGGGGTCGTTTCATTGCGTAAACAGACCCGCCAAGATCAGCCGCCTCTTGTTACGCCTGGGCGCTTGCGAACGGTCCAGGTTTTTGGGAGCGTCGGCTCGTGCGTCTCCAAGCTGCTTCGAGTGGGCTTGGCCGACTTTCGAGCAAACCGAGCTCAAGCCGTTCTCGGCATACGTACTCGGTCGCACCAGTTTAGACGGCCCTTTGAAAAGCACGCGTTGCGCGCTCTGAGATGAGAACTGATCTGCTCGATCGTCCGTCGCGCGACCGGCGCGTCGCAGAATTCACGGCATGCAAACCGGGCGGCCAAGACCCCATTGACCGCAACGACATCTCCCTCACCCGTGCCGATGGCGATTCCTTCCCCGACCGGACATCGTCGGACGGCTGGTATCCATCTCGGCCTCCTCGGCTGGGAGCAAGCAGGGCTCAGTTCGGCCAGGCCGAGCCAAGGATGATCGAGCAGAAGTTCTGACGGACGTAGTTCATGTCCTTCAGGGCCAGGACGTCGGCCTTCACGTTTCCGAACGTCGTCAGCGGCTTGTTTATGATGCCGTTGGCGAAGTGATCGATGATGTTCTCCTTGAAATTCGTCTCGCGCGGATGATGGACGCAGACATGGTCGCGCTGTTCACGCGTGAAGTCGTGATAGGCGATGCCGAGCACGTCCATCTCCACACCGGCGGTCACCAGCGCGATGGTCGGGCGCATATGCTCGGGGATCCCCGGCGTGGTGTGGAGCGCGATGGCAGTCCAGACGTCCTCGATGTCACGCTCGGGCACGCCGTAGCTTTTCATGAATTCGCGCGCAGCATTGGCGCCGTCGACCTCGAAGCGCAGATCGGGGCTCGAATATTTCTCGGTGAGACCCATGTCGTGGAACATGGCGCCGAGGTAGAGCAGTTCCGGGTCGTATTTCAACCCGCGGCGCTCGCCAGTGAGCGCGCCCCAAAGGAAGACGCGGCGACTGTGGTTGTAGAGCAGGTCGTCTTCGGTATCGCGCACGAGCTGCGTGGCGGCGCGCGCGATAGCACTGTCTGGCAGGCGCACGCCGGCAATGATCTCAGACATGGAGCAATCTCCTCGGTCGAGTAATGGGCTGGTTGCTTGTCGGTATTAGGCAATAGAGCCCTGCTCCCGACAACCAGCGCGACGCTACGGATCAGGACAGCCGTACGTCGTTTCCTGACAAAAGGCCGCTCGGAGTGATCTGGACGCTAGGAGCCCCAGTTTCGTGCTCGGATAGCTCGCGAACTATTCCGTTTCCGCTCGTCGGAAGCTGGCGCGGTATTGGACAGGGGTCACGCCGAGACGAGTGCTGAAGACAATCCTCATCCGGTCCGCCGATCCGAAGCCGCAATCGAAGGCAATGGCCTTCAGCGGTCGGTCGCTTGCTTCCAGCATCATGCGCGCGGTATCAACGCGGGCGCGCTCGATGAATTCGTGCGGTGTGGTCCCGGTCACCTGCCCGAAATGCCGGGCCAGATTCCGGGGGCTCATTCCGACGACAGCGGCAAGCGACTGCATCGTGTGGCGGTCCCCAATATTCGCCATGACGTGGTCCTGGATGCGTGCGATGGGCGATTCGGGATCGGCAGGTGCCGTGAGATAGGGACTGAACTGCGACTGTCCGCCCTGGCGCTGCGCAACCACGACCAAACGCTTGGCAACCTTGAGAGCCGTTTCAGCGCCGTGCCGCTGCCCGACGAGCGCCAAGCCCAGATCTATCCCAGCCGTCACACCCGCCGCGGTGATCAGCCGTCCATCGCGCACATAGATCAAGTTCGGTTCGACTTTCGCCTTCGGGAATCTCGCCGCCAGCGCCTGTGCATCCTGCCAATGGGTCGTGACTCGCCGATCGTCGAGCAGTCCGGCATAGCCGAGCACGAAGGCCCCCGTGCAGATCGATCCATAGATGCTCGAGTGCCGCGGCAGCTCCTTGACCCATTCAAGCAGGCACGGTTCGGGTTCTGCTTCTGGTGGCGTCGGAGTGCCGGCCACCAGAACGATGTCGAAGCCGCCCGCCGCCTCCTCGAAGGTCAGGTCGGCGACCATGCGGATGCCATTCGACGCGCGCAGCGGATCGCGGTGAGCAGCAATCAATACGGTTTCGTAGCGATCCGCGCTGCTGATAAACGCGTTGGCCTCGCTGAACACGTCCATCGGACCCGCCACGTCCAGGGCCTGGACCCCCTCACAGACGACGATCGCGACAGCTTGTACCGGCACCTGCTACTGCCTCTCCACCTGGAGCCTTATTATGCAGGTAGTCCGGCCCTCGCAAAAGGCCTGCCCCGATCCGGCAGGCAACAGAACGAACATCCGCGCATCCGGGATCAACCCAGGCGCTATGGCCTTTTATTGGTCGATTGGCTCTCCCGGCGGCCAACCAAGCGACCCATGCAGGTCCAAAAAAGATCGTCACGGCATCAGGCGAATTTGTCGCGCCATTATCGTGATCCCGGCGCCTTGTCTGGTGTGGTCAAGGGCTCGTCCTTGGAATCCACAACGAAGATTGCCAGTAAGCTGGCGGGCTCGTTGTCATTCGCGTTCTCACTGACCCTGTGATGTGAACCGGGCATTTCGTAAAAGCTTTCGCCTGCGTGATAGATCTTCGCGGGTTCGTCGCCGACTTGGCTACGGATGGCCCCGGACAGCACATAGGCGTAGATAAAAGCTGACGCTGCGTGATGATGAGCGAGCGATTTGGCCCCGGGAGGATAAGTCACCGTCACAGCAACCAGCCTCTTTCCTTCGACATTCGGCAGTGCGTGCGCGAAGGCGACTTTCACCTGCTCTCGTTCCTGCGCAATCGCCGGCGAAGCTCCCAGGGCGATCGTTGCTGCTATCAGCGGGATGGCGGCCGTTCGCATTGCTCTTCTCGCTGCTTTTGCTGTCATACCTCGAGGGTTTGATACCGCACCAACCCGATAGGCAAATCCACTGATCGACATCATCGCACCTTCTCCTCTAACGAGCTCACGCAAGATAGTCCTAGTCATGATGGTGAGCCTGGGGTTGGGAATCCGGGAAGGGTGAAGCAGCGATCAGGTCGCATGCGTTGGGGCTTTTGAACCCCGGGATGAAACGTTCGCAGACGGCGGCGTTGACGGTGCCATACGTGGTCGCTGGCTTATACGCAAAACCGGCGAAATACTCCTGAATGAAGCCTTCTTTGAAATTTGTGCGCGGGTACTTGGCGACAATTTCCTCGCGCAGCTCCGCTGGGAACTGATCGAACCCCACTCCGATGACATCGAGAAGCACACCGGAGTTCAGGAGCGCCACTTCGGGTCCCATATGCTTCGGGATGCCGGGGGTGGTATGCAGCGCAATTGCTTCCCAGACGGTCTGCACCTGATCTTCAGCGATGTTGTGGGTGCTGAGAAACTGTCGGGCGGCATTTGCGCCATCGACCTCGAAGCGCTCGTCTGGGCTCGAGAACTTCTTGATCAGGCCGAGGTCGTGAAATGCGGCAGCGACGTAAAGGAGTTCACGGTCGAAGGGCAGATTCCTCTGACGACCCTGCTCAGCAGCGAACAGGTAGACGCGAATCGAGTGATTAAACAGCAGATCGGTGGAATGTTCGCGCAGGATGTCCGTCGCCTCTTTCGCGAGCAAGGAATCGGGAATGACGAGAGCCTGGGCAAGATTTGAGGTCGCCATCGTTGCGTCCTTTCAAGAATTACTGTGGAGCTTGGCTGCGCGTTGCGCGGGAGCGCAACTATTAAATTTGCTGATCACCTCGCTCCGACGTCGAGCACGATCCTTCCTTTCGGCTGCGGCCGCACGCGTTCCAGCATCAAATGAGCCTCGCGCGCATCCGCGAGAGGTAAGACTGCCCCGACGTTTGTTCGCAGCTTTCCCCCATCGATGAACCGAGCGATCTTCGTCAGATATTGGCTCGTGACGTCGACCAGAAAGAAGGCGGCTTCAACACCGTAGCGCTTTGCAAGATCCTGATCCGGGCGGGACACTGCCGAGATCAGCTTGCCGCCGCGACGAAGCACCTGGAATGAGCGTTCTTGAGTTTCGCCGCTGACCAGATCAATCACGGCGTCCGCGTCTCGAACTTCTTCCTCGAAGCGCTGCGTCCGGTAGTCGATCACCGTGTTTGCGCCCAGATTGCGCACGATGGAAATATCGCCGGTCGATGCGGTTGCGACAATTTGCAGACCCGCCTGACGGGCCAGTTGAACCGCATAGGATCCAACGTTGCCGGCTGCGCCGTGAATGACCACCGTTTGACCTGCTTTGAGTTGGGCGTGATCAAACAATGCCTGCCATGCCGTCACGGCAATGACGGGGACGGACGCGGCTTCAACGTGGCTTAGCGAGGTTGGCTTGCTCGAAACCATCCCTGCGGACGCGAGAGCGTACTCGGCATAGGCTCCGATAAACCGCGAGTTGGTAACGCCAAAAACCTGATCTCCGGTGCGTAATTCGGTGTCACCGGGTCCCGTCGCGACGATTTCGCCCGAAATATCCGAGCCCAGCGTGAGAGGGAGCGGCTGCGGCAAAGCGCTCTTGCCGGACCTGATCCAGCCATCCCATGGGCCAACTCCAGCGGCCGCAACTTTGACCAGGACCTCGCCAGGACCTGGCTCGGGTCGCGGCACGCGCTCGAACTTCATGACGTCTGGCGACCCAAACTCGTGCACGCGCCAGGCCATCATTGTTGAATGGGTTCGCTCTTCACCAAGTCGAGGAACGATGCTGCTGGAGGTCATCTGATGCTCCTTGCGCTCAGTTCATCATGCTTGCCGTCGACCCTTCGGGGCGATTGATGGGACGGGCTCGCCCGTATTTCGCAAGGACTCGTGCCCCGGACAACGAGCACGATCCCGCGGATCAGGACAGCCGTACGTCGTATCCTGACAAGGGCCTGCGCGCCTTCCCGGCAAGAGAGGCGCTTCGTCGCCAGATGTTTCTGGATCTATTCCGGTTCCACTCTGCAGAAGCTGTCGCGATGTTACGTCCAGGCGGGGGCTCAGAGGCTTACACCGACGGTGGAATCCCACGATAGTTGCTCGCGCGCATTCGCAGGCTATGGCTGAAGAACGTCACCGCAGGACGCCCAGCTTACGTTATCGGCCGGGGCAGCGCCCCCTCCTCGGGTTCGGGCCGCTTAGAGCGCCTCCTGCAACCTCGAGTCGTTCCGATCGAGAAGATTGCCAGGAACCCCTCCCCTGCGGCTCACGTGGTATCCATAGCGCACCCCTTGAACGTTCAGCTGCTCCATCTATATACCATCCACTCAGATGGACCATGGATGGAAGCCATGACTAGTAACGTCCGCGAAATCCGGCCAAAGCCGTCGGACTCGGAAAAAATCACGATCAATCTTGGCTTCGTTGATCTCGGTCAGGTCGACTTGATGGTCCAGGAAGGATTCTACTCGAACCGGACCGATTTCATCCGAACGGCAATCCGCAACCAGCTCGAACGCCATGCCGACGTGGTCAAGCAGTCCACGGTACGAAAGAGTTTGGACCTCGGGCTTCGGCACTACAGCCGCGAGGATCTCGATGCGGCGCGGCGGGCCGGTGAGATGCTGCACATCAATGTTCTGGGCCTCGCCACCATCGCGCAGGACGTCATGCCCGAGCTGGCCCGCGCGACAATTGCCTCGGTCTCCGTGTTGGGGGCCCTGCACGCCAGTCCCGCCGTCAAATCCGCTCTCGCCGACAGAACGAGGTAAAGCCATGCTGAAATTGGACATCGTTCGCGAAGCCACACGCCTCACACGTTCGGGCCAGCTCGTCGAGGCCACGGCGCTGCTCCAACGCATGCTTCGGGGTGAGCACACACCGGACATCGCCGCCCGCACCACACAACGCTCTACCGCGACAAAAAGAAAGCCGCCGATCATCGACGCCAAGCCAGATGTCACCGCGAGGAGAAGTCCGCGTCGCACGGTCCGTCCGCCGTTGGATCTCGCCAAGAACCTCCCTGGGCTTGGCCTCGGAGGGCCGCTGCGGCGCGCCCCGCCGTCCATGGCGGACATCGTGCCGGACGGCACCCGGTTCGTCGAAGGCAGCTACGGCAACGCCGCGGGAAGCCGCACGTACCGGCTCTTCATCCCCAGCGGCTATCATGGACAGGCCATTCCGCTGGTGATCATGCTGCACGGTTGCACGCAGTCGCCGGAGGATTTCGCCGCGGGCACGCGGATGAACTTCATCGCCGAAGAACAGACCTGCTTCGTGGCCTATCCCGCACAGCGGGCCGAAGCAAACCATGCGAAATGCTGGAATTGGTTTCGTCCAGCCGACCAGCAGCGCGGCGGCGGCGAACCCTCGCTCATCGCCGGCATCACCCGCCAGATCATGCGCGACCATTCTGTCGATCCGCAACGCGTCTACATCGCCGGGCTCTCGGCCGGAGCTGCGGCTGCCGCCGTGATGGGATCGACGTACGGCGATCTGTACGCGGCAGTCGGCATCCATTCCGGACTTGCCTGCGGGGCCGCCACCGATCTGCCCTCGGCGCTAATGGCTATGAAGCAAGGCGGCGGGCCCGAGGCGATGCCGGGCAAGGGTCCGCCCGTCCCGACGATCGTCTTTCATGGCGACCGCGACAACACGGTGCATTCGAAAAACGGTGATCGAATCGTCCGGCAGTCCATCGGTGGGACGAGCACGACGGCGAAGGTGCAGCGCCGACGGGTGCCGGGAGGGCATGCCTACACTCGCACGGTCCATGTCGACGCCGGCGGACGCGGAGTCCTCGAGCACTGGGAGATCCACGGAGCCGGACACGCATGGTCGGGGGGCAGCCCCGCCGGCTCCTACACCGATCCGGACGGACCGGACGCAACGAGAGAAATGCTGCGCTTCTTCCTCGAGCATTAGCTCCCACAGGGGCGGAAGCGAGGTGGCATCCGCTTTTCATCTCGGTGATGGGAAGCAGAGCTCGCAATCGTTCTCCATCGAACGGGGGCCCGCTGGCGCTATCAGGTCTTCGGCTTCTGTTCCGCTGCAGCCTCTCGAGCGATCCGCTCCGACTTCAGGCGCTCCCCGTTTGCATGGAATGCCTGTTGGTCGCGTTCATGCTCGGAGACCGGTGCGCTCCGCGCGCGTGTCGCGAAACACCTTCTGGGCCTCCCGTTGCGCCGCGGTCGGCGTCATCCGGTCTGATGTGCGATTGTTCATTGCTCCCTCCTTCGGGCGCAAACGGTCCTTGCGCTATGTTGCGCATTCGGACCGCCAACCTTGGGGGTAGGTTTTCCCCCGGCGGGGCTTTTGGGGGGCCAGGGGCATGGATTCGACTCTTCGCGAAGCCATTCGTTCCAATCCCCTGGTGTCTCGAAGATGACGCCGACTTCCGCTGCGCCTTGGCTGGCTTTTTCGCCGCCGCTTCCTTCGCCGGCTCCTTGCCCTCGATCGACGTCAGCATTTCCTTCTGGCCGGCTGCCGCCTTGCGCGGCTTCTTGGCCGGTTGGCAGCCTTCGCCGGCGCGGCCTTCTTGCCGACTCGGCGTAGCGCCTCCATCGGGTCGACGACGTTGGTCGCGCGGGCTTCGACTTCGGCGTGATCGGTTTCCCGGCGCGCTTCTGGTTGATGAGGTCGATCAGCGCGGTCTCGTAGTCGTCCTCGAACTTCTCCGGCTCGAAGCGGCCAAGTCAGAGCGGTCGAACTGCTATCTCAGACGAATGTCGCTCGCACCATTTTGATTTCTGGGATGACGGTTCGCTCGCTGTAGACGACGAAGCCCTGGAGATGGGCCGCTTCCCGAGCTTCGAAAGCCAAGCTATCGATGCGATGCTCGCAAAGCTTCAGGCTCTTTGGCGATGTGCGCAAGAGACAGCACCGCTCCAATTTCAACGGCCCCTTGCTGGTCAAAAAGTGCTCGTGCAAACTTGGGGCCGGTCCGACCACTAAAGCATCGAGAGCACAACAACCCCATGTTCGAGCTCGCCTGAAGTAAGGCGTGCGCGTGCCATACGTTCGAACTCCGTTCGATGCTTGTGTAGATAGCTGAACGCCTGCTTCTCAGTACTGAATGTCGTCGCAAGCCGGCACATCTGCCGATGTGCGCCGAACGCGAGAAAGAAGGTGATCGTCCCGCCGCGCTCCGATCTAGCTCTACGCAAGACGCCCCGCCTGTCGCATGATCGGCTCCCTAGATTTCGGCGTTCGCGTCACAGGCCACTAAACCCGCGACTTTCTTGGGCGCTTCTTCGGTGGAGGCGCTGGCAACGCCGCCTGAAGGACTGCGTCAGCTGCTTCCTTGGCCTCACGAACTTCTCGAAGCCGCGCCATGTTCTTACGAACTTCGATGGCCTGCTTTTCGACATCGGCCAATGCCCGCGCTCCCTCTTCAGCGGCCAAGCGCTTGCGATCGGAACGTGCGATGCCTTCTGATGATGGCTCTGCCGGCTTCTTGGCGGTCATCGCTCGCCTTGCTCCACAACGACAAAACCCGCTCAATCCAACGATCGAGCGGGCAGAGGGGCCGTTCCAGTACATCCGTGAAACGGCGCCACGATATCAAGCCAGCGAGAGGTTCTCAGCGCTGACTTTGCCTCGCATCTTGTCGGTCTCGGTCTCGAAGTTGACCTTTTGGCCCTCTCCGAGCCCGGAAAGACCAGCTCGTTCAACGGCGCTGATATGAACGAACACATCGTTGCCGCCGTCGTTCGGCTGAATGAAACCGAAGCCCTTTTGGCCGTTGAACCACTTAACAGTACCTGTCGTCATCTCTTCTCCAAAGCGCAAAAGCGCATACCGCACGATGATCGCGCGGCTATCTTCAACGTCGTCGATGTCTTTGGAAAAGGAGCCCGCGGGCGCATTCAACAAGGCACAGCGGCTAATCGAACAGCACCAATATAGGTCAGTTTTCGGATTTTGCAAGGAGGGAGGCCAATTAGTTTCGTCCCGACAATTCTGTCGAGATGCGAGAAAGAGTTTATGATTGACACTCGTCAACGCGAATGGTCACGTTGATGCACCAAGCTGCATTGCTGTTGCAGGCAGACTAGTACTTCGCGAACATCGCCGCCGTTATCCTGAAGACCGAAATGAAGCTCCTGCGCGTTTGGCTGCCTGCAGGACGTATCGCGTTTGCAGCCCAGCGAGGAGACTCAATTGCAGGTACTTCTCAGAGACAACAATGTTGAGCAGGCTCCGTGTTCTCAAGAAGAAGATGCAACGAGAGGGCGTCTTCCGGGAAATGAAGCAGCGTCGCTCCTACGAAAAGCCGTCGGAGAGAAAGCCCGCGAGAAATCCGAAGCTATCCGACGAGCCCGGAAGCTTGCCCGGAAGCAGGCGATCAGGGAGGGATTGCTGCCCGCGCCGCCGAAAAAGAAGCCTTTTGAGCGGAAGCTGCCTTTGCCGGAGGTCAAAGCACGAGCGGAGTAGAAGGAGGCCCGCGTTCCGGAGAACGCCGCACGTCAACTGCTTGTCGGACCTCGTGCTATCAGGGCTACGTCACCTGTGAGGCAGCGAAGATTCAGCCGTGGCGGTCCCATCATCCTTACTGCCTGAAATCGATGCCTCGCAGCACAATGCCTGGCGGCGTGCCTTCGAACTCGGTCGCGCGATACTTGCTTGCCGCACGGGCTTCGATGCGATCCCGCAGGCGCGTGAATTGGGCTTCCCGCTGCTCGGGTCTGACTTGCGGCCCACCCTCGAGGAAGTCCATCGCAGAGGTTGAGATCGCGCAAGGAATCTCTCTGGCGCCGTCATGCATCGAGAACCGCACGATCATCCGGTCGTATTCGTGGGCGATAAAACGGCCGCTGGTCAATGTCATAGGTTACTCCGTTACGTCATCGCGAGTTGGAAGGATCCGCCCTCGCAAGGCATATCGTTCCGGACTGCCTGCCGCGTCCCGGTCGCAACGAGCCTGACACCGCTCAGCCTTCCCCCGACAGCCGGGCAAAATCATCGAACAGCGCAGCCACCAGGGCGCGGTGGCGCGTGTCCTCGGCAGGGAGGCTTGCAGCATAGAGGTTGAGCAGATGCCGTGCCTTCACCGCCGCCTCCGGCCAGGAGCCAGCCGGCACCGTCATCATGCGATTTTCCAGATCAGCCTCGCGCTCGCGCAATTCGCGCAGATTGGTCTCGACCTCGGCCAGCGCCCGGCGCAAGTCCGTCGCCTTCTGCGCGGCCATCCCGCGGTGCTTGTCAAGGTCGACCGGCTGATCCGTCATTGACTGATGCTCGCGCCTACGGCTCGCGCATGCGCAAGTTTAACCGAGCCGGCCGACAGCAGCTCCGTGGCTTCGCAGGGGACCTCGAGGGGCACGGTGATCGTCCTGGCAGTGTGGCGACAGGCTGAGAAGCTCGGACCCTCGATCGTCTCCTCGTCCGTGAAGACCTTATAGGCTCCAGCCGGCAAGACACGCTCGCTCCCGCGGATGCGGAAAGCGACGGCTTCTCGCCGCGAGCGGATGGTCATGCATGCCTGCCTTTCGCAAGTGACGCCCCAACCGACGCTGGCGATCACGACCATGCTCCCGTCGCGTGGCAATAGCCAGCACTATCGTCACCAGGGGCGGGCGAGCGTCGCCTGCAATGCACATATCGCTCGCTACTGGCTCGGCGCAGGCGTAGGATCGCTGCCATCGCCGCACTTCTCAACGGCTTCAACCGGTGACTGAGGGTCACGTTTTCGCATTTCGGAATGGATCGTGCCGCCGGTGATCGTTCCGTTGTTTCTTCTGCTTCTCGTGTGCGGAGCCGCCTTCCTCAATGGCTAGGGCAACACGCGTGCCGTATCTCGTCAGCGGGACCAACGAATACGGCAGCTCCAATCTCGGCCGCGGCACTGCGACAGTCGCGCTGCGCCTCGCACGGAAACTGCTGCGTGAAGGCTACATGGACGTCAGGGTCTGTACCCCGCGTGGACGCGTGCTGCAGTTGGACGAACTCGACGAACTCAAGCCACCAAAGGAGAACGAAATGGCGAAGGGCCAGCAACGCGGCAATCGCGAAGCCAAGAAACCGAAGAAGGAAAAAGCCAAGGTGATCGCCGCGGCCCCGAGCCGCAAAGAGGCCGCCTGGCAGCCGGACTTCGGACCTACAAAGAAGAAGTAGCGAAGAGCGGATGGCGAGCGGCGGTGCTACGCCCCGTCGACGGCTCAATGACCTCTCACCCGGCGTGATCCGATCGGACGGCTGGCCGTCGGCCTATTGCCAAAGCGGTCTGGGTCGAAGTGCCTTTGGATCGCTCGGCTGCCGGCCGGCCTTGGCGGCAATCGGGTTTGAAACCAACCCCCATTGGGCGCATTTAGCCCCTGCGCGAGGCATCTCGCCACGAGCGAGCGATTGAATGGCACGATCCTTCGAGACACGCGTCTATCTCATCCGCGTCCTGACCGACGACCGGACGAGCAGGCTTTGGGTTGCCGCAGGATCATCTCCCGAGGACGCGGTGCGCCTCGTTCTAAACGCCATTCCTGAGGGCTGGTCCGCCTCGCCGGCGCAGGAACAATTGACCTCCGCCGAAATGGAACGGCTCAATCTGAAACAGGGCGAAGTCCACGAGATCACACGCACCATCCGCATGTGTTGAAGGGCTACTTTGAGTTGGCTGAGAAGTGCGGCGCCCGACAAAAAGAGGACTAGCGCTCCGGCCAATAAGAGCGCACGCTACCCACATCACCGGCCGAGGCACTGTCCGTAGGCGTCGGTGGCTGAGAGACCGATTGTGCTCCCGCGTGCAGGGCAGAGGAGCACGCGATGTCAATCTATTCGTATGATCACGCAATACTCGCACGTTCCCGCGAAGTGATTCGCCGGTCTCTCGAACTGCTCAGATGGAGCGACCTGTGTTCGGCAGCATTGGAACAATCACATAGGTGAAGGCGCTGAGCCGCAGAATGCCACATTCTTGGCCGATGCAGCGAACGACCGACGATCTTTTGACTAGAGCGGAAGCGGCCATCGCGGAGGCGAGAGCTCTTCGTCATGAGCGCGAACGTCTCCTGGCTACGGCTCGAATGTGGACGTGCGCCCCCAGATCGCCTTGCGGCAAATGCAAACCGGAATCTATGAAGGCGATGGCTTTATGATCGGTCCGACCACCAGACGGTAGGTTGGGACCCAAGCGCTCTTCCAGCTTTCCAGCGTGTCCCCGCAATAAATGCACTCGAAGCTATTTACTTCCCGCGCTGGAGCCATTGCTTCAGTGCGGTGATAGACGGCTCCGCATTTGCAGTTTCGATGCTGCTCTTTCATGCAGCAGGCGTACGCCAATTTGTGCCCAGCGGCCATCTGGACGATGGTAGATATGGCCACAACTCGGGCGCTGTCCCGAGTAATTTCCAGAAGCGACATCGCGCGCGCGATCAATTCGGTTGTGCGACAAGCCCGGCTCCCTCGTTCAGCTGACGGGAGCCCGCACGGTCTATCAGGCATCAAGGCTCCGCAGGGCCTCTACTGGCGACCGAAGTTACTGATGTTGTTCAATGCGAACCGGCCCTGGAAGCTTAACCTATGTTAATCGTTTGTACCGTCTGGGCGCTGAGATACCTCGCATGGATCGGAAAGATCCAGTGGCCGCCATTCGTAATCGCATTGATGAGCAAATAGAGGTCATTGCGCAGGCGATCTGCGATAACAAAGAGCCCGTGGCGGCACAGCGCGTGCTTGCAGCACTTGTAGCCCGTCTGGCGGCGGAAGAAGCTTTGGAAACCGGAAACGCCGTGCCCGCCCGACTCGCGCGCGCTAAGGAGGTCGGCTTTGGGACGCAGAGCTCATCGACTGGTTTGTGCCCGTCGCCTCTCGCCAGGGTGCATTGCATCCGGCAGGTCCTCACCTAGACGGTCTGAGCTTGGCTCGAGGTCGTGAACGTGAAAAAGTATTTGGGCATGCCCACCTAACACAGGTTAATGGCAGGCATTCCTGTTCACGGCCGATCCCGGCGCTGGGCTCCAAGGAGAAAGCGCAATCGCTGGATGGAGAGGCTAAACATCGGAGGCGTTACACCGTGGCTACGGCGCGCGAGTATATCGATTTTTGGACAGAGAACAGCGTTCATGCGGCGGAGCAATATAGAACAGGCGGCGCCACACAAGACGCCCAGGAATTGGTCCGGCGCCTTCTGGACGGAGCTAACGAGCAAGGCATTTCCGAGGACGCCCTGCGCGAGGAAGTAGGCGATCTCGTGGAATATGTGCGAGACAAGCTCAAAAGCGCAAATCAGGCGGAAAACGATCGCAGAAAAAAAGTTGGGACCTGACGTGGCCTTACTACCGGCGAATGAGCCGTGGCCCCGCAGGGCGTATGCTTCACCTCCTCATGCCCTTATCGCGTCGATGGATGTTACGTGATCATGGGAGTGGTGGCGCGCCATTCTGACAAGCTCAAGCGCCTCGCGAGGCTCTTGCGTCGCGCAAAAAATCGGCCCCAGCTACTTGGCGGCGGCTGGGCCGTTGGTTCAGCTCGGACTGGCAGGGGGCTAACAGCCGAGCACAACAGCAATTCATCCGCGTTCCCGCAGTTCCTGGGCAAGGTGATCATAGCGGCTGCAGGGCCTCACTCTGGATCGAGCCTGGATACATCGCCTGGTTCGAGGTTGAGTTCCTCGAACATCCTTTGCTGCTTTCAGTAAGAACGGCTGCTACAACCTCCGCCGTCCAGCCTTCGGGAAAGGCCGCGAGAACCAGGGTGAGCGCTTGGCTTGGCTAAGGCGAGCCACATCTGCCTCGCTGGCTTCGACGCGCCGTCCGAGGCCACTTCAACGAGTGTAAACGAATTGCCGAACGACTCTGCCATCAGGAGCCAATCCCGTCCGGGCGCACTAGTTCTTGTTTGAATTAATCCACCTCGAAAACTGGGCAGCCGAGTCGGCTACTTTGCCGGCCTTTCCTAGAAACCGGCCCATCGCCCGACGCGCGTCAGACGATGGGCCGTCTCGGGTGGATGGCGGCACCTAACTCCGGTAGCGCCACAGACCGGCTTGCAAATGGCCGTCGCGGAGGTTCGTTCCTATCAGCGGTATCGCGGCCAACCGCGGCGGCCAGGTATCTAATTTGCGTTTTGCGGACCAATGGCACTTCTGGACCTCGAAATCCGCAAGGCATTGTTCTTGCGCGCATCGAGTTCTATCTGCTTTTGGTGGCGCTGCGAGCGCGAAGTCAGGAAATTTCCTAAACGAGTGGCTTCAACGGAGCACTGGCGTGACGTGCTAACTGAACGCTAGAGGATTAGACGCGGACACCAACAAAAACGCCGCCCACTTAAATAAAGCGCAGGCGGCGGCTTACCAGCCCCGGGAGGGGCGGAGGGCATTACGGCCAGCGGTCATGTGTACCGCGCAAACGGGCCGAACACATGGCTGCTCCGACCAATCCTGCAACGTGAAGATCGTCCTTGCCAACCCGGAGCCATCCACACAAGGCCCTTCACGTCGGTCCGTCGAGCCCGCCATCACGTCCGCACCTAGGGCAGACCGGACCTCGAGCCGGGCTCGAAAATCGCTTATGACCCGTTTGAGACATCAGCCACCTCCCGCCGACGCTATCCCCGAACCCCGTTCAGTGCGATAATTTGACTCGTTCTCCTGATCCGGGAGACAGCCATGCGGCGGCGGCAATTTGTTAAATTCATTGGCGGCGTGGCACTTGCTTGGCCGCTCAATGCCCGAGCACAGTCGGCGGGCAAGTTATACCGTATTGGTTATTTCAACGCGGGCGCCGCAGGCTCCCGAATGGAACGAGCTTTCGTTGAAGCCCTCCGTGAGTTGGGCTGGATGGAAGGGCAGAATATTGCCTTCGAGTACCGATTCGCAGAAGGTCATTCGGATCGGCTACCCGGCATGGCCACAGAGTTGGTGCACCTCAAGGTCGATGTCATCGTTGCAAACGGAACATTGGCGTCACTCGCCGCCAAGCAAGCCACCTCGACGATCCCCATTGTCACGGCGCCTGCTGGCGATCCACTCGGGAGCGGGCTTGTTCCGAGTTTGGCGCACCCAGGCGGGAATGTCACAGGTTTGAGCCTAATGGCTCCGGATTTGGGCGGGAAGCGGTTGGAGCTACTCAAGGAGCTTCTGCCCGACGTCTCCAGGGCGGCCATTCTGTGGAATGCTACCAATCCCTATGCGGAGGATGTGTTCAGAGAGACGGACCGTGCCGCCCGGACATTGCGAATTACGCTGCAATCGCTTGAGGTGCGCAGTCCCGATGATTTTGATACAGCGTTCGAGGCTGCCAAAGTCCAACGTCCAGAGGGCCTGATTACGGTCGAAGATCCACTCACCGTTGGTTATCGAAAACAGATTGTCGACTTCGCAGCGAGAAATCGCTTGCCTGCCATCCACGGCGTTCGGGAATTTGTGGAGGCTGGAGGCCTCGTCGCTTATGGCGCGAGCCTATCGGATTTGTCCCGGCGCGCTGCGACCTACGTAGACAAGATCCTGAAGGGCACCAAGCCTGCGGATCTTCCAGTTCAACAGCCAACCAAGTTCGAGTTTATTGTCAACCTCAGCGCTGCCAAGGCGCTCGGGCTGACCATGCCGCCATCGCTGCTCGCCCGCGCCGACGAGGTGATCGAATGAGGGCGTAGTTTGCTGTGGTGCATGAGTCCGTTGCTGGCCCATCTGCGAAGTTGCGCCTGCGCGGTCGGAAGTCCGTTCGTTGAGCCAGAGCGGACCAGATTTGCTCAACCTGAGTTTTCCAGAAATGCAACGGGGCGAGCAGCTACTTTGTAATCCGGGAGGCTATGGACGGCACCTCCCGTAACTAGCGGTCGCGCTTAGAAATAGGGAAGTCGGCGGACAGATATTTCCGAGAAGCTTTGTCCGCCTGTTCCGAGTTAGGCTGCCTAAACCTCGTAAGAATTTCGCGACGTCGGACTTGCAACCGATTGCTTTCCGCCGAGAGCGACTGAGCGGAAATCAAGACCTGGCGGCAAGCTCTTTGACCTATTGTGCGACCACCGCAAATCCCCTGCCGGCTTCGCCGGCGCTGGACGCCTCGTGTTGCATTGAGCGCCGGTAGATTCGTCTGTTCGGCAAGCCTCGATGGAGTTTGGCTGGACCGTCTGTTTTGCGCGCCGAACCGGGCGAGCGCTACGCAAGGACCCGGCTTTCGATTTCGCCGCGCTCGATCGTCAGCGTCACGTCGGCGAAGGTCTCGAGCAGCTTCGGGTTCGACTCCGTAATCAGCAGGGTAATGTCCCGATCCTGCGAACGAAGCCGACGCAGCGCCTCGGCGTACCTCTGCGCCAGCACAGGGGCGAGGCCCTGGAACGGCTCGTCGAGAATGACGAGGCGGGTGCCTAGCATCAGGGCGCGCCCGAGGGCGACCATCTTGCCTTGGCCGCCCGAGACGGAGCCCGCCGGGCGACTCGCCAGTTCCTTGAGCTCCGGCAGGACGGAGTAGGCTCGCTCCAGCCGCCGGCGCACCTCGTCCGCGCTTAGTTTCGCGACGCGACCGGGCAAAAGAATGTTTTCTTCCACCGTAAAGGCCGAGAAGAGACGACGGTCCTCGGGGGCGTAGCCGATGCCTAAGAAGGGCCGGCGGTGCGGAGGAACATGTCCCAGGTCCTGACCGCCCAGGCGCACGGTGCCGCTCGCCTTCGTGAAGCCCATGATGGTCCGTACCGTCGTGGTCTTACCGGCGCCGTTTCGCCCGATGAGCGCGGCGGTCGCGCCCGGCGGCAGCGAGAAGCTGACGCTGCGCAGTACCGGCGCATCGACGATCGCGACGTTGACGTTATCGAAGTCCAGCATCGCCGTCATATGCCGATCACCTGTTCGCGGACCTTGGGATCGGCCAGAACCTCCGCCGGCGTGCCGACCATTTGTATCTTCCCGACGTTCCACACCGCGACTCGGTGGGCATAGCGCTCCACCATGTCCATGTCGTGCTCGACGAAGACCGAAGTCACCTTCTCCTTGGCGAGCGCGGACGTCAGGATGTCCATGATCTCCAGCTTTTCGGCGGAGGCGACGCCCGAGGTGGGCTCGTCCATCAGCAGCAGTCTGGGCTTAAGCGCGAGCGCCAAAGCGATGTCGACCAGCTTGCGTTGTCCCTCGGGAAGCTCCCTCGCCTTGCGAGACGCGTACAACTTGACGCCGACGAGATCCAGAAGGCGCTCCATTTCAGGCAGCTCAGGCAGGGCGGAAAGAGCCGTGAAGCCGGAAGGGCTTCCCAGCCGCGAGGCCGCGGCGATCAGCATGTTCTCCATCACAGTCTGATCGAGAAAAAGCTGCGGTATCTGAAAGGCCCGCGCGATGCCGAGCTTGGTGATCGTGCGCGGGAGCTGCGCCGTGATTTCCTGGCCTAGGAAGGTGATGCTTCCGGCCTGCGGCCGCAGATAACCCGTCGAGATGTTGAGGAAGGTGGTCTTTCCAGCGCCGTTCGGTCCGATGATCGCGAGGTTCTCGCCTTGAAGCACGTCCAGATCGATACCGTCGGCGGCGACGACGCCACCGAACCGGATCTTGATGCCCTTCGCGGAAAGGAGGACGTTGGCCATCAATGTCCTCCCTGCTTCGCCTGGCCGTAGCGCTGCCTGAGACCTATCAGTCCGTTAGGCGCATAGAGAATGATGACGATCAAGACCACGCCGAGGATCAGCTGCCAGGTGTCGGCCAGGTGGGCCGCCGCATAGAAGCGCACGCACTCGAACATCGCCGCGCCGGCGAACGCCCCGAAGGCGTGGGCGCTGCCGCCGAGGATCGCGATAAAGACGAACTCGCCCGACTTCGTCCAGAACCCGAACTCGGGCGTGGCGATCTGCTGGATGATCGCCACCAGCGTGCCGCCGATGCCGCCGAGAAACGCCGAGATCACGTAGCCTATCAGAAGCACGCGCCGTGCGGACGTCCCGAGGTACTCGAGCCGGGTCTCGTTCGATTTGATGGCACGCAGCATGTGTCCGAGCGGGCTATCGAGGTAGCGTTGCACACCGTAGAAGGCGACGACCGCGATCAAAAGGCTCACGTAAAGAATGACGTACTGGAAGGTTTCGGGTGTAAACGACAGCCCCAACAGGGCCGGACGAGGGACCCGGATGCCGTCGGCGCCGCTGGTGTAGTGAAACATCTTCTCCAGCAGCGACCACAGCACCATCGAAAACGCCAGATTCAGCATTCCGAAAAAGATTTCTCGGTAGCGCACGACAAAGAGCCCGACGATGAGGCCGAAAACGGCGGAGGTTATGCCGCCAAGCGCGATGAAGAGCACGATGTCGCCGCCACCGACGTACTTGCCCCAGAACGCCGTGGTATACGCCCCGGTAGCGAAGAACATCGCATGTCCGAACGACACCTGCCCCGCCTGCAGCAGAAGAATGATGCCGAGAACGACGATGCCCTTCGCGAGGATCAACGCGAACAAGGTCGCCCAGCTCGATACCAAAAGGGGCGCGACGGCGCTGACCAGAAAGAAGATGATCGCGATCGTGGTGACCGGCTTGATGCGACCGCTCATCATATTTTCCTTACCTGCACAGCGCCGAACAGGCCGAACGGACGCACCAGAAGCACCAGCACCATCAGCAGATAGGGAACGAGAACTTCGAATTCCGGCTGGAGATAGATCACGAAGGCACGGGTCAGGCCGATCATCAGCGCGGTGAGCGCGGTGCCCTCGATCTGGCCGAGACCCGCGGTCGCAGCGACCGCAAAGGAAAGCACGATCATATCGGCGCCCATACCGGGGACCAGCGAGGTGGTCGGCGAGGCCAACGCTCCTCCCAACGCGGCCAGACTCGCGCCGATGACGAAGGTGACGAAATATACGCGTTTTGCATCAATCCCGATGGCCGTCGAAGCTTCACGGTCCTCCGTGACCGCAAGGATCACCGCTCCCGAAAGCGTCCTGCGCAGGAAGTAGCGGAGCCCGAACAGCGTCGCCAATGCGAGGCCGGGCAGCAGAATGACCTGGTACGACGTGTAGCTGACGCCGAACACGGCGACGTTGGGAAGTAATCTCAACGGCTCCGCGGCGAAGATGGGCTGCACGCCCCAAATCAGACGCTGCAGGTTGTCCATGATCATGAAGGCCGCGAAAGTGATCAGAAGCTGGAGGACATCCTCCTGTCCGGAGAGCGGTCGCAGCAGAAACCGTTCGATGAAACCGCCGCACACGACACCGATCAGGATGGAGGCGGCCAGCAGCGCGGGATAGGTGAGCCAAGGCGAGATCGGCGCGATTGCAAGGCTGAACGTCGCAGCCAGGTAGGCCCCGAAAGCATACAGCGAACCGTGCGCGACGTTGACCACGCGCAGCACGCCGAAAATCAGGCTGAGCCCGACCGAGACCAAGAACACCAGTGCGGCGTAGCTGATCCCATCGAGGATAGCCAAGATAGCGAGTGTCGAGTTCATGATGGCCTTCGGAAAAGGTCCGTCCTCCGGGACGCGGCTCGGAGGACGGGGATCAAAAGTCGAGCGTGCCGTTACTGAGCCTTGAAGGTCGGCACGTCCATCTTGACGAAGTCAGGCTTGAGCGTCTTGAGCCACTCAACCGACCGTACGCCCGCCGGGTTGGTGATCATCTTCGGATCGAAGATCATAATATTGTCGAGCAGCTTGAAGTCATACCCCGAGACGGACTTGGTGACGCCGACCAGCTGAGCTTCGAGACCCTGGTTGTCCTCGGGCCGTAGCGTAATCGGACGGCCGAAGCCGGTGGCGAACTCGATGCCCGCGGTCGCATCGACGACTTGTTCGCGCGTGGGCCAGTTGCCGCCGTTGGACTTGATCGCCTTGTCGTAGGCCGTCTGCAGGGCCTTGAACGCCTGCGCCATGTGATAGACGGGGTAGATCGGCCATGCACCGGTCTTCGCCTTGAAGGCTTCATTGAACGCCTTGAAGGCCCCGTCGTTCTTCTTCTCGGGATGCAGGAACCAGTGGTCTCCGCGCGCGCCGACGATCAGGCCTTCAGGCAAGTCCTTGCCCAACCGCTGGATCGATGATTCGCCGATCCCGAGCACGAAGGTCGACTGCTGCAACAGGCCGCGCTGACCGGCCTGGCGGACCAGCGTGTCGAGATCTCCGCCCCAAGACGTGGTCAGAACCACATCCGGCCGCAGCGCCAACAGACGGGAAATCTCGGTGGAGTAGTCCGGTGCGCCGAACTTCGGGAAGAGCTCCGCGACGACTTGCACGTCCGGCTTCATCGCCTTGAGGGCGGTCGAAAAGATCTCCCAGCTCTCCCGACCCCAGGCATAATCCTGATTGACCACCGCGATCGTCTTAAAGTCGGGCTTGGTCTTGAGCAGGTAAAGGAGCACGGCCAGCATTTCCGGCGTGCCGTTCGCCTGAGTCCGGAAATTGTAGCGGTACTTCTTGGTTTCGAGGATGGAGGCCGCACCGCAGTCCCACATGAAATTCATGACTTTGAGGTCTTCGGCGACGGGCACCAACTGGGTGCAGCTGCCCGACGAGATCGAAGCAAACGTGGCATCGACCTTTTCGTCCTGCACCACGCGTCGGTAGTTCGAGACGAGCGCTTCGCCTCCCGCACCTTCGTCGATGAAGGAGAGCTTGACCGGCACGCCGCCGATGCCGCCCTTCTTGTTGAGGTCCTCCGCGATCATCTCCGCCGCGGCCTTCGCCGGCACACCGAAGACTGACGCAGGGCCCGACAGGAACGTCGTGATGCCGATTTTGAGCTCCGACGGCTTGCTCTGCGCAAGCGAGGTGCCCGTAAAGGTCACAACTACAAGCGCGGCCGAAACCGCAGCCTTGAGAAACTGCATCGAAAGTCCTCCCTCTTCTACGTGTCGCGTCCGGCTTCAGCCGCCGTGCGCTTCTTCTTGCAACAACGCTACTATAATTGGCGCGTGTTGCCAGCCCTCTTCGCCGCCGTTCGCGAGCCGACGAAACCCGGTTCGACGACGCCGCCTATTTGTCGGCTGCGCATCGACTGGAACGGACAGAGTCCCGAAATGATCGATGCCTCCAATCCCAGGGTGGGATAAATGCTCCGGCCAGAGCCCTTACGCGCCATTCGTGCCTGCTCTTGATCTGCGACGGAGGTTTCCGAGTAGCGTGGAAAGGCCATCGCCTGTCCTTCGCGTACCAGCCAGCCGTTCACGCCTTCCTTGTCGATGGAGCATATCGCGAGGTCGCGGCCGTAGCGATCTTTTCCGGAGGTATCGCAGCGCCACTGAGTCCTCAAGCTCGCGTTCCCTGCGCATCATCTCCGCCTGGACCTTCTGCGCTTCGGCAAGCTTCGCATTGTTGGTGGCGAGCATCTGCTGCAGGTCCGCGAGCTGGCGGTCGCGCTCTCCGAGGTCGTCCGCGAGCGCAAGACGCGCCTCCTGGCCTTGTTCGGCGATGGCGGTGCGCTCGGTCCGCAACTTGGGCGCTGGTCGAAATGAGCACTTGGTTTTGCGCGTGCGAAGTGACGTTCCCTGTGGATTGACTTAGAGATGGGACGCTTCGTTGAAGGCGCGAACAGATCCCAGCTGACGCTCTTACCGGAATGCCTGGAGGATTGGGTATTGGACCATAGCGGGCATTGGACTTACGACACGTGACATTTGGAAATTGAGCGCCCCAGGAGAGCTTTACGTCTACTGAAATTCCATTTTTGGCCTGCTGCGGTTGAAGACTGGTTTCAGCAGGAATGCCCTGCCCCCAGCCATCCACTCACGCAACGAGCCTCGGCCAATCCTGACCACCGGCGCCGCAGTACCGTCGGGTGAACCGCGACACCGTCCAGAATTATTGACAGGTCTACTGCGGCGTGTTGAACTTAAGTGCATCCTGCCGGCGCCTCTGCGGCTTTGCACAGAAGCAAAACATAACAAAATTCGCGACGAGGGAGGCAAAGAATGACCCGCAAATATTTGACGGCAATGGTCGCTCTTCTCGGGAGCGTATTGTCGACTACGGCACTAAGCGCCCAAGACCTTAAGCTTTACGCGTTCAGTTCCGGCGCGTTGACTCTCGGCAAAGGATTTTTGGTGAACGGCGCACCCATGGAGCCGGCGATCCAGGTTCCGGTCGGTTTTTACGTGATCAAACATCCGAAAGGGAATGTTCTCTTCGATACGGGTAACAACGACAAGATTATCACCGACCCAGGCTACTGGGGCGCCGCGTTCACCGGGTTGAAGCCGGTCAACACGCCAGATGTCGCGATCGATACGCAGCTGAAGAAAATCGATCTTACGCCCGACGATATCACCTACGTCGTGGTGAGCCACCTCCACCTCGACCACGGCGGCAACGTGGCCAAGTTCCCGAAGTCGACGCTCGTCGTGCAAAAGAGCGAGCTTCAGAACTTCTTCTGGCCGGAGCCCGGCACCGGCTCCAATTACGTTCTCGGCGACGTCCTGCCGCTGCGCGGAAACATGACACCAAGCGCAAACGCGGTGAAGATGTTGCAGCTCGAAGGCGATCAGGACCTGTTTGGAGATGGCACGCTCGTCGTGAAGCGCTGGGTTGCCCACACGCCGGGCAGCCAGATGATGACGGTGCGGCTGAAGAACACTGGCCTCATCATCCTCACCGGGGACAACGTCTATTTCCGGGAGAACGTCGAGCAGAATATACCGCCGAGCACCCCGCTGGTCTATTCGACATCGGGATTCTACTCGGCCTTCGAGTGGATCAGGCGGGAGATGGCGACGCAGAAGGCAAATTTCTTCACTGCCCACGACCCAGACGCGTTCAAGGCGATGAAGAAGGCGCCGGAATTCTACGATTGACCGGCTCGACGCCGACAGTGGACCGGCACCTGACGGATCGACCGCGCCGAGCCCCGGCGGGGCTTGGCATTGCGCCGGCTGAAAGCTCGCGACACGGCATCGCCGTCGCGTCCGTCGAACGGCTGGGCAAACGTTATGGCCGCCGCCAGGCAGTGGACGGCGTCTCGTTCGAGGTGAGGGAGCGGGAAGTGGTGGGCCTGCTTGGTCCCAACGGGTCGGGTAAGACCACCATCTTGCGCGTCATCACCGGCTATCTGCGGCCGAGCGAAGGAACTGTCCGCATCGACGGCTTCGACGTGGTCCGCGACGGACACCAGGCGCGTGCGCGGATCGGCTACGTGCCGGAGAACGCCCCGCTCTACGGCCATATGCGGGTGGACGAATTTCTTCACTTCATGGGACAGTTGCGGGGCTTGCGGGGAGGTGCGTTGCGCCGAGGCATCGAGTCCGCCCGCGCGCGGCTCGCGCTCGAGCCGGTCGGCGACGCCGTGATTGGCCGGCTGTCGCGCGGCTATCGGCAGCGCGTCTCAATCGCCCAGGCCGTGCTGAACGAACCCAAGTTGTTGGTGCTCGATGAGCCGACCAACGGCCTTGACCCGCGTCAGGTCATCGAGCTGCGCGGGCTGCTGCGGACCCTGGCCCGCGACAGCGCGGTCCTTGTCACCTCGCACGTCCTTGCCGAGATGGAACGCGTCGCCGATCGGGTCGCGATCCTGCTCGACGGGCGGCTGCTCACCGTCCACCAGCTCGCCGGCGCGGGGCGCGGCACTTCGCTTCGCGTCCGCGCCCGAGCCGATCGGGCGGACGAGGTTGCGGCGGCGTTGTCCGGCCTGGCGGGGATCGGCGGCGTGACCCGGGAGGAGCCGGAGGGCGGCCACGCCGTCTGGCGGGTGGAGGTGTCGGAGGCCGGCGCAGCGCCCCGTGTCGCCGCCGCCCTCTGCCTCGCCGGCATCGCCAGCGTCGAGACGGTCGAGACGGCTTCAGACCTGGAGGAGCTGTTCCTCCGGCTAACGGCGAGCCGAGCGCTCCAGTGACGGCGTTCCTCGCCCTGGTTGCCAAGGAGTTGCGCGCGCTGTTCGTCTCGCCGATCGCTTACGCCGTCATCGCCGTTTTCCTTGTGCTCAACGGCTACGGCTTCGCCGTCACGCTCATCGCCACCAAGCAGGCGACGCTGGTGAACGTCTTCTTTCAGGCGGCCGTGCAGCTCGTCCTGTTAGTGCCGCTCGTTACCATGCGGCAGTTCGCCGAGGAACGCCGGGGCGGCACCCTCGAGCTGCTGCTGACGTCGCCGGTGCGCGAGGGCGACATCGTGCTGGCCAAGTTCGCAGCTTCGATGGGCATGCTGCTCGCGATGGTCGCGCTCACTTTGGTGTATTCAGCGATATTGGCGCGGTTCAGCACTCCCGATTGGGGCCCGATCTACAGCGGCTACCTCGGCCTGACTCTGCTCGCCGGCGCCCTCGTCTCGATCGGTCTTGCCGTTTCCGCGCTCACCGCCAACCAGGTCGTGGCCGCGGTCGTTTCGCTCGGCGTGTTCGGGATGCTATGGGCGATTGACGCCTGGGCCGCGTTGCTACCGTCACCGATCGACAATTGGGTGCTCGGGCTGTCGCTGCTGGCGCGCTTCCAGCCTTTTGCCGTTGGCGCCATGTACGCTTCGGATTTCGGCTTCTTCCTCGCGGTGACCCTGCTCGGGCTGTTCCTCGCCGTGCGCGGGCTGGCCCGGCGCTGACGCCATGGAGCACCCCGAGCTCGACTGGAACGCGTTGCTCTGGACTGGTGGCTGGCTCGCCGCCGTCCTGGTGCTGTTCGCGACCGGGCTGAGGCTGCCGCTGCAGACCGGGCTCGCGGGCTGGCGGGGGCGGGCCTATTCGGCCGGAGTCATCCTGATCGCGCTCGGCGCCGCGGTGCTTGCCAATGTCGCGCTGCATCTGCATGACGTGCACTTCGACCTGACTCGCGAGAAAGTCTATACGCCCTCGGGGGCGGCCATGCGGGCGATTGACGAGGTCTCCCGTGAGGTAACCGTCACCTACTTTTATCGGTCGCAGGATCCCGCGGGGCGGCGCGCGCGCGACCTCCTTGCGATCATGGCCCGGCGCAACCCGCTGCTCAAAGTCGTCGCAGTTGATCCGGACCGGGACCCGAGACTCGCGCGCGAGAAGGCAATCCAGATCTACAATGCCGCGGTCGTGGAGGCGGAGGGACGTCGGGTGCTGGTGCAAGGCACTGACGAGACGGAGATCGCGATAGGTATCCAGCGCGTATTGCGCGGGCGCGCGATTACGGCCTGCTTCCTCGAGGGCCACGGCGAGCTGCCGATGGACAACTTCGAGTACCACACGCACCTGGAAAGCGGCGCTGGCCACAGCCACGACGACGCCAGCTCGCAGGTGGTGGAGATGCCGGGCCACGGCGCGGGGCGGCTGCGCCGCGCGCTCGAAGCGCAGGGTTATGAGGCGCGGAAGCTCATACTCGCCACCGAGGGTGACGTGCCGACTGGGTGCACCCTCCTCGTCGCGGCCAATCCGCGAACCACGTTCCTGCCGGCTGAAAGCGCGGCCTTGCGCGCCTATTTGCGGCGCGGCGGGTCGGCCCTTCTCCTGCTGGACCTGGGTTTCGTGCTCGAACCCGGGCTCGCCCGGCTCGTGGCCGAGCTCGGCGTCCGCCCGGAGCAGGAGGTCGTCGTCGATCCCTTGAGCCACTACTCGACCAACCCCGAGATTGTGGCGGTCACGGGCTACGACCCTCACCCGGTCACGCGCTCGGTCTCGCTCACCTTCTACCCCGGCATCCGCCCCATCACGATGCTGTCGACGGCGGACGACCTCCGCGTCACCCCGCTGTTGCTCAGCAGCCGGGACAGCTACACGCGCCCGGTCAAACCGGTGGGGTCACACGCGGTCGAGCCTGACGCGGCGAGTGATAAGGACGCGGCAGCGCCCCCGATCCCCGGCCCCCGCGTGTTGGGCGTCGCCGTGGAAGGGCGCCTTGACGGCAACTCCGAACCTATGCGCGCCATCGTCGTCGGCGACAGCGACTTCGCCAGCAACTCGTTTTTTCCGTATATGGCAAACAGTGACCTTTTGCTCTCGGCGGCCCGCTGGCTGGCACGTGAAGAGCGCACGACGACGGTTGCCGCGCGCGTTCCCGTGCCGCCCCTCATCGCATTGACCGGGCGGCAGTCGAATGCGGTGTTCTTCCTGGTCGTCGTCGCCATGCCGCTCCTGGTGATCGGGCTCGGCTGCGTCGTTTGGTGGCGGCGACGATGAGGCGGCACGTGTTGCACCCCGTCCTCGCGGCGCTCGCGCTCATGTACCTCGCGGCCATGGTGGTGAGCGGCGCCATGCCGGTGCAGCGCCAGCTCGTGCGGTTCGAGGCCAAGGGCGTGCTCAAGCGCCCGCCGGAAGAGGTCACGCGGGTGGAGTTGAGCCGCGGCACGCGGCGCGTTACCCTGCTCCGCGCGGGCGACACGGCGTGGGCGACGCCTGACGGCGTCAACATTGGCACTGTCGGGCTCCGGGTCAGCAAGGCCGTCGAGATCATGCACAATTCCGGGCCTGTCCGCGAGATCGGGGCGGCGGAGCTGGCGGGGAGCGACCCGGCGCCGTTCGGTCTCGACCCGCCGCAGCTCTCCGTGAAGCTCTACGGAGGGGACGGCGAGCCGGTTCTCAGCGCCCGCTTCGGCGAGTTCAACCCCGAGGGGTACCTCCAGTACATGCGCATCGATGACAATCCGCGGCTCTACCTCATGTCCCGCTTCGTCGGCGGCGAATGGGCCGAGGTCATGACTGAAGCGGCCGCGCGATGAAGGCGCCTGCCTCTCTCCGCCGAGCGGCGCAGTGGGCTGCTCTCGCGCTGCTGCTACTGCTCGGACCAGCGCAAGGGCACATCACCGGCTCGATGGGCTATGCCACCGTGAGCCTGCACGGCGGAACTGTCCGATACAGCGTCACCCTCGGCCCCGATGCGCTCGCGGCGGCCGGCGGCGAGGCCGCCGGGGTGCGGCTGGCGCCCCGTGGAGACTACGCCACGCTGGCCGATTTGGTCGCGCGCAAAGTCGGCATTTCCGCGAATGGAGTGCGATGCGAGCCGGTGCCCGGAACGGTCACGCCGCCCACGCCCGACCGCGCCAACGCCGTAGTGATCATCGATTATGCCTGCCCTGGTACGCCGCGCGAACTTGTGCTGCGCGACGACCTGTCCGACGTCCTCGGCAACGACTACCACACGCTTGTCCGCGTCGAATCCCTGGGGAGCGTGCAGCAATACACCCTCGAACGCGACCGGCGCGAGGCTCGCCTTGCCGTCGCGGCACCGAGCGGGAGCCCGACGCCCGAGGTTACCGCCGGGAGCGGCGTCTTCGCCTTCTTTCGACTCGGCATCGAGCACATCCTCACGGGAGTTGATCACCTCCTGTTCGTGCTGGCCCTCGTCCTGGGCGGCGGAGGAATCGGATCCTTGTTCGCCGTCATCACCGCCTTCACGGTGGCGCACAGTATCACCTTGGCCGTGGCGGTACTGGGCGCGGCGTCGCCGCCTAGTTGGATCGTCGAGCCGGTGATCGCGCTCTCGATCGTCTACGTCGCGGCGGAAAACGTTTTCCTCAAACGCACGGCGTCGTGGCGCTGGGCCGTGGGCTTCGCGTTTGGCCTCGTGCATGGCTTCGGCTTTGCCGGCGCGTTGCTCGATCTCGATCTGCCCCCGGCCGCCCTGGCCGGCGCGCTCGTCTCGTTCAACCTCGGCGTTGAAGCCGGCCAGGCAGCGGTGATCGCCGCTTTCCTTCCGGTTCTCATCTGGTTTCGGCGCGCCGCGTGGGAGCGGCCGGCGGTGACGGCGCTCTCCGCGCTCGTGCTGGTCTTTGGGCTCGCCTTCCTCGTCGATCGCGTTCTGGTCGCCGCGAACTGGTGAGATTCCGCCGAGCGCAACGGATAATGTGAGCTTCGCGCATGACAGGCCGTCGGTACGACCATTGTAACGGCCAATGACAGTCGATTGATCATTGTCTGTCCCCTCTGACGTCACGAAGGGCAGCCACTGTACGTTCATTTCGTCAGTTCCGGTATTGGCCCGTGGCTCACCTAAGCCCGTATGGGCGGCGACATCGGCTTCGGAGAGATGAGCTGACCAAGTTCATGACGGCAGCCGAGGACAGCCTTCGACGCTAAGCCGACCTCTCGGCGCTGCCGGCCTTCTACTCAATCCTGGGTCTCCTCGCTCGGGGGCGGTTGTCGCAACGGCGGCCGCAAAATGCGTGCGCAGAAGCTTCACCGATGCTTTGATCAAGTCGCTGGACCGGATCACAACCGGATGGACCAGCAGCGGCGATCGAACGCGACTGTCCGCTCTCTGCAAATCGCTACTCGAGCGGCCGCCAGCCGTGAGCCGAGCTGGGCTAGTGCTGAGATGGTCAGGATTCGCCGCGCAGCTGCGCTGTCACTAGGCTGGTGACGATGGCCCAAGTCGGATCCCGCTGGGCAACAGGGAATAGCTCACCAAACGGCTCGTGCAGCCGGTTGAGGAAACCGATGCCCCTGAGCAGCTATGAGGTCCACGCAGCGGTCCTCAAATCGATTCCGGAATGGCCGCCGTTCCAGGTGATGCCAAAACGGCCTTCAGCGGGCGTGTGTTGGATCTCAGTTGGGATCCCTCAGTCGAGCTGTTCCTGACCGGTCGCGCGGCGATGGCCTACGCTTGGTGAATGTCAAAAAGCCCTTCGGTTGAGCAAGGTGGAAATCGTGCAAGTCGTTCGAAACGGCTTTGAGGCTGCTTTCATCACGACGGAAGAACGAACTCGGTATCTTGCCGCACTCGATGACTTCACGAGCTTGTAAGAGCAAAGCAAAATATCTTATGACCGCTTATGGCCCGTGGCTGACCTCAGCCCAGAGCGCGGCAATGTCCGCTTCCGAGAGATAACCCGACCAAGGCATTCTGGCTGTCGAGGGCAGCCTTTGACCCATAACCGACTTCCTCAGTTCATGCAAAATTGATCATTCGCCGTGTTCATGGTTGACCGCCCGCTGCTATGCAACTCAAAAGAGGAGTTGTTGGTAACGGCTATCTTTCCACCGTCAAAGCTGAGACTAAGCGTGAACCCTCTCTGCAAAACCGAAGTTTTAGCTCTACTTGCTGCTACGAGCTTATCTATGGTGGCCTGTTCTCCCCAAGAGGACTTCCATCTCACCTGCGCGACAACCATTTTTGTCGCGGACAAGCTTATGGAAACCGGCAAAGTCCCGACTGACGCGGCGCTACGACAGAAAGCGAACGACGCTGAGATCAACCATCAGAACGCGTCGGCCACTTTCAGAAGGTTGGACACACGTGAGCCTGAAGGTGAACGTGAACGTCTCATCGAGCTTGCTTTTATTTTTGGGAATGAACGTGATCGAATTCTCAAGGAGCTGTCACCAAAGGAAATCGTCGCCCGAGCGAAGACCTGTATCGAACAGGCACCTCCGAAAGGGCGTGGGTTTCCACGTCCTGATGGCAGCTTTTGACCGAAAGGCTAGGGCCGCGCGGCGCAGCAGTACAAAACTAGGGCACGAAGGATTATGTCCATGTACTTCCTCACTGCCTGTCTGATCGTGGTAGTCCTGAGCGCCGCGGTATCGCTTCGTCGGTCCAGAACTCTATCACAGCCTCAGTGGGCTACCCCGGCCCAGCGGCTTGCAGCACGGCGGCGGGCACTTTGGCCGACACTCTGCGCGGGGCTTTGTCTGCTGGGGCTGCTCGGATTTCATCATTTTCAAAACGAGCCAGAACTCGGTCCCACCGCGACGACCTATCTCATGATGCTTGTTGCCTCTTTCTTCGGTGGTTCGTTTCTTGGCGTCATTGGCGGGATGGATTGAAGAAGCAGGGATCAACGCAAGGCAAAAACGCGCCCGACAAGCGTCTTTCGCATCTTCCTGTTGATGTCGGGATTTGGCCCATGGTTGACCGCGACCCACAGCGCCGCGATGTCCGCTTCCGAGGGTGAACCGACCCAATTAATGCTCGCTACCGAGGGCAGCCTGAGTTCTTCGCATTTGACCCATTTGTATGGTCCGGCCGTGCGTAGCAAGAGGTTCGTCGATCAGGTGGTGAGTGGTCTTGCATCAATGTATCCGGCCTTTGATTGGAGCATTTTCTCCGGGCCACCATGGATATCAGCGCGCGTGCGTTCTCATTAGCGGACAGGCCTCGATTGGGCCATTTGGGTCACCAGTGTTCGCATGCGCCGGGAAGACCGAACCTCCATCTCGTCTCATCCTCTCGCAGACCTCGGCTGGAACGTGTTGATGGGATTACGTCATGGCTTGCTCCTCGTACCTCGTAGTTCCTTTGTTCGAGCCAGGGGCCGTTCCTTCGTCCCGGCCCGCAGGACGGCGTCGCGTCGCGCGCAGGGGCGGTCAAGGCCGGCCGTGGCGCTTGGCTTGCGGCTGGCTCCGGCGTTGCCAGGCCGCGCCTTGACCGCGCCGAGCACGGCGCGAGGATCAAGCGGGCCGGACGCCTGCGTCGTTGGTTGTCAGTTCGAAGGCGCGCCCTTTAGCCAGCACCGCCCAGGCGATGCGGGCAAGCTTATTGGCGAGCGCGATCGCCAGCACGTTGTGGTGCAATCGCCTCTTGGCGGCTTCGATCCAGGATCCGAGCCCGTAGCGTTCCCGGTTCTTTATCCTGACCAGCATAACCCATGCCGCCTGCACGAACAGAACGCGCAGATAGCGATTGCCGCGCCTTGAGATTTTGCCAAGGATCGTGCGATCTCCCGTCGAGATCTGCTTGGGCACCAGTCCGAGCCACGCGCCAAAGTCACGGCCTTTGGAGAAGACGTCTCCAGTGCCGATCGCGGCCACCATGGCGCTCGAAATGATCGGCCCGATGCCGGGCACCGTCATCAGGCGCGAACATGCCTGATCTTGACGGGCCAGGGCTTCGATCTCGCGGGATAGGCCATCGATGCGCTGATCCAGTCGACGCCAGTCGCCTGCCAACTCCTCGATTACATGCAACATGCGTGGCGACAGGGCATCGGTGCGCGTCGCAAGGATGGTGGGCAGTTCTGTGCGCAGGAAGCCGATGCCCTGGCGCACCGCGATCCCGCGTTCCAGCATGAAGGCGCGAATCTGGTTGATGATGCCGGTGCGTTGCGACACCAGCCGCTCGCGCACCCGATGCAGCGCCTGCAGATCCAGTTGCTCCGCGGTCTTGGTTGCTACGAACTTCATCGTCGGGCGCTGCACGGCTTCGGCAATCGCTTCGGCATCATTGAAGTCGTTCTTCTGTCCCTTGCTATAGGGGCGGACATATTTGGCCGGCATCAACCTGGCATGGTGACCAAGCGATGCGAGTTTGCGGCTCAAATGATGTGCGCCGACGCAGGCTTCCATGCCGATCAGGCAAGGCGCCATATTGGCGAGCCGCGCTTCCACTTGGCCACGCGACCACTTTTGCCGCAGCACGATGGCGCCGCGCGCATCGTGGCCCACGACGTGGAACGAGTTCTTGCCGATATCGATGCCGATCACGGCGATCGCAGTACTGGGTGTCTTGGGACATGGCGTGCTCCTTGTCTTGGCGCCCCTGGCCAGCTTATCGCTGGCGGGGCAGGAGCACGGCCGGACCATCCCATTAGCGGAAATTCCGCGGTGGATGCGGTGTCCCTGAGGGAGTGGACGAGTTAGGAACGACCCATGCCCAAGTTGGCGGGCTATGACAGACGACCTTTTAGAACGGGCTGATTGTGCCATCGCCGAGAGTCGGAAGCTCGTTGCGCAGCCAGGCTAGACGGAGCGGCGCGCACATAGACGACAATTCGTTTCAACCATACTCACCTAAGTACGACATGTGGCGGCGGGGTTGGGAAGACGAAGATGCCTTAAGGCGTTCGCAGCCTTGAAAGGCGGGTGGACGCCTAGCACCCTTGAAGCTAGGCTTTCTATTCCTTCAGGAGACCACAATGCCCTACTTCACATCGGATCAGACCCCAGGGATCCGCACCGCCAAGGTGCTCGCCGACGTCTTTTGCGCGCTCTTGCTCGCAACCTTTTCCATCGTCTTCTTCGGTTGGATCGGCGGCTTGGCTGCCTTCATTGTCCTCGAAGGTTGCCTGCTTGCGGTCGATTGGCTGGTACCGAGCAAGGACGATGCTGCGGCCGTTGTCCGCTGAACTGAGAGCAGTGAACGTGGAATGGTCCTTGTACTTACAAGCAAGGGGAACCAACGGGCCGTAGCAAAGTTGACCCTTCGCGGATCACGCCTCGACAACGTGACACCGACACAAGGCCGCAGTTCGGCGCCCGCCCGAGCTGAGGCCTTTTTTGTTGCCAGTGTACATTTTTGTACAGAACTCTTGGACGCGTTGTACTTCAATCAACATGAACGGACCGATTGAGGGAAGGCGCCCGTCATGAGTATCGAGCGCATGCACCCGCCGAAGTATTGGAGAATGAGGGCCGAGGAATTCCGAACCAAGGCCGACAATTGCGAGTTTCCAGAAGCCAGCGAGAGCCTGCGGAAGGTCGCCGCGCGCTACGATGATCTTGCTCGTCGCGCCGAGCGAATCCGCACCGTCGAAGATGCATCAGAGTAGACAACGCATCTGGCGACCGCGAGCGCATTTGCCGATGTAAACGTCCTCAAGATCGTTCGACGCCCTGAGAGGAGTGGAGGCTAGTGAACGTCGGCTATTGGCCCGTTTGCGACATGTCGAGGTCGTCTAAAGATGCCCGCTTAGAGGGGCGAAACGGAAGAGAGCAGCGCGCGACCAAAGTGATGCTCATGACCCGTTTGAGACATCAGCCACCTCCCGCCGACCGCGGCTGACGCTATCCCCGAACCCCATTCAGTGCGATAATTTGAATTGGGACTAACGTTCTCCTGATCCGGGAGACAGCCATGCGGCGGCGGCAAGGCACGTCCGCAGTTGGCCCGGAGCGGTCTGTGAGGGCAGCGCAGAGCGCGTCTGCTCTGCCCCCGAAGTCAGACGTCGACTTGTTCTGCTATCGCGAGGGCAAGGGCGAACCCCGCTTCGAGGAAGCCCTGCTCCAAGCGCAGGAGCGAGCCCCGCAGTCGATTGCCGTCAAGATTGGCTTCGACGATGCCGAGGCGCGCAAGATCTTCGCCGGAAGCGATTTCACCTTTGTGTTTCGGCTTGCAATATTGACCCCCTAAGCCGGGGGATCGGCGTCCAAAATTGACCCCCTACAGATAGGTCTGTTGCGCTGCCTGCTTTGGAATGAAGCAGGTGGTTGGGGATGCTGGTCGTGGAGACGATTGCGCGGATTCGGCGCGAGCACTTCATCAAGGGCAAGACGATCAAGGAGATCGCCCGCGACCTGAAGGTGTCTCGGAACACGGTCCGGAAGGTGCTGAGGTCGGGAGAGACCTCCTTCGAGTACGAGCGGCAGGTGCAGCCGCGGCCAAAGCTGGGACGATGGGCAGTAGAGCTTGACGGATTGCTGGCGGCGAACGCGGGCAAATCGGCTCGTGAACAACTGACCTTGATCCGGATCTTCGAAGAGCTGCGCGGCCGCGGCTATGACGGCGGCTACGATGCCGTGCGGCGTTACGCCAGGCGGTGGAGTAAAGAACGCGGGCAATCGACCGCGGCCGCTTATGTCCCGCTGAGCTTTGCCCCAGGCGAAGCCTACCAGTTCGACTGGAGCCACGAGGTGGTCTTGCTGAGCGGCACCACGGTGATGGTGAAGGCCGCCCATGTCCGGCTCTGTCACAGCCGCATGCTGTTCGTGCGGGCCTATCCGCGGGAGACGCAGGAGATGGTGTTCGACGCCCACGACCGGGCGTTCGCCCTGTTCAAAGGCACCTGCAGCCGCGGCATCTACGACAACATGAAGACGGCGGTCGAGACCATCTTTGTCGGCAAGGATCGTCGCTACAATCGCCGCTTCCTGCAGATGTGTAGCCACTATCTGGTCGATCCGGTTGCCTGCACGCCAGCGTCGGGCTGGGAGAAGGGGCAGGTCGAGAACCAGGTCGGGCTGGTCAGGGAACGCTTCTTCACGCCGCGGCTGCGGTTCAAAAACCTCGACGAGTTAAACGCCTGGCTGCTCGACACATGCATCGGCTACGCCAAGGCTCATCGCCATCCGGAGCTGGCCGACCAGACGATCTAGGAAGTGTTCGAAGTCGAACGTCCCAAACTCGTTCCCTATGCCGGCCGCTTCGACGGCTTCCATGCGGTGACGGCATCGGTCTCGAAGACCTGCCTGGTGCGCTTCGACAACAACAAGTACTCGGTCGCAGCCAGCGCAGTCGGACGACCGGTTGAGGTTCAAGCCTATGCCGATCGCATCGTGATCCGTCAGGATGGACGCATCGTTGCCGAGCACCCGCGATCCTTTGGCCGCGGCGATACCGTCTACGACCCCTGGCATTATGTGCCAGTGCTGGCTCGCAAACCCGGCGCCTTGCGCAACGGTGCTCCGTTCAAGGACTGGGTGCTGCCCGCCGCAATCGAGCGGATCCGGCGCAAGCTTGCCAGCACCGACGATGGCAATCGGCAGATGGTCGACATCCTCAACGCGGTGCTGACTGACGGTCTGCCTGCGGTGGAAGCCGCCTGTGCTGAAGCGCTCGGCCACGGCGTCCACTCCGCCGATGTCGTGCTCAATATCCTGGCCCGGCATCGCGAGCCCGCTCCACCGGCAAACATCATGACGCCGGCCGCACTGACGCTCCGCCATACGCCGATCGCCGATTGTGCCCGTTACGATAACCTCCGGAGGACCAACTGATGGAACGAACTCAAATCTTCGATCTCATGGGCGAGCTCAAGCTTTACGGCATGAAGGCCGCCTTCGACGAGATCATGGCGATCGCCGTCAAGCGACAGCATGAACCTCAACGCATCGTCGGCGACCTGCTCAACGCCGAGATCAACGAGAAGCAGGCCCGGTCGATCAAATACCAGCTCACCATTGCCAAGCTGCCGCTTGCCAAGGATATCGCCGACTTCCAGTTCGACGGTACGCCGATCAACCAGACTCTCGTCAATGATCTCGCTGGCGGCGGCTTCATCGCCCAACAACGCAACGTCGTCCTGGTCGGCGGCACCGGCACAGGCAAAACCCACCTGGCCATTGCCATCGGCAGAAGCTGCATCAGATCAGGTGCCCGTGGCCGCTTCTACAATGTGGTCGACCTCGTCAANCGTCTGGAGACCGAGACCCGCAACGGACGGCAGGGCCGGCTTGCCGAGCATCTGACCCGGATGGACTTCATCGTCCTGGACGAGCTCGGATATCTGCCCTTCGCCCAGTCCGGTGGCCAG
>NZ_KB902810.1:0-57296 GCF_000379585.1 Bradyrhizobium sp. WSM2793 | reverse complement strand
GACAACGCGGTCATATCAACGCTGGCGTCCACGATCACGCGACAGGCCTTGCCGACGACAATCTCCATGCGTCCGCCCGCTGGCCCCGCCAAAGCTACTGGCGGCACCGGCGGTTGGTCCGGCATCACCATCGCCGGCACAAAGGCTGGCTGAGGTCGTTCGTTCGTCTGCGTCCCAAACGATCGTCGCCAAGTCAGCAGCAGCGAGCGCGAGATGCCGTATCGTCGTGCTGTCGACGAGACCGCGCGCGGTGCCTGCAAACTCTCCAGAACGATCTTAGGTTTCTCGTCATCCGTCCAGCGACGGCGACGGCCAGTCTCGACAACCTCGAACCGTTCAATCCGTGCACTGAACTTATTACTGTCCATAAGGGCTGTTACACAGCACTCCTCTTAACCCGGCAAGACGGCCCTCACCGGAGGGAGACGGCTCGCCCGGCCATTTGCGTTTCCACCAAGCACCATTGCCCAACGCAGACGTCCGCGATATGTCCGGACATCACGAATGGTGCCATCATGCTGCGGATATCCCGCGATCTCGTCATCGACGAGGACGACATCGAGATCGGCTTTGTCCGCGCCTCCGGCCCGGGCGGGCAGAACGTCAACAAGGTCGCGACCTCGGCGCAGTTGCGCTTCGACGCGCGCAAGCTGACCCTGCCGGAGGATGCGGCGATCCGGCTCGCCCGCCTCGCCGGTCAGCGCATGACCAAGGACGGCGTGATCGTGATCCAGGCGCAGCGCTTCCGCACCCAGGAGCGCAACCGCCAGGATGCCATCGACCGCCTCACGGAGATGCTGCGCGAAGCCATGGTGCGGCCAAAACCGCGGCGGGCGACAAAGCCGACTTTTGGCTCAAAGCAACGCCGGCTCGAGGGCAAGAAGCGCCGCAGCGACGTCAAGGCCGGACGCGGCGGGCGCTTCGACGACTAATTAGCGCGGCAAAAAACTCCGGCCGCGGGGCGACCGGAGTTTTGCCGTTTCACCGGCGAGACTAGTAACGCTTGGAAGGGGCTGCGCCGCCTGTCGTGGCATCGTCGGCCGTTCCCTTGTGCGCAGCGCTACCCGTGGTGCCGACCGTACCCCTGGTGCCTTTGGTCGATTTCATGCCGGTCTTCTCGCCCGCCGCGCCCGGCTGAGCATTCATCTCCTCGTCGCCGCTGCCCATCGTGCTGCCTTGCATGGGTTTGCTCTGCACGGTGCCGCCCGGTTTGGCGGTGGGGGGCGCGCTTTGCGCGAGAACGGGCGTCGCAATGAGAGCCGACAGAGCGCATGCGATCATCGAGGTCTTCACCAACTTCATCCATTTCTCCTGGATTGTTTCGCGACGAATGGCTCGGCGGCGCACACGCCGCTGATCTGCACCGGGCCATTGCATCGCGTCGAGAGTTCAAGCGGCGCAATCGTCATGCAATGCGCATGGTGTGGTGATCGTTTAGGGATTTGACGGCGGTTTCGCGGAATTGTGCTCCGCATATAAGGCAGCGCGGAACACTGCGCATCACGAGCATCTCCGCGCGCAACGAAACAGCCCGCTACTACCACCGCGCATCTGACGCCGCCTAGAGTTTGCGCAGGTTGATGTCGATGGGCGGCTCTAGACGATGCGCGCGTTCGTGCTGGGATTGTGCACCGCGATGGTGCTGGTGGTGCGGGTTGCCGACGCACAGACGCCTTTGCCGGCCGCAAAGCCGCCGGACGGTGCGACACTCTTCAAGCAACAATGCGCGGCGTGCCACACCACGAACCTGTCGGAGCCGGCGCGCCAGGGACCGCCGCTGCTCAAGGTCGTGGGCCAGCCCGCCGGCAAGGTCGAAGGCTTTCGGTATTCGCAAGGCCTCGCCAACGCAGATTTCACCTGGGACGAAGCCCGGCTCGACGCCTGGCTGACCAATCCGCAAGGCGTCATTCCCGGCGTCGTCATGGCCTACCGGCAAGGCAAGCCGGAGACGCGCGCCGCCATCATCACTTACCTGAAGGAGCAGAACTAAGTGGCAAAGCCGGTCCATTCCATGATCCGCGTGCTCGACGAGGCGCGCTCGCTCGACTTCTACCGGCGAGCCTTCGGCCTCGAAGTCGCCGACCATCTGAAATTCGCGGACTTTGCCCTGATCTATCTGCGTCATCCCTCCTCACCTTTCGAGGTCGAGCTGACGGTGAATTTCGATCGCAAGGAGCCATACCAGCTCGGCGACGGCTACGGCCATCTCGCCGTCGTGGTCGAGGATCTCGAGGCCGAGCATGCCCGCTTCGAGCGCGAGAAGCTCGCGCCGGGGCCCTTACGCGATTTCAAGCACGACGGCAGGACGCTGGCGCGCTTCTTCTTCGTCAGCGATCCCGATGGCTACAAGATCGAGGTGATCCAGCGGGGCGGACGGTTCGGCTGACACAAAGGTCCAAATCATAAAAATCCACGGAGGAATGCCATGAGAGAAGTCGATCGTCGAAGCAAGCACAGCCGCCGCGTCTTTCTCAAGGGCGCAGCGACCGCCGTGCCGGTCGTAGCCGTCGCGACCAGCGTCAGTGTGAGCATCGAAGATGCGTGGGCCGATGATGCCAGCGCACTCTCGCCCGCGACGATGAAGACACTGCTGAAAGTCGCGCGCGACATCTATCCGCACGACGTGCTCGGCGACAGCTACTACATCACCGCGGTCAAGCCGTGGGACGGCAAGGCGGCGAAGGATCCCGCCGTCAAGTCGCTGATCAGCGACGGCATCACGCGGCTCGATCAGAATGCACGGGATCGCCACAAGGTGCCCTATGTCGAAGTGCCATGGGAAGCCGACCGTGTGGTGCTCTTGAAGGAGATCGAGGGAAGCGACTTCTTCCAGAAGGTGCGCGGCGACCTCATCGTGTCGCTCTACAACCAGAAAGAGGTCTGGCCGCGGTTCGGCTACGAGGGCTCCTCCGCCGAGCACGGCGGCTACATCAACCGTGGCTTCGCCGACATCGACTGGCTGCCGAAGGCTTGAGACCCACCCCAACGGTTCAGGAGAACGCATATGGCAAAATTCGATCTGAACGACTCTAGCGTTGTGGTGATCGTCGGCTCCGGTGCCGGCGGCGGCACGCTGGGCAACGAGCTCGCGCAGAAGGGCGTCAAGGTGGTCATTCTCGAAGCGGGTCCCCGCATCGAGAACCACGACTTCGTCAACGACGAGTGGGAGAGTTTTTCCCAGCTTGCCTGGACCGATGCGCGCACCACGTCGGGCACGTGGCGCGTCGCCAAGGATTTTTCCGGCCTTCCCGCCTGGATCGTCAAGGCGGTCGGCGGCTCGACGACCCATTGGGCCGGCGCCTCGCTGCGCTTCGACGAGCACGAGTTCAGGGTGAAGAGCACCTACGGCAACCTTCCCGGCGCCAACCTCCTGGACTGGCCGGTCACGCTCGCCGAGATGGAGCCGTGGTACGCCAAGGCCGAGAACAAGATGGGCGTGACCCGCACCAACGGCATTCCCGGCCTTCCCGGCAACAATAATTTCAAGGTGCTGGAAGCCGGCGCCAGGAAGCTCGGCTACAAGACGGTGCACACCGGCAATATGGCGATCAACAGCCAGCCGCGCGACGGCCGGGGCGCCTGCCAGCAGATCGGCTTCTGCTTCCAGGGCTGCAAATCCGGCGCGAAATGGTCGACGCTCTACACCGAGATCCCGAAGGGCGAGGCGACCGGCAATCTCGAAGTGCGACCGAGCAGCATGGCGATCAAGATCGAGCATGATGCCGGCGGCAAGGTGACCGGCGTGGTCTACGCCGACGAGAGCGGCGCGATGCAGCGCCAGAAGGCGCGCATCGTCGCAGTCGCCGGCAACTCGATCGAGAGCCCGCGGCTGCTGCTCAACAGCGCCTCGACCATGTTCCCCGACGGCCTTGGCAATTCATCGGGCCAGGTCGGCCGCAACTACATGAGGCACATGACCGGCAGCGTCTATGCCGTGTTCGAGAAGTCGGTGCACATGTATCGCGGCACGACCATGGCCGGCATCATCCGCGATGAAGCCGCCAACAACCCGAAGCGCGGCTTCGTCGGCGGCTACGAGATGGAGACGCTATCGATCGGGCTGCCGTTCATGGCGGCGTTCCTCAATCCCGGCGCCTGGGGCCGTCCATTCACCGCGGCGCTCGACGGTTATCCCAGGATGGCCGGCATGTGGCTGGTCGGCGAGGACATGCCGCAGGAGACCAACCGCATCACGCTCGACCCTCGCGTGAAGGACAAGTTCGGGCAGCCGGTCGCGAGTGTGCATTTCGACGATCATCCCAACGATCTCGCGATGCGCGCGCACGCCTACAAACAGGGCGCTGCGGTCTACGACGCCGTCGGCGCCACCGTGACCTATCCGACGCCGCCCTATCCGAGCACCCACAATCTCGGCACTAACCGGATGAGCGAGAAGCCGCGCGACGGCGTGGTCAACAAGTTCGGACAGAGCCACGACGTCAAGAACCTGTTCGTCTCGGACGGCAGCCAGTTCACCAGCGGCGCGGCGTGCAACCCGACGCTGACCATCGTCGCGCTGGCGATCCGGCAGGCGGACTACATCGCCGGCGCGATGCAGAAGAAGGAGATTTGATCGTACGTTGGCGTCGCGTGCACCGGGACGGCATTGAGGCAGGATTGCATATCCACACTCAGGTGTCGTCCCGGCGAACGCCGGGACCCATAACCACAGGGAGCAGTTTGGCGGAAATTGGCAGTTCGGTACTCCGACCTTCCGCAATCGATAGATCACGCGGTATGGGTCCCGGCTTTCGCCGGGACGACGCCGAGAGTGGGGCGACTATTCCGCCGCATCGAGAATCGGCGCCACCGTGGCCTTGAACTCCGGCACCGTCGCCATGCTCTTCGAGCGATAGATCAGACACGAGCAGCGCAGCAGCGAGGCGAAATTGTTGACCTCGCCGTGATGGTCGAGCACCTCGTTGTAGAGCGTCGTCAGGAACTTGCCGAGGCTCATGGCCTCCCTGGCCGCGATCTCCTCCAGCGTGTCCCAGAACGCCATTTCCAGCCGGATCGAGGTGCAATGACCATCGATCCTTAAAGAACGGGTCTGGGATTCGTAATCGCGTTGGGGCTGATGCGCGAAGAGATGGCACATGGCGTCCTCCCGTCCTGTTGCCATTTTTTCACGATGCTACACCGCTGCCCGGCGCCTCACAATCCGGACCGTCGACGGATGTCGGCAGGTCCCGGCCTGCGCAATTTTCTCGAACGCTCAATGTCTTCAATGCGATAGGTAGCCCTCTTCCCCAGGCGGCCACACGGCTGTTGCTCAACACATGCTTTTGACGCAACACGGCCTAGAATAGCGCTGTCCGCGAATCCAGATCAGAATCTCATGCCCGTCCGCCAGCTTCCAGAACAGGTCGTCAACCGCATCGCCGCCGGCGAGGTGGTCGAGCGTCCGGCGAGCGTGGTCAAGGAGCTCGTCGAGAACGCGATCGATGCCGGCGCGAGCCGGATCGACGTCTTCACCGATGGCGGCGGGCGGCGCCGGATCGGCATCACCGACGACGGCGGCGGCATGACCGCGAAAGACCTCGCGATCGCGGTCGAGCGCCACGCCACCTCCAAGCTTGACGACGAGGATCTGCTCCAGATCCGCACGCTCGGGTTCCGCGGCGAGGCGCTGCCCTCGATCGGCTCGGTGGCACGACTGTCCATCACCACCCGGCATGCGAGTGAGCCGCACGCCTGGGCGCTCACGGTCGAGGGCGGCGAGAAGTCCGAGATCATGCCGGCGGCGCTGGCACATGGCACCCGCGTCGAGGTTGGCGACCTCTTCTATGCGACGCCGGCCCGGCTGAAATTCCTGAAGACCGACCGCACCGAGGCGGAAGCCATCCGCGAGGTGGTGCGGCGCCTCGCGATGGCGCGGCCCGATATCGCCTTCACGCTGGCGGGCGAGGAGCGCGCACCGGTGACCTGGGCTGCCGCGCTGCCCGGCGCCGCCGGCCGCCTGACGCGGCTCGGCGACATCCTGGGCGCTGAGTTTCGCAGCCATGCCTTCGAGGTCCATGCCGAGCGCGAGGGCGTCGTCGTCGCCGGCTATGCCGCTGCACCTGCGCTGACCAAGGCCAATGCGCTCGGGCAATATCTCTTCGTCAACGGCCGCCCGGTCCGCGACAAGCTGATCCTGGGGGCGGTGCGCGGAGCCTATGCCGACTATCTCCCACGCGACCGGCATCCCGTGCTGGCGCTGTTCGTTACGCTGGACCCACGCGAGGTCGATGCCAACGTCCATCCGGCCAAGACCGAAGTGCGCTTCCGCAACGCCGGCCTGGTCCGCGCGCTGATCGTGCACGGATTGAAAGAGGGGCTCGCGCGGGAGGGCCGACGCACGGCGGCCAACAGTGGCGAGAGCGCGCTGTCCGCGTTCCGGCCGGCTTTCACGCCGCCGCGTCCCGCAAGCTGGGACTGGCGGGCCTCGCCATCCGCCCCAGTCGTGCCGATCCCGTCATTCGAAGGATCGGCCGCACCCGCTTTCGCCGAGCGCGCGCAAGCCGCCTTCGACGTCGGTGCGCCCAGCGCGGACGTGCGATTCGAGACGCAACCGGTCGCTGACCTCATCGATCGTCCGCTTGGCGCGGCGCGCACGCAGATCCACGAGACCTATATCGTCTCGCAGACCCGCGACGGATTGATCATCGTCGACCAGCACGCCGCGCATGAGCGCATCGTCTATGAACGGCTGAAGGCCTCGCTGGCGGCGAACGGCGTGCAGCGGCAGATCCTCCTCATTCCCGAGATCGTCGAGATGGACGAGGCGACGGTGGAGCGCCTCCTGGAGCGCAGCGAGGAGCTTGCATCGTTCGGCCTCGCCATCGAATCCTTCGGCCCCGGTGCGGTCGCGGTGCGCGAGACGCCCTCGCTGCTCGGCAAGACCAATGCCGGCGGCCTCTTGCGCGATCTCTCGGAGCACATGGCCGAGTGGGACGAGGCGCTGCCGCTCGAGCGCCGCCTGATGCATGTCGCGGCGACCATGGCCTGCCACGGTTCGGTGCGCGCCGGCCGAAGGTTGCGGCCGGAGGAAATGAATGCCCTACTCCGCGAGATGGAGGAGACCCCGAACTCCGGCCAGTGCAATCACGGCCGGCCGACCTATGTCGAGCTGAAGCTCAGCGATGTGGAGAAGCTGTTCGGGCGAAGGTGACGGTGCCGTGGTGAGTGCCGTAGGGTGGGCAAAGGCGCAAAGCGCCGTGCCCACGATCTGCGCATGATCGAGACAGGTGGTGGGCACGCTCCGCTTTGCCCACCCTACGGCAGTAAGGCTGTTCGGCGCGATGAGCTTCGTAGGGCGGGTTAGCGTAGCGTAACCCGCCGCCTTTACCCCCGCGGAACGAGCCGACGGCGGATTACGCTTCGCTAATCCGCCCTACGCAAAAACACGAACTCCGTGTCGTCATACGCCCGCCGCTCCAATTCCTCGTATCCTTCCGGCGTCGCGAACTGCGCGGCCTTGGCCTCCTCGACCACCAGCAGCGCGCCGGGCGTGAGCCAGCCGCCATCGCGCAAGCTTGCCAGCGCCTTCTCGGCAAAGCCCTTGCCGTAGGGCGGATCGAGGAACGCGAGCGAGAACGGCTCGACGGGATGCGCGGGCCCGAGATCGGTCGCATCGCGGCGATACACTTTGGTCACGCCGCCAAGGCCGAGCGACTCGACGTTATTGCGCAGCAGCGCCCGCGCCTCGGCGCCATTGTCGACGAACAGCGTGAACTTCGCGCCGCGTGACGACGCCTCGATGCCGAGCGCACCGGTACCGGCGAAGAGATCGAGCACGCGCGCGTCCGCAATGGGATCATCATAGGCGTGCACGAGGATGTTGAAGACGGACTCGCGCAGGCGGTCCGCCGTCGGGCGGATGTTGCGCGAGGACGGTGAGGCGAGATTGCGCCCCTTCAAACGACCGCCGACGACGCGCATTATGAGACTCGAATAGTAGAGGAACGGAAGGTGAGCTCCCTTCCCCCTTGTGGGGAAGGGTTGGGGAAGGGGGTGCCACAAGCAGCGACCTCTCGTGGGGTACCCCCCTCCCTAACCCTCCCCCACAAGGGGGGAGGGAACGAGGGAGTGCCGAGCGACGAAGAGCTCCTCACTCTCAATCCTCCCGCGGCGTCAGGTCGCGCTTGCCGTGATAGCCGCGCTTGGGACGGCGCGGCGGGCCGTAGCCGTTGGCCTCTTCCTCGTTGCGCTCGCGCGCCTCCTCGCTGCCGGTGCGCTGCACCAGCACGCGGCGGCCCTTGCGGTCGTTGATGACGGCACGCTTGCTGGTGGGCTTCTTCTCGTCATCACCTGCAGAAGATTTCTGCGGCACGTCGAACTGCGCACCCGACTTCTCGATCACCTTGTCGCCGAGCTGGTCGCGCAGCACGCGCGAGCGGATCTCCTCGACCTGACCTTCGGGCACCTCGCCGAGCTGGAACGGACCGTAGGAGACCCGGATCAGGCGATTCACCTCGAGCCCGAGATGGGCGCAGACATTGCGCACCTCGCGGTTCTTGCCTTCGCGGATCGCGAACACCAGCCAGACATTGGCGCCCTGATCGCGCTCCAGCGTCGCTTCGATCGGACCGTATTTGACGCCCTCGACCTCGATGCCGTTCTTGAGCTCGTCGAGCTGCGCCTGGGTGACGTCGCCATGGGCACGAACGCGATAGCGGCGCAGCCAGCCGGTGTCGGGCAGCTCGAGCGTGCGCGCGAGCCCGCCGTCGTTGGTCAGCAGCAGCAGGCCTTCGGTGTTGAAATCGAGCCGGCCGATCGAGATCAGGCGCGGCAGGCCTTCGGGCAGGTTGTCGAACACGGTCGGACGACCCTCGGGGTCGTCATGCGTGGTCATCAGTCCGCGCGGCTTGTGATACAGGAACAGCCGCGTGCGCTCGCGCTCCGGCAACGGCTTGCCATCGACCAGGACGACGTCGTTCTTTGTGATGTCGAGCGCCGGCGAGTTGATCACCCGGCCGTTGACGGTGACGCGGCCCTGGGTGACCATTTCCTCGGCATCGCGGCGCGAGGCAAGCCCCGCGCGGGCCAGCGCTTTCGCGATGCGCTCGCCGGCCTTCTTCGGCTTCGGCTCTTCTTCCCGGCGGGGCCGGCGGTCGAAATCGCGGTCCCGCTCGCGATAGGCGCCGCGGCCGCCGAAGGCCGGACGCTTCTCGAAAATCCTGCTGTCGTCCTCGTTGTCGCGGCGCGGGCGATCACCGAAACGGCCTTCGCTGCGCGGATGCTCGTGCCAATCGGAACGGCCTTCCGAGCGCTCGCGCGGACGATTGAATTTCGGCCGGTCGCCGCCACGCCCGCCGCGGTCGCCATCGCCGTCGCGGCGGGGCCGATCGAACTTCGGACGATCCTCGCGGGGCCGATCGAATTTGGGCCGCTCGCGGAACGGACGGTCGCCCGATGCGCGATCGTCGCGCGAGCGCGAAAAGCGCGGACGGTCCTCGCCGCCTTCGCGCTTTTGCCAGGGCTTGTCCTCGCCGCGATCACGGCCGCCGAAATCCTTGCGCGGGCCTTTGCCAAAATCCTTGCGCGGCGGACGATCGCCACGCGGACGGTCGTCGCGCTTCTGCCACGGCTTGGAATCACCGCGCTCGCCGCGGTCGCGATCAGGACCGCCCCGCGAAAACTTCCGCTCGCTGTCGAACTTGCGTTCCGGACGATCGCCACGCGGCGCGTAGGGCCGCTTGTCACCGAATTTCTTGTCGCCGAACCGGCCGGCGGGGCGGGAATCGTCACGATCCCGGCTGCGCGGCGGACGGTCGTCGCGGCCATAGGACGGGCGATCACCACGCGGCTTGAACGGCCGCTTCTCGCCATCGCGCGAGGAGCGATCGGAAAACGGCCGGTCGCCGCGCGGCTTGAAGCTGCGCTCGCCACGACCCTCGCTGCCGCGGTCATCGCGCTTGAAGCGGGGACGGTCGGAAAAGTCGCGGCGCGGGGCATCGCCCTCCTCGCGGCGGCGGAACGGTTTACCCTCGCGGGGCGGGCGGCTGTCGCGGTCGCCACGGGGCGGGCGGCTGTCGCGGTCGCCACGGGGCGGGCGGCTGTCGCGATCGCCCCTGCCCTCGCTCTTGCCCTCAAAACCGCGCTTGGCGAACTTCTTCTCGGGGCCGCGTGCCTTGCCGGAACGGCCGCCTTTGGCCGGGCCTCGCCGGCCGCGGGAATCGTTGTCTTTGTCGCTGTCGCGAGGCATGAATGATCTCACTCAAGGGGGTGGCCATTAGGCATTGTGCGCGCTCGTTCCGAGCCGCATGCCCAGGCAAAACCGGTAAGCACTTCTGCTGAAGGCGCAGCTACTAGCAGGTTTCTTCGGATGATACGAGGCTTGAAAGCCCCCTCCTTCATGGATTTGGCGCTTCTGGCGGCCGAAAATGCCGGAAAAGCGGGCGAAGTTCCGATCGGCTGCGTGGTGGTCCGCAATGACGAGGTCATTGCCACCGCCGCCAATCGGACGCTGACCGACCGCGACCCCACCGGCCATGCCGAAATCGTTGCGCTGCGCGAGGCGTCCAGGAAGACCGGCAGCGAGCGCCTCGTCGACTGCGACCTCTACGTGACACTGGAGCCCTGCACCATGTGTGCGGGCGCGATCTCGTTTGCAAGGGTGAGGCGCCTCTATTACGGCGCCGCCGACCCCAAGGGCGGCGCGGTGGAATCAGGCGTGCGGTTCTTCGCCTCGCCGACCTGCCACCACGCGCCGGACGTCTATTCCGGGGTCGGCGAGAGCGAGGCGGCGCGGCTGCTCAAGGAGTTCTTTCGGGAGCGAAGGTAGGGCCGTCGTAGCCCGGATGAAGCGAAGCGCAATCCGGGGCAGTGTCGCGGCGTTGACAGACCCGGATTTCGCTTCGCTCCATCCGGGCTACAAGATCGTCAGCCCGAAAAGAACTCGCGCAGCGCCTCTGCCGTCACGTCGGGATTCTCCTCCGTGAGGAAGTGCCCGGAATCCACCGGCATGCCCACGACGTTCGTCGCCCATTGCTGCCAGGTGTCGAGCGGCGTCGCCGCGGCCTGGGCCACACCGGCATTGCCCCACAGCGCCAGCATCGGAATGGTGATCTTCTTGCCGGCTTCGAAATCGGCCTTGTCGAGGTCGTAGTCGAAATAGGCGCCGGCGCGGTAATCCTCGCACATCGCATGCACGCGGGCGGGATCGCGGAACGGGGCGAGGTAATGTTCGAGCGCGCGCGGGTCGATGGCCTCCAGCGTCCTCGACTTGGTCTGGCTCGCCATCTTGAAGCGCAGGAAGAACTCGCCATTGCCAGAGATCAGCGTCTCCGGCAGCGGATAGGGCTGCGCCAGGAAGGTCCAGTGATAGATCTTCAGCGCATAGGCGCGGTTCATCCGCTCCCAGTAATTATAGGTCGGCAGGATATCGAGCACCGCGAGCTTCGACAGCCGGCCGGGATGGTCGAGCGCGAGGCGGTAGGAGACGCGGCCGCCGCGGTCGTGGCCGGCCAGCGCGAAGTGCACGTGGCCGAGCCGCTCCATCACTTCCACCATCGCCTTGGCCATGGCGCGCTTGCTGTAGGGGATGTGCAGCGCATCGCTCTCGGGCATGTCGGACCAGCCATAGCCCGGCAAATCGGCGATGATCAGCGTGAAGTGCCTGGCCAGCTCGGGCGCGACCTGGTGCCACATCACATGGGTCTCGGAGAAGCCGTGCAGGAGCAGCAGCGGCGGCCCGCTGCCGCCGACGCGGGCGAAGATGCGGCCGAAGGAGGTATTGATCCATTCGGCGGCAAAATCCGGATAGAGGTCGGCGAGATCGGACATCTTTCTGCATCCTTTAAAGGGTCAGTCGGGGCCGGCCCCGACACCTAAAATTGCGAAAACAACCCCATGCACAGTAGCGGTATCATCGGCGGGGCTACTAACCCCAACAGCTGATTGCACATTCTGGAATGTCGATATGGCGGCGCGGTGACACAAGCCCTCGAGATTCTCGGATTGGCGGGCTTTGAGCGCCGTCCGGGATCGCGAGCCGGTTCTTGTCAGCTGCTTGTTAGCCCCTGGCCTTCTCCGCCTCCACCGCCTGCCAGCCGATGTCGCGGCGGCAGAAGCCCTCGGGCCAGCTGATGCGGTCGACGGCCTGATAGGCGCGGGCCTGCGCCTCCGTCACGGTCTTGCCGAGCGCGCAGACATTGAGCACACGGCCGCCATTGGCGAGGATCGCGCCGTCCTTCTCGACCGTGCCGGCGTGGAAGATCTCGACGGTGTCCACCTTCGCCGCGTCATCGAGCCCCTCGATCCGCGTGCCCTTCTGGTAGTCGCCGGGATAACCCTTGGCCGCCATCACCACGGTGAGCGCGGAGTCCGGATGCCAGCGCAGATCGAAATTCTTCAGCTGGCCGTCGCAGGCGGCGAGGAAGGCCGGCACGATGTCCGACATCATGCGCAGCATCAGCACCTGGCACTCGGGATCGCCGAAGCGGACGTTGAACTCGAACAGTTTTGGGCCCTGCGTCGTCAGCATGATGCCGGCGTAGAGGATGCCGCGGAACGGCGTGCCGCGCTGCTTCATGCCTGATACCGTCGGCAAGATGATCTTCGCCATGATCGCGTCGTGGATCGCGGGCGTCACCAAAGGCGTCGGCGAATAGGCGCCCATGCCCCCGGTGTTCGGGCCGACGTCGTGGTCGAACACGCGCTTGTGGTCCTGGGCGGAGGCCAGCGGAATGGCCGTCTCGCCGTCGCACAGCGCAAAGAAGCTGATCTCGCGGCCCGGCAGAAACTCCTCGATCACGACCTCAGCGCCGGCCTCGCCGAACGCGCCCTCGAACATCATGGCGATGGCGTCTTCGGCCTCGCGCACGGTCTTGGCGACGACGACGCCCTTGCCGGCGGCAAGGCCATCAGCCTTCACGACGATCGGCGCGCCCTGGCTCTGGACGTAGTCGCGCGCGTCCTTGGCATTGGTGAAGCGCTTGTAGGCGCCGGTCGGAATGCCGAACTCGGTGCACAGCGCCTTGGTAAAGCCCTTGGAGCTTTCGAGCTGGGCGGGAATCCTGCTCGGCCCGAACGCCTTGATGCCGGCCGCGGTGAGGTCATCGACGATGCCGGCGGCCAGCGGCGTCTCCGGCCCGACCACCACGAGCTCGACCTTGTTGGTCTTGCAGAAGTCGATCACCGCAGCATGGTCGGCGACGTCGAGCGCCACGCATTCCGCCTCCCGCGCGATGCCGGCATTGCCGGGCGCGCACCAGAACTTGGTCACCAAGGGGGACGCCGCGATCTTCCACGCCAGAGCATGTTCGCGGCCGCCGGAACCGAGCAGGAGAATGTGCATCGAGGGCTCAAAATGAGGGGTTTGCTGGGGGCGGAGGTCGCACGAATCGCGGCGGGGCTCAAGGGGGCTGGGCCCGAACTCCCAGTCATTCCGCGCCTCTGAGCTCTATCAGGCGCGCTTCACTGCCCGTCTCCCTTCGGGGAAAGGCCCCTCACTGGTCGAGTGCCTTGCGATCTGCCATCGCCCGCCGCGAGTTCCTGCGCGCCGTCTCCGCCGAGCTGGCTACTCAGAGCCACACTACGCTGAGCGGCTTGGCCTACTCGGCGTCGACCGTGGCGTCGATGCTGCGTTAGGGCGGGATTTGGTAGGGAAAAGGTAGTTAGAAAAGCACTGGCCAAGGTAGTACGGTGGCGCGAGGTCAGCGCTGAATCCTTAAGCAGACCCGAGGGTGATAAGTCCCTCGATAGATTGACGATCAATTCGATTGACTTGCTACCTACCCGGAAGCCGCGGAGAAGTGCCGATGGCAGTTCACAAGCCGAAGTTTAAGAATATCCCTTTGAGCGCGATCGATCGCATCATCAAGCACCACATCCCGTATGAGCTGTCGATGATGAGGCTGTCTTTGGCAGCCGCTCTTGAACGCGGTCCTAATCAGTTTCAGCAGAACCTGTACGTTGAGGGATTCGCGCTTCACTGTCGTAATCTCATCGAGTTTCTCAAGAACGGGGACGCCTGCGCGTTCAATCCGACCGACTTCACGAATACCTCGTTCAAAGTCGACAAGAAGTTCATCCGCACTAAATTGATCGACAAGATCAATGAACAAATTTCACATTTGACGGATGGCCGGACAGAAGACCAGGACGAAAAATTCAAGCCGAACGATTGGCAGGAAACGGCAGCCATTATCGAAAGTGAGTTTAGTCGTTGGCTTCAAAATCTGACGCCGGAGTGGGCGGAGAAATGGGAGCAGCGCGAGCGCATGGGCGCGGATGTAACGGAAACGATAGTGGTCGAAGCGGGAGCCGGAGGAGCCTGTTCTGCCCCCACCTTCGTGACTGTTCGGTCGGGGGATCCGTAGCCCGTAGGATGGGTTGAGCCGTTGCGAACCCCATCACATCTGTCTCGCGAAGCGTCCGTAAGCTAGCCGACCTAGCGCTATCCGTGATTCATCGTCACTTGCAGTCGGATGTTAGCCGCGAAGACAGAGAGCGGGAATGGGAATGCGATAGGTTTCCCATTGGCTCAACCCATCCTACGAGCTGAACGGCAGATTTGCGAAGCGCTCCCAATTGTGTCTTCCTGTTTGATAAGGAGGAACGGCCATGGGAAAATTCAATTCGGCGAAGAGTTCTAAAGCTGTTTTTGGAGTCTATGGAGGAGGAGAAGAATCCGAATCGTACGCGTTTCAATAAGTTGTCGAGCCGTTTGACGCGTCATTTGAAGAGGGATGAGCCTCTTGCTGGTGATGTGTTGGAGTTTGCGTTGAGTGCTGTGCGTGACGACAAGATTGCGGAGAAGCTCAAGACTGGTGCGCCGCTGAGTGACTATGAGAAGCATATGATCGATGGTTTGCTTCGTATGACGCTTGCGAAGCTATGACCGTCGGGAAAGACGAATGGAACACCTAGCGCAAATCGCGGCTGCCGGAGCACTTCTGGCCATCTACTACATGTACGAATACTGGTACGTGACCTTGTCTGTCTTGGCGCTGGGTTTGGTTGGCATGATCTTCAGTTTCGTAGCGGGCGATCGAAAATAACAACTGCCCTAGCCGCCCCCGATTCAGAACTGCCTCCCCGCAATAATCTCCTGCAACGTCGCCACATGCCGCGCGAACGCCCCGCGCCCCGCCGCAGTGGCAGTCACCGTGGTCTGCGGCTTCTTGCCAACGAACGCTTTCTCGACGGACACATACCCCGCCTTCGCCAGCGTCTCGATATGCGCGCCGAGATTGCCGTCGGTGGCGCCGGTCAGCTTCTTCAGCCGCGAGAACTCCAGCCCCGCGGTCGCAGGCAGCGCGTTCAGCGCCGCCATGATCTTCAGCCGCAGCGGCTGGTGGATGATGTCGTCGAGCTCCGCCACGCCTAGCCCCGCCGCATCCAGAGGGTCCCCGCGATCAGCGCGCCGCCATTGACGGCCGCCATCCACGGCAACAGCGGCACACCCGGGATATAAAAATATCCGATCAGCGTCAGTGCGATGATGGTCGCGCCGAGCGGTGCAAAGGCGTAGCCGAACCGAAGCCCCGCCGTCAGGTAGACCAGTGTGATGTAGACCTGCCAGAACACCGTTTGCTGGCGCGGCGAGAACCTGCCGAAAGTGCAGCAGACGAGGCCGAAGGCGGCGATCAGCAGCAGCGCCAGCAGAGTGCGCCTGTCGAACAGGCGGATGCCGTTTCTCGAAAGATGACAGGCGCCGAGAACAACGAGGCCGAGAGCCGAGACGACGTAGAGTGCAAACCAGAAATACAGCCCGTCATTCACCACGAACCAGCTGTTCCAATAATAGGCCCCGTAGCGCGGCCAGAACCACATCAGGACATCGTCGGCAAACGGCATCACGGCCCATATCAGCAGGACGAGACCCGCGACCAGGTAGACCTGCGACCGCTGCCCACGACGAACGGCATGCTCATTGGCGTTCAGTGCTTCAGGAGCCTGATGGCTGTCGATCACCGGCGCGCTCCTTCCTGGGTATTGGCTGCGGGCTGGTGGATGATGTCGTCGAGCCCGGTCATGCGCTAGATCCGCCGCATCCAGAGGCCGCCGAGGATCAGGCCACCGCCATTGACGAAGGCCATCCAGAGCGGGAACGCCTCGCCGATGTAGAAGAAGCCGATCAGCGTCAGCGCCGTGATGCCGAGGCCGATCGCAACGAAGGCGTAGCCGAACCACAGCCCGGCGAGTGTGTAGAACAGCATGAAATAGATCGGCCAGAACGTTCCCAGCTGGCGCGGACCAAAATGACCGACGACGTTGGTGACGAAATAACCGAAGGCGAAGAACAGCGCGAATACCAGGAACAGCCTGATGCCGACGCCGGCGCCAAAGGGGTGGCTTTTCGGATCGAGCACGCGAAGTGCAATCAGGCCACCGACGCCGAAAACATCCGCGGCAACCCAGGCATAGGCCGCGTAGATCGGCCAAAGCCAGGTCACGAGATTGGCTGCGAACACCAGCACGCCCCACCAGACCGCGGCGAGGCTCGCCAGCTCATAGAGCTGCGATTGCTTCACGCGCTGGACGATGTCGTCGATGTCGGCGAGGGACTCCGCAGCTTGCTTGCTATCGATCATATCGGTCCCCATCAACCCGGCATCATCGCAGCGTATGGTGAACACAACGCAGCGGCATCGGCCCTGGGCTCCCTCTCCCGCTTGCGGGAGAGGGTTGGGGAGAGGGTACCTCCGCAACGGGACAATCCCCGGGAGGAAAGAACCGCGCAGGGACGTACTCGGTAAATTCTCGACAACCCCAACGCGGAAAAACCCTCTCCCCAACCCTCCCCCGCAAGCGGGGGAGGGAGCGCAGTGCCAATGCGGCGGCATCGTGCTCCATATGCGATTGCCCTGCCACCTGCGAGCCGCATCATGACTGCCCTGCCCCGCGCGTTGCCACGTCCTCGGCGATGACGGAGATCGCCTTCGGCTGGGTGACTATGCCCATGTGGTTGATGCCGTCGATGATCTTGACGTCGACCTGCGGCTTCACCGCCTGAACGGCTTCTGCATATTTGTCCGAGATCATCATCTCATCGTCAGCCCCGCCGAAGATCGTGACCCGGCGCGTCGTCAAGGGGAGATCGACGCGATAGCCGCGCGTCGCGAAATTGCGCGTCAGGCGATCGGAATAAATGGAGACGAGGTACTTCGCCGAGCTCGGCGGCACCGCCAGGGCCAGCACCGGAAGCTGCGAGCAGCAGTCGATGCCGAGCTTGCGTAGCGCCGTCAGACCGAGGAAGCGCGGGACATTGAAATTGGCCCAGCCGCCTGCGTTCGGCCGGTTGGTCGGTGCGTCATAGCCGAGATAGGGCGCGAGCAGCACGGTGCGCACGAACATGTCCTGCATGATCGGCGTCGCGGCGACGCGCAGCGAGAAACCGGCGCCGGCGGAATGGCCGATCAGAGTGAGCGGCAGATCCGGCGCGGTCTTGCGAACTTCGGCAACGAAATCGACGAGGTCGTCCTCCAGCTGGCCGACATAGCCGATATCGCCGCGGGTGCCGGAGCCGCCATGCCCGCGGATGTCGAGCGCCCAGGTCTCCACCCCGCGCGCGGCGATGGCGTGGGTCAGCGCGTGGTTGACGGTGCCGCTGGAGCCGGAGGAGCCATGGATGAAGATCGCGCCGCGGCCCGCCGCCGGGCCGCCGGAGCCATTTCCGTTCCGATGGGATCGGGCTCCGGATTCTTGTTTTGACGCGTTTTCTTCACGCGAACCGGCTTCCACTTCGCTTGAAAACGCTTTGGCCGCGTAATGGCGATAGCCGATCCAGGTGCCGTCGCGGGCCTGGAAGCGCTCCAGCGGCGGCAGGGTGGACCAGTCGATCCCCTTGGCGGAGTCGGAGACCGACCGCATCTCGGGCGGCCGCTCCAGCGGCGTTGCGATCATCACAGTCAGGATCAGCGCCACGCCGCCGACCGCACACAGGACCCATTTCAGACCGCTCAAAGCGCCGCGCAGCAACCGGACCGCCATGGCTTACCTCCCTCAAACTCATCAATCAATAGAGAACTCTATATTACAGAGTACTCTCCAGATCTATCCCTCGATTGGCGCCGCGCGGCGAAAATCCTTAACGTCGGGTCTGACCCCAAAATGCCGAATCGTTTGCCGATGCCGCCTGCGGAACAACTGAACAACGCGTTTGAATTCACCGTCTCCGAGCTCTCCCAATCCCTAAAGCGGACGGTGGAGGACACCTATGGCCATGTCCGGGTCCGCGGTGAGATCTCGGGGTTCCGCGGCGCCCACTCCTCCGGCCATTGCTATTTCGCGCTCAAGGACGAGAGCGCCAAGATCGAGGCGGTGATCTGGAAGGGCGTACACGGCCGGATGCGCTTCAAGCCCCAGGAAGGGCTCGAGGTCATCGCCACCGGCAAGCTCACGACCTATCCGGGCTCCTCGAAATACCAGATCGTGATCGAGGCGCTGGAGCCGGCCGGCATCGGCGCGCTGATGGCGCTGATGGAGGAGCGCAAGAAGAAGCTCGCCGCGGAAGGGTTGTTCGACGAAGCGCGCAAGCAGCTGCTGCCGTGGCTGCCGGAGGTGATCGGCGTCGTGACATCACCGACCGGCGCGGTGATCCGCGACATCCTGCATCGGCTGGAGGACCGCTTTCCCCGCCGCGTGCTGGTGTGGCCGGTGAAAGTTCAGGGCGACGGCTCGGCCGAGCAGGTCGCGGCCGCCATCCGCGGCTTCAACGCGATTGCCCCGGGCGGCAAGATTCCGCGCCCCGACGTCTTGATCGTCGCGCGCGGCGGCGGCTCGCTGGAAGACCTCTGGTCGTTCAACGAGGAGATCGTGGTGCGGGCGGCGGCCGAGAGCATGATCCCGCTGATTTCGGCGGTGGGGCACGAGACCGACATCACGCTGATCGACTTTGTCGCCGACAAGCGCGCGCCGACGCCGACGGCGGCGGCCGAGATGGCCGTGCCTGTGCGCAGCGAATTGTTCGTCGAGGTCGCAGACCTCGGACGCCGCACCCGCGCCTATTGGCAGCGCGCCCAGGAAAGCCGTCGCAGCGAGCTGCGCGCCGCCGCACGCGCGCTGCCGGCGGCCGGCGATCTGCTAGCGATCCCGCGGCAGCGGCTGGATTCGGCGGGCGCATCCCTGCCCCGCTGCCTCAAGGCCAACACGCATGCGCATTTCCGCCGGTTTACCGCCGCAAGCTCAAAGCTGACGCTGCGGGTGCTGCACGGCCAGATCTCTCAGGCCGACCACCGCCTCACCGTGTGCGGCGAACGGCTTGGCCTGTCCGCGCGCTCGCTGCTGCGGCGGCGGCGCGACCGCTTTGCCGGGCTCGAGGTTCGCTTGCGCGCCTCAAAGCTCTCCAATGCGCAGGCACAGCGCAACACGATCGCCCGCCAGCGCGAGCGCACGCATCGCCTCAGCGAGCGCGCCGGCCGCGCGCTCGTCACGTTGCTGCAGCGGCTAGAGGCCCGCGTCGAGAACAGCGGCAAGCTGCTGTCCGCACTGTCCTACCGCAGCGTGCTCGCGCGCGGCTTCGCGCTGGTGCGGGACGAGGCGGGGCATCCCGTGCATGCGGCCGACAGCATCGGGCCGAATGCGCGGCTCGAGATCGAGTTTGCCGATGGGCGCGTGGGCGCAACCGCGGACGCGGATCGCCCGGCGCCAACGACGAAGCGCACGCCCGCGCAGCCAAAGTCGGCTGCGGCGGACGCAAAGCCCGCGCCGAAGCGTGTGGCCAAGCCGGTGGATCAGGGCAGCTTGTTCTGAGGTGTGAGACGCCTCTGCGATCGCAGCACTCCCAATGCCAACCCGTCATCCTGAGGTGCGAGGCTTGCGATGCGGACGCATCGCAAGGTGAGCCTCGAGGGATGTACGGCCGCGATGCAGCCGGGCCGTCGCCCTTCGAGGGCCGCTGAAGAAGCGGCCGCCTCAGGGTGACGGTGTTGGACCGATGTACTTCACCGGCACGACAATCCCGCGTCGATCGTGGTCCAGAAGCCGCAATGCTCCGGTGCGCGCTGTGGGGCGCCGGCGTGGGCTTCGTAGAGGAAGATCGCGACGGTGAAGACGGCCAGTGCGGAGGCGAAGAGGACGATACGCATGAGGACTGCGTTTAATCGACATCGTGGTCGAACTAAGGCGCCCTCACCTGCTGAAACCGGCGCCGCGCGCGATCCGTAGATTCTCGGTCGGCCATCACAGTCCGTGCAGGGCGGTGGTCGATGCGGGGCTGTCCGCCTGAATTTGTTCCTCGGACGGCCCCGCTTTGGAAGACCCGTAGCCCGGATGGAGCGAAAGCGTAATCCGGGTTCGTGCCACGCGCTGCGCTGTCCCGGATTGCGCTGCGCTCCATCCGGGCTACGGGACATCCATTACCGCGCCAGCCACTGCGCGACGTCCTTTTGCGACTCCGCGCGCGCCTCGGCATCCGTGCCGAGATGGCCGCGCTCGGGCACGGCGGCATCGTTGCTGCCGCCGGCTGCGTGCAGCGGCGTGTTGGCGCGGTCGAAATCGTGATAGGCGTCGGGATAGACCACGATGCGTGCAAGCGCGCTGCGGCCATGCGCGCCCTCGACCATCTGGCGGCAGGCCGGCGGCGAGGAGACGTCGTCATTGGCGCCGATCAGCACCAGGGTCGGCACCCGCGTGCTCCAGCCGAGACCGGCGGAGATCCGGCAGTCCGGATAGAACGCGATCGCGGCGCGGAAATCGGGCGCCAGGTCGCGCGCCGCGCTCTGCGGCCGCACGGCCCACAGCAGCGCGCTCGCGCCGTTGGCCCAGCCCATCAGGCTGACGCGATCGCGCGCCACCCAGGACTGCTTCATCAGCCAGGCGCGCGATGCTGCGACGTCGGTGACGCGCTCACGCCGCGCCTTGACGTGCATCTCCTTGACGCGGCATTGCGGCCCGAGCTCGCGCGAGCCGTAGCTGTCGGGCAATAGCACGGCATTGCCCGCCCTGAGCAGGCGCTCGGCCCAATCGCGGTAGCGCGGCAGCACGGGATCGGAATGACTGCTGAGGCCGTCGCAGCCGTGCAGCGCGACCACGGCCGGAAACGGCCCCGGACCTTCAGGCTTGTAGAGCTGCGCGTGCAGCACGCCGGACGCCAGCGGAATGTCGACCGGCTGCGGCGCCGGCGCGGCATGCGCGGCGGACATCAGCAGCGTCAGAAACAGGGCGGTCAGTCGAAGGCGCATCGGACTCTGCCACAGGAGATGCCGGAACCAGCGATCCTTCGCCCAAGCACTATCACGCGGAAACGGCGGCAAAACATCACAAACCGGTGGGTTTACCGGGCGGACAAGCCGCCCTATCTATGCTACATCCCGTCCAACACATCGCCCTCCAGGGTTTCCACGGAGCGGCCTTCCACGGAGACTTTCGACCGTGCTGAACAAGTTCGGCCCCTCGGGCCATGGCGAAGCGCAAGTGCAATATCTCGACGGCGACTTCCGCGTGATCTCGCCGGGGACCTTCGTGCGCTGTGCCATCACCGACACGCGGATTCCGCTCGATGAGCTGAAGTACTGGAGCGTGGATTTGCAAGAGGCCTACGCCACACCCGCCGCCGTGCTGCAGCGGCATTTCCCGGGCGCGCCGAAACCGCAGCAATGAGTTTTCCGCTCTCGTAACTCTCGTAGGGTGGGCAAAGCGAAGCGTGCCCACGTTGTTCGTCTTGATTGCGACGAGACCGTGGGCACGGCGCTTTGCGCCTTTGCCCACCCTACGAGACCGAACGCTTGGCGTCGTTCTGCTATTGCTGCTCGGGACCATCCGCCCCCACACAAGTCTTGATCGCGCTCTTCCTGGCTTCGCCGACGACCTTCTGATCGATCGCCTGCTTCAGGCAATCGAGCCGCGCCTGCGCCATGCAGAGCTGCAGCTGGTCGCGCTTGTCCTGCCCTTTCAGGCTCGCGGTCGTGGCAAGGCACGTCACGCGCTTGGTCGCAGGAACCGGCACGGTGACGGTCGGGCTTGCTGTCGGCGCGGGAGTTTGCGCGAACACGGGCGCAACGATCAGACACACAAGGCTGGCGGCGACGGTCGCGGACGGCAGTTTCATCGAATTCTCCTGATCGTCGGGAACCGATAGGCGTTTTGCGATGAATGTCGCCTGAATGGCAGGCTGCTGCAGGGCAGGCAAAGCGCAGCAGTGCGGCGTGGCGCGAGCGGTGCAGCTTTTTTTCGCGTCATGGGGATGGAGACGATGTTCGCGTGCACCTGAACCGCGAGTCTCACCGAGGAAAAGATCTCCGTCGTGCCGATCCGCGTTGCATCGAAGAATACTTGCACTCCGTAGTTAGTCATTTCGCGTTGTGGTTGGATTCTTTGTTGCAATCCGGCGCCCTTAAGTTGTTTGACGAAGTCTTGTTGAACAGAGAGCTGCTACAGTGTTCGTTAGGTAATTGGCCCTGTTCCTTTTATCGCACAGACAATCAAGTCAACCAAACAGCCATCGAGCTTTGGAATTGGCGCGGTCTGTGAACGGGCTCATATCGAAAGAGCCATCCGACGGGCTACGATCACCTCGAAAATTTGCGGTGGAATATCTGTAAATCGAGAGTCAAACGATGGGGGTGATCATGCCCACCATATTGGACTTGCTCTATCGTGAATATTGTCGCGCCCGTCTCGCTGAAATGCGCAAACAGCTTCTGATCGCAGCTGAACGCTCCGAAGCTCTCGAAGCGCTTCGTCATCCTGCGGATCAGGTTGACGATGAGAGGACGGACGCACATCGCAAGACCGTTCACGGCCTGCCGCATTGAAGTGGCCCGCGACCGGCGATCTCTCCCGCGTAGCAGTGACCAAGCAATTGGCAACAGTTTGGGAGTGAGCAATGAATACACCCGAATGCTATACCGTCGCGGTAGCCTGCGTCTCGTGCCTGACCATTATTGGATTAATGGCCGTCGGGGCGTGGTGAGCACGACTGATTGCTGAATTGCGATACCGGTACGCGTGAAGACGACGCGCCAAGAACGGGAATCCAGAGCTCCGGTTCTGCTTCAATCAGAACCGAAGCTCTAAAGCATGATCCGGAAAAGTGCGCAGCGGTTTTCCGAAAAGATCATGCTTAAACAACAACCTAAAGCGCGATGACGATTCATCCTCATCGCATCGCGCTTCAGCGCTTCAGATCCCGATGTCAGCTTCCGGGCGGGGTATACGAAGAACGCAGCTTCGCCGCGTTCTGGCGGACCTGCTTGATCTCGTCCTGCGTGAACAACCTGGTCAGTTTCACATTCTGCAGGGTGCCTGCGGTGACGGTCAGGCCGGAAATGGCCGGCGCCGCACCGGGATCAGGCACATCGAAAATCACCAAAACGCCCGGGCCGTCGGCCGCAACGCTGTACATCGAAAGCAGCTTTCCGCCGGCCGCTTCGATGAGCTTTCGTGCCGCCTCCTGGCGATCGGTGGTGGGATTCTCCAAAATGGCATTGAGAGCGCGTGGGGTGTACTGTCCGGTGAGGCAAAAATGCATGGCATGTTCTCCTCTGGTTTTTGGCAATGATTTTCCCTGCCGTTCCGAACTGATCGTTACGGCCGCTGCATCTGAAGTGATGAAGGTACTGCCCGCCGTGGGCATAAACGCCGTCGATGATTTCCGGGAGGTCGGCACGTCCCGGTGACGGCTCTCATCAAAGGCTACATCAACTCCCGAACGTGCGGAAGAGAATTCATCAGCCGCGACATGTCGCCCGATCAGTTGTCGAATACCGCATGGCGATGGATGAATTGTTTTTCCATCCTCCGCTCTTTGGCTGCGGCGGACTAGCTTACCCACCAAACGAGATCATCGCCTGCTGAATCGCCGCTCGCGCGCCTTGTAGAGATGATCGCTGATCAATTGCCGGAGCGCTGTCGGATCATCGAATTCGAGCTGCACAGCGAACGGCACGATGCTAGCAGGCAGGCCCTCGCGGCCGCGGAGGCGCGCGAGATCCTTTTCCGTCGTCACCAGTGTGTACTGCTCGCGCTGCGCCTCCGCTGCGAGCGCTGCGATCTCGTCGTTTGAAAACATGTGATGATCGGCGAAGGCGCGCGTGCGCGCGACCTCGATGCCACAGGCGTGCAAGCTGCGGAAGAATCGTTCGGGATCGCCAATGCCCGCGAACGCAAACACCGTCTTGCCCAACAGTCTTGCGACCGACCCGGCGTCCGGCCTCAGACGCGCGCGCAGCTCCGGCTTGTCGCGCTTGGCAAGCTCGGCCGCGACATCGTTGGCGGCACGGCCGTCGCCGATCAGCACCAGCGCATCGGTGCGCGCGAGCTGCGTCTTCAGCGGCGCGCGCAGCGGGCCGGCGGGAAACACCTTGCCATTGCCGAGGCCACGTTCGCTATCGATCACGATCAGCGAAGTGTCCTTGACCAGGCGCGGGTTCTGGAAACCGTCGTCCATCAGGATGACGGTGGCGCCTTGCGACTTCGCCAGCGCGACACCCTCGAGGCGATCCCGCGCGACCGCGACCGGGACGTCGCGCGACATCATCAAGGGCTCGTCGCCGATGTCGGACGCGGTGTGGCGCGCGCGGTCGACCATGACCGGGCCCTGCAGGCGTCCGCCATAGCCGCGACTGAGCACCACCGGGGTCTCGCCGAGCTCGCGCAAAAGCTTCGTCAGCGCCAACACGGTCGGTGTCTTGCCGGCGCCGCCGACATGATAATTGCCGACGCAGATCACGGGGATGCCGGCATCCACGCCCTTGCGCAGCATGCGCCGTTCGGTGATCGCGCCGTAGAGCGCTCCGAGCGGCCATAACACGTACGACTGGAGAGAACGTGGCCGGTACCAGAAGGCCGGCTCACGCATTGGCGGCTCCCATCTCGATCCGCAGCTGCAGCAGATACGGCTCGAGCGCGATCATGGTGCGATCGAGTGCGCCGCCGAGCTCCTCGACCACGCCGCTGCCCGCGCGCTGCATCTTGTCGCGCAAGGCGGGATCGGCCAGCAGCTGGCCGAGCTGCTTGACCAGCGCCTCCTGCGTGTCGGCCTGGCGCGCACCGCCGCTGCCGTCGAGCGCCTCATAGACATCGGCGAAGTTGAAGACGTGCGGGCCATGGACGATCGCGGCACCGAGCTTGATCGCCTCGATCGGGTTCTGGCCGCCATGGCGGATCAGCGATCCGCCCATGAACACGATCGGCGACAGCCGGTAGAACAGGCCGAGCTCGCCCATGGTGTCGGCGACATAGATGTCGGTGGTCGCGGTCGGCAGCTCCTCGCGTGAGCGCAATGCCGGCTTCAGGCCCGAGGCGGTGATCAAGCCAGCAATCGAGGAGCCGCGATCGGGATGGCGCGGCACGATCACGGTGAGGAGCTGCGGGAAGAAGCCGGCGAGGCCGCGATGCGCCGCGACCAGCATCTCGTCCTCGCCCGGGTGTGTCGAGGCCGCGACGATGATGGGGCGCCCGCGCGTCATCGCCATCAGCCGTTCGAGCTTGGCGGGATCGGCCGGCGGCGCCGGCACGTCGAGCTTGAGATTGCCCGTGGTGACGACGTCGCGGCCGCCGAGCGCGGAGAAACGCTCGGCATCGGTCTTCGACTGCGCCAGGCAAATGTCGAACCGCGACAGCAGCGCCGAGATGGTGCCGTGCATGCGGCGCCAGCGCGGGAAGGAGCGCGGCGACATCCGCCCGTTGATCAGCACCATCGGCACCCGGCGGCTAGCGCCCGCCAGGATCAGGTTCGGCCACAGATCGGATTCGATGAACAGCGCCAGCGACGGCTTCCAATGATCGAGGAAGCGCGCGACATAGCGCGGGGAATCATACGGCACGTATTGATGGATGACGTCGGGCGGAAACCGCTTTGCGACCACGGCGGCCGAGGTGACGGTGCCCGAGGTGAGCAGGATGCGCAGATTGAGATCGCGCAACCGCTCGACCAGCGCCGCAGCGGCCAGCACCTCGCCGACACTGGCGCCGTGGATCCAGACCAGCGGACCATGCGGCCGCACGTCCCGGGACAGGCCGCGCCGCTCGCCGACGCGCGCGGGATCCTCCTTGCCCTGCTTCAGCCGCCGCTTGATCAGCGCCGGCGCAAGCGGCACCAGGCCGGAGGCCAGCCGCTGATACATCCGCAGCGTCATCGGCAACGAATTAGGCATCTTCCGGTCCCGGGCGGCCGAGTTGCGCATAGGCGCGGCGGGTCGCCTCGTTCAACGTGTCTTCCAGCTCCTGCCGCAACGCTTCCATCATGGCGGCGTCGGCATCTGCGGGAACGTGGATCTCCTTGATGCCGACCAATGCGCCCCGCCCGAATGGCAAATTGATGGTGGTGCGGTCCCAGTTCTTGAGCCGGACGAAGCGGCTGGTCGCCATCGCGAAAGGCATGATCGGCCGCCCCGATTCCCGTGCCAGCATGATAATGCCTAGCCCGGCCACGCGCGAGCGCTTGGGGACATCGGCGGTCAGCGCGACATTACAACCGGTCTGGAGCGTGCGCACCATTTCCTTGAAGGCACCGACCCCGCCCTTGCGGTGGAAGGCGCCGCCATGATCGCCGGAACCGCGGATGGTGCCGATGCCGAGCCGCTCGGCGGCGATCGCATTGAACTCGCCATCGCGGTGGCGGGAGATCAGGACCTTGGCGCGATAGGAAGCCTTGTTCTGGTTCTTGATGAAGGGCGTGAGGAAATGCTGGCCGTGCCAGAACGCAAAGATCGCAGGGAGCTGCGGCTCAACCTGCGCATAGACGTCGGGCGGATCCAACGTGAATTTGTTGGTCCGCCAGACCAGACGCAGATATTCGGCCGCCAGGACCCCGACGGCACGCTGAACGAAGCTGCTTCGCAGCGTATTGCGAAGCAGTTTTTTCAACGCGCCGGTTCTTGATTCGGGTCGAGCAATCGGTGGAGGTGGACGATGAAATAGCGCATCTGCGCGTTGTCGACCGTGCTCTGCGCCTTGGCCCGCCAGGCGGCGTGGGCGGTCGCGTAATTCGGATAGAGGCCGACGATCTCGACGTCGTCGAGGTTCTTGAAGGTGTTGCGCTCGAGATCGACGAGCTCACCGCCGATGACGAGGTGAAGCAGTTGTTGCGGGGCACTATCTGGCATGAGTTCTGTTCCTAACGGGCTGCCCGGCAAAAGCAGTGTTCGACGAGCACGACGAAAAGCGCTTTAGGCCAAGGGGCGGTTTCGAAAATGCGCGACAATGCCCGCATGACGATCGCGTCCCGCTGCCACCAGCACCCCGTGCGCCACTTCCCGGCGGTTATAGAGGATGGGTTCTCCGGAGAGGTCGCTCATCCTACCATCGGCTTCCTGCACGATCAAATCGGCCGCCGCAAGGTCCCAATCATGGCTGTTGCCCCCCGCAAAAGCCGCATCCAGCGCGCCATGGGCGACCCGGCACAGGCGCAGCGCGAGCGAGCCGATTCGCGGATGCAGCTTGATCTCGCCGCCTGAGCTGTTGAGCCGCTCGACCATCGGTTTCGGGCCTGCGATGCGGGAGAAGTCGAGCGCGGATCCGGGCGAAGCCTGCACGTCTGCGCCGTTGAGCGTGGTGCCCTGGCCGCGTGCGGCGAAGAAGAACTCGCCGCTCGTCGGCGCGAACACCGCGGCCAACACCGGCGCGGCATCCTCGACCAGCGCGACGCTGACGCACCAATCGTGGTGGCCGTTGAGATAGTTGCGCGTGCCGTCGATGGGATCGACGATCCAGGTCAGCCGCCGCGACAGCCGCGCCGCATCGTCGGCGCTCTCCTCCGAGAGCCAGCCGTAATCCGGCGTCGCGCTGCGCAGGCGCGCTTCGAGCAGGTCGTTGACGGCAATGTCGGCTTCGGAGACCGGCGAGGATGCGCCCTTGGTCCACTTCTTCAGTTCGGTACGAAACATCGACTGCGCCAGCGCACCCGCCTCGCGCACCGTATCCTGCAGCAGGGCCGCGTCGCGCGTCAGGATGGTCTCGCCCGGGGCGTTCGCCTCAACGTCCGCCAAGCGTCAATCCCTCGATGCGCACCGTCGGCGCATTGATGCCGTAGCGGAACTCGAGATTGTTCGCGGGCTGCATCGACTTGAAGATCTCGAACAGATGCCCCGCGATCGTCACCTCGCTGACGGGATAGGTGATCTCGCCGTTCTCGATCCAGAAGCCGGAGGCGCCGCGGCTGTAATCGCCGGTGACGCCGTTCACGCCGGAGCCGATCAGATCGGTGACGTAGAAGCCCTGCTTGATCTCGGCGATCAGCTCGGCCGGGCTCGGTGTGCCGGGCTCGAGATGCAGATTGTACGGCCCGGGTGAAGGCGAAGAGGAGACGCCGCGATGGGCATGGCCGGTGGTGGCAAGGCCGAGCTCGCGCGCGGTGGCGCAGTCGAGCAGCCAGGTCGTCAGCACGCCCTCGTCGATCAGCGCGATCTTCTTCACGGCGACGCCTTCTGCGTCAAACGTCTGCGAGCGCAGGCCGCGCTTGCGCAGGGGATCGTCGATGATGCGGATGTTCTTCGCAAACAGCTGCTGGCCGAGTTTGTCCTTGAGGAAGCTGGTCTTGCGCGCGATCGAGGCGCCGTTGATGGCGCCGACGACATGGCCGACCAGGGAGCCGGCGACGCGGGGATCGAACACGACGGGCACCTTGCAGGTCTCGACCTTGCGCGGATTGGAGCGTGCCACGGTGCGCTCGCCGGCGGAACGGCCGACGATTTCCGGCGACAACAGGTCCGCGCCATGCGGCGCCGAGGTGAAGTCGTAGTCGCGCTCCATGCCGGTGCCTTCGCCCGAGATGGCGGTGGCCGAGATGCCCTGGCTGGAGCGCAAATAGGAGCCGTGGAAGCCGGTCGAGGTGACCAGCACCATGCCGCCCATGCCCGCGGACGCCGAGGCGCCGCCGGATTTGGTGACGCCCTTCACGGCGAGCGCGGCAGCTTCGGCCGCGAGTGCGCGGCGCTCGAGCTCGCTGGTGGCAGGCACATCGGGATCAAGCAAATCGAGATCGGGGAAGTCGCGCGCGAGCAGCGCGGGATCGGCGAGCCCGACATATTTGTCGTCGGGCGCAACGCGCGCCATCGCGACCGCGCGTTCGGCAAGCTTGGTTACGGCATCGCCGCTGACGTCATTGGTCGAAACCACCGCCTGGCGCTGGCCGACCAGTACCCGCAGGCCGACGTCGTCACCCTCGGAGCGCTCGGATTCCTCGACGCGTCCGTCGCGCACCTCGACGCCTTGCGAGACGCCGCGCACCGCGACCGCGTCGGCCGCATCCGCGCCGGCGCGCTTGGCCGCCTCCACCAGCCGCTGCGCCAGATCCGACAAAGCGGACTGGTCGAACAGGTCGCGGCTGGCCTTTGACCCCTTGGAGGAATCCTTGGACGAAAGCGTCGAGCTTGCGGATGGTGAAGAGTTCACGAACGAAATCCTGTTGGGGCGGGGGTTCGGGACCGGAACCCACAGATGTGCCCTGATCGCGCGGACTTCAAGCATTTTCAGCCCGCCAAAAGCTCAGATTCGCACCTTTGGCGCAACGTCTCGTCAATCATGCGCGCCAAGGTCTTGTCAATCATGAGCAGCAGTGACGGTGGGTTAACCAGCCTTTTTAAGCGGTTTCGGAAAGCGGCGCGCTAAGGTCCTCGCATCGACCGGGAACATAATCCCGGCGGGGAGAACTAAAGCCGTGAGGCGTCAAACAGCAACATGCGGGGTCGCTCCCGCCGGGTCGAGCCGCTCTCTGCGGCTCGACCCCCTTTCCCTTCCGGTCCGCTTCGATGCGCACGATCCGCGCGCCGACGGACATGTCAGGCAGATCGAGCTTCATCGCGAACGCGTCGTGCTTCGCCGTGCCGTTCGCGGCATGCAGATGGCGATCAACGTCCGCGTCAGCGACTTCACAGGCGTCGCACTGCGCGGCAATGACGAAGCGCAGGCCATCGTCCTGGTGCATCGCGATCCCTCGCTCTCCGTTCCGCTGCTCGTCGGCGCCGACGGCGAGGAGCTCGTCGAGGCCTTGGCGATCTGGAGCGAGCTGTTCGCGCTTCCGCAGCTCGACGAAGGCGCGCGCAAGCCCGCGGCCCGCCGCCGCCGCGCCAATGCGATCCGCGCCCGCCGTCCGAAATTCCTGATGCGCCGCCGTGTTGCGATGGCGCGGGAGCTGTCGGTTCATCGCGAAGAACGCGAGATCATCGCGAGGAATTGAAGGTGCCGTAGGGTGGGCAAAGCGCAAGCGTGCCCACCTTTTGTCAATCATTGAGAGGATCGTGGGCACGGCGCAAGGGCGCCTTTGCCCACCCTACGGGAGCTACGCCCGCATCACCGCGTCGGCGAGCAATCCCGCAAACAGCAACAGACCCGCATCCCTGTTCGACTTGAACAAGCGCAGACACAGCTCGGGATCATCAATCCGCAAGCGCACGACCTGCGAGGCCAGGTGCGCGGCGAAGGCGGCAAGCCCGAGCCAGGCCGGCCAGCGCGCATCGCCTGAGGCCAGCGCGACACCGATCAGCATCACAGCGAGCCCGTAGAACAGGATCAGCGCCTGGTGCGTGTGCGCACCGAACAGGCGCGCGGTGGACTTGATGCCGATCAGCGCGTCGTCATCGGCGTCCTGATGCGCGTAGATCGTGTCATAGCCAATCACCCATGAAATCGCGCCGGCATAGAGCACCATCGCGGTGACGTCGATGCGGCCGAAGGTGACGGCAAATCCCATCAGGGCGCCCCAGGAAAAGGCAAGCCCGAGCACGATCTGCGGCCACCAGGTGATGCGCTTCATGAAGGGGTAGATCGCGACGATCAGGAGCGAGGCGATGCCGGTCGCAATCGCGAAGCGGTTGAACTGCAGCAGCACGATAAGGCCGATCAGCGCCTGCACGACCATCCAAGCAAGCGCCTGCTTCGTGCTCACCTGCCCCGACGGCAGCGGCCGCGAGCGGGTGCGCTCGACCTTGTCGTCGAGGTCGCGGTCGGTGATGTCATTCCAGGTGCAGCCCGCCCCGCGCATCACGAAGGCGCCGATGAAGAACAGCACGATGGTGAGCGGCAGTCCGCGGACGTCATGCGCCATGCCGCTCGCGAGCGCCGCCGACCACCAGCACGGCATCAACAGCAGCCAGGAGCCGATCGGACGATCGAAGCGGGACAATCGCAAATAGGGCCGCGCCCATGGCGGCGCGAGCGTATCAACCCAGTTGCCGGTGGAATCGGCAACGCGGGCGGATGTGCTAGTGTCCAGTTTTCGAAGTTCGTATTCCATCGCGGCGTATCCCGGTACGAACTTCGAAAACTACAAGGGCACTAGCAAGAAACTATAATTCACGTGCCGCTTATCGATTTGAAGTTCTCATGAGGATCTCGCGGCAAACACCGTAGGAACTTCAAATCGGCGGCACGTGTATCATCGGGTCAGGACGTTGCCGTTGAGCGTGTCGAAGGTGCTGCCGCCCTTCTTGCCGGCATTGGCCTCAGGCGCCGAGCCTGAACCGAGCACCTCGCTCAACGACGGGCCGGCCGGACCGCGCGGCTGGTTCTGCATCTGCTGCGCGACGTTGCAGACCTTCGTCGCCATGGCCTCGGTATTCTTGTGACCGTCCTTCATCTGCGCGCCGATCTGCGGCGGGATTCCGCATTTGGCGGCGTGGGACTCGATGTACTTGATCATCTTGGTCTCAGCCTGGCTGAAATTGCGGATCAGCTTGCAGGCTTCGTCCGGCGGCGCATGACGATCGCTCGCGGCCTTGATCAGCTTGCCGCGCTTCTCGGCTTCCTCGCGCAGAGGAATGAAAGCCTTCATGCAGTCCTCGCCGGGGCCGCCCTGGGTCGGCGGAGCCGCGCTGAACGCGCCAGCGCCGCCGACGGGCGCGGCGCCATTCACGGGAAAGGACGATTGCGGTGCCGTGCCGACCGAAGCGGTCGGCGCCGAGCCGTTCACCGGGGGAAACGCGGAACTGGTGGCGGCCTGGTTCGGCAGCGGCGCCGGGAAGGCGCTTTGCGCATAGGCGCCCGCGGTGCTCAGGGTGACCATGGCGGCAGTGATCGGAACCATCAAATGACGGATCATCAGGATAGTCTCTCCGGCAGGAGCTACGGGGTTCAGCGTCTTCCCAATTGAAGCGCAACCAGCGTGTTCGCGTTTTTACGATTCCCGCCGGCGCTTAACAACCCGTTGAATAGGGCAATAGCGCGGCGCGGGGACGCACCATTTCGGCAATATTTACCCCCGGAATGGCTGCTTTCGGTTAAGAACGGCCCCAAATCGGACTCCTGAACGATGCCCTCCCACGATTTTCGCGCTCCCCGCCTGTTCGTCGACGCTCCCCTTGCCCAGGACGCCAGGATCCCGCTCGACCGCGACCAGAGCAATTATCTCGGCAATGTGCTGCGGCTTGCCGCCGGGGCCGAGGTTTTGGCCTTCAACGGCCGCGACGGCGAGTGGCAGGCCGCCATCGAAGGTCGCAAGCGGCCGGACGGCCTCGTGATCCTGCAGCAGACCCGGCCCCAGGACGGGCTGCCTGACGTCGCCTACGTTTTCGCCCCGCTCAAGCATGCCCGGCTGGATTACATGGTCCAGAAGGCCATCGAGATGGGCGCGGCCGCGCTTCATCCGGTCCTGACCCGGTTCACCCAGGCCTCCCGGGTCAACACCGAGCGGATGCGCGCCAATGTCGTCGAGGCGGCCGAGCAATGCGGCATCCTGAGCATCGCCACGGTCGCCGAGCCGGTGCCGCTGGAGCGGTATCTCAGTCAGCGCCCCGCGGGCCGCCTGCTGATCTTCTGCGACGAGGCGGCGGAGCTGCAAAACCCGGTTCAAAGCCTGCAAAACGCCCGCGAGGCCGGACAGGGGATCGACGTGCTGATCGGCCCCGAAGGCGGCTTTGCCGAAGAGGAGCGCGCCCTGCTGCTGCGGCAGCCCAGGATCCTCCGGCTGGCGCTCGGCCCGCGGATCATGCGGGCCGATACCGCCGCCGTCGCCGCGCTGGCGCTGGTGCAGGCGGTGCTGGGCGACTGGGGTGGCAAGACCGGCATCTGACAAGGCTCGATTGGCAGCCGCAGGGGAGACGCGCCCCCTCTCCCGCTTGCGGGGGAGGGTTGGGGTGGGGGTGCCTCCGCGTCGGGATTGTCTGAGGCTTAGGGAGAAATTCCCCTAGCGGAAAGAGCCCCCACCCGGCGCTTCGCGCCGACCTCCCCCGCAAGCGGGAGAGGTTGAGCGAGCCCGCGGCGGCCCAGGTGGCTCCCCTCGCGCGTCGAGAACGTCCATTGCCCGTCCATTAAGCGATTGATCCTTTGGAGGTCGAAACCGCGCATCGACCATGCTAAGGGCTGCGCAATTCGCTTGCCTCCCCTTGCCTGCCCGGTTCCACCGGGACGATGGACCCAGTTATGACCGCGACTGCCACCTCAAATGCTGCCGGCTCCGCCGCCTGGGCGGATACGCTGCTGTTGTCGTTCGCGCAGGCCGGTTACGTCAGGGCCGAGCCCGCCATCCTGCAACCGGCCGAGCCGTTCCTGGACCTCTCCGGCGAGGATATCCGCAAGAGCCTATACCTGACCACGGACCTCACGGGCGAGGAGCTGTGCCTGCGCCCGGACCTGACCATTCCGGTGGCGCGCGACTACCTGAGCTCCGGTCGTGCCGGCCAGCCGGCCGGGTTCAGCTATCTCGGCCCGGTGTTCCGCTACCGCAGCGGCCAGGCCAGCGAATTCCTGCAGGCCGGCATCGAATCATTCGGCCGCCAGGACCGCGCCGCGGCCGACGCCGAGACGTTGGCGCTCGGGCTCGAAGCAACCGCGGCCTTCGGTGTCCGCGACGTCGAGATCCGCACCGGCGACGTGGCGCTGTTCAACGCGCTGCTCGATGCGCTCGACCTCTATCCGGTCTGGCGCCGCCGCCTGGTCAAGGACTTCAATCGCAAGATCAGCCTGGAAAAGGATCTGGAACGGCTCGCGGCCGCCACCACCGCGACCCGCAGCGAATATGAGGGCGTGCTCGCCGCCCTCGCCGGCTCCGACCGCAAGGCGGCGCTCGCCTTCGTCACCGATCTGATGTCGATCGCCGGCACCACCAATGTCGGGGGACGCACCACGGCCGAGATCGCCGATCGCTTCCTCGAGCAATCGACGCTGAAGGGCGGCGCGCTGCCGCGCGAGGCGATCACCGTGCTCGAGCGCTTCCTGACGATCGCAGGCAATCCCGACGATGCCATCGCCGAGCTGCGCGCGCTCACTGCCGACGCCAAGCTCGACCTCACGGCTGCGATCGACCAGTTCGAGAGCCGGGTCGGCTTCATGGCGGCGCGCGGCATCGACGTGAAGCAGACGCGCTTCTCGACCGCGTTCGGGCGCGGGCTCGACTATTACACCGGCTTCGAATTCGAGCTGCACCACCGGGGCAACGGCGCCGAGCCGCTGGTTGCCGGCGGCCGCTATGACGGGCTGATGACCCAGCTTGGATCGACTGAACCGATTCCCGCGGTCGGCTTCTCGGTCTGGGTGGACGCGCTGACGAAGATCGGCCGCAAGGTGGGAGCTTAAGTCATGAGCGCGCCATTCGTTCTGGCCGTTCCCTCCAAGGGTCGCCTTCAGGAAAACACAGAAGCCTTCTTCGCCCGTGCCGGCCTCAAGCTGTCGAAGGCCGGCGGCGCCCGCGACTATCGCGGCACGCTTGCAGGCCTCGACCATGTCGAGGTCGCCTATCTCTCGGCGAGCGAGATCGCCTCGCAACTGTCGCGCGGTCTTGCGCATCTCGGCGTCACCGGCGAAGACCTGGTGCGCGAGAACATCGCGGACGCCGACAAGCGCGTGTCGCTGATCGATGGGCTCGGCTTCGGCTATGCCGACGTCGTCGTCGCGGTGCCGCAGGCCTGGATCGACGTTCGCACCATGGCCGACCTCGACGACGTCACCACCGGCTTCCGCGAGCAGCATCACATGCGGATGCGGGTCGCGACCAAGTTCATCAACCTCACCCGCACCTTCTTCCAGAGCCACGGGATCACCGATTACCGCATCGTCGAAAGTAGCGGCGCGACCGAAGGCGCGCCGGCGGCCGGCAGCGCCGAGCTGATCGTCGACATCACCACCACGGGCGCGACGCTTGCCGCCAACGGCTTGCGGGTGCTCGACGACGGCGTGATCCTGCGCAGCCAGGCCAATCTGGTCGCCTCGAAAGAGGCCGACTGGACGCCGCAGGCGCGGGAGACCGCGCGCGTCATCCTCGATCACATCGCAGCAAGGGCGCGGGCCAACAAGTATCGCGAGGTCCGCACCCGCTTCCGGCAATGCGACGCCGCCCTGCTCGGCGAAGCCCACAGCCGGTACGGCGTCGAGGCCCCGTTCGGCGGGCCGACCTCGTCAGGCATGCTGACGCTGCACTGCCCACCGGGGCAGCTCTATGCGCTGGCAAGCTTCCTGCGCGAGCATGGCGCCGAAACCGTCTCGGTGGTTTCGCTCGACTACGTGTTCGACCGGGAGAACCCGCTGTTCGCCAAGCTCGAGGCGTTCCTGCGGCGGTGAGCCCGGGGACGTTCGGCTTTTCGTTCAGCTTTGCGACAGCAAATGGCGGCTACCATATGCTGTTGAGATGACTTTGAACGCCTCTGGAACCTTGATCGATGACGCTGGGCTCTGACGTTTCCGGCATGACGACGACCGCAGGCACCGCAGCCGCGAAGGGACTGTCGATCGTCGTCCCCGTCTACAACGAGGCGGCGGGCCTCGCCGCCCTGCACCAGCGCATCTGCGATCTCGCGAAAACCTTGCGGGAGCGCTATCGGCTGGCTTGCGAGGTCGTCTATGTCGACGACGGCAGCAAGGATGCGACGCTGGCGATCGCGCGCTCGCTGCCGGCCGACGCGATCGACGTCCAGGTGGTGTCGCTGTCGCGCAATTTCGGCAAGGAGGCGGCGCTGATGGCCGGCCTCGACCATGCCCGGCTCGGCGCCGTCATGTTCATGGACGGCGACGGCCAGCATCCGCCGGCGCTGATCGAACAGCTGGTGCGGCACTGGATCGATGACGGCTATGACGTCGTCTACACCGCCAAGGCGCATCGCGACAACGAGACCTTCCTGCGCCGGGTCGCCGTGCACGGCTTCTATGCGCTGATCAATTGGGGGGCCCGGCAGAAGATTCCCGAGGACGCCGGCGACTTCCGCCTGCTGTCACCGCGCGCGGTCACAGCGCTCAGGCAGCTGCCCGAGCGCAACCGGTTCTTCAAGGGCCTCGCCAGCTGGATCGGCTTCCGCCAGATCCGCGTCGACTACGAGCCTGCCGCACGCGCCCACGGCGTCACCACCTTCAACGCCGCAAGCCTGCTCGGCCTGTCGATCGAGGGCCTGACCTCGTTTTCGGTCGCCCCCCTGCGCTTTGCCAGCCTGCTCGGCGTCATTCTCGCCGGTGGCGCCTTCCTGTTCGGCCTTTCGATCCTCTGGGAGGTGTTCACGACCGGCAAGCAGGTGCCCGGCTATCCCTCGCTCGTGATCGGCCTGATGACGATCGGCGGCGTGCAGCTCATCATGATCGGCATCGTCGGCGAATATATCGGCAAGATCCTGTCCGAGCTGAAGGCGCGTCCGATCTACTTCGTCGCCGAGCATAGTGAAAAGCACTTCGAAGCCGACGATGCCGCGAAGAGGACGGCCGCCGAATGAGCGCGGCCGCGGGCCTGCGGCGGATCTGGCTCTGTGCCGACGATTACGGCATCAGCCCGGGCGTCAACCGCGCCATCCGCGACCTGATCGAACGCGGCCGTCTCAACGCCACCTCGGTGATGATGGTGGGGCCTGCGATCGCGCGCAGCGAGGTCGAGGCGCTCCAGGCCTCGGCGAAGACGAGCCCGCGCTGCGCGATCGGATTGCACGTGACGCTGTCGGCGCCGTTCCGCCCCCTCACCATGCATTTTCGTCCGCTCGACGGCGACATGTTCATGCCGTTTCCGAAGCTGCTGCGCGCGGGCATTTTGCGGCGGCTCGACCGCGAATTCGTCCGCAATGAGGTGAAGGCGCAGCTCGCCGCCTTTGCCGAAGCGTTCGGGCGCGCGCCTGACTTCGTCGACGGCCATCAGCATGTGCAGCTCTATCCGCAGGTGCGCGACGGCTTCGTCGATGCGGTCAGCGAAGGCGCGCCGAACGCCTGGGTGCGCCAGGGCGGCCGCGACCTGCCGCTCAGGCAGCGGCTGGCCTCACCCAAGGCCATCGTGCTCGACGTCCTCAGCGCCCAATTCCGCCGCCGTGCCGGCAGCGCCGGCCTCAGCTTCAACCCGGGCTTTGCCGGCGCCTATGACTTCACGCGGGCGGCCGATTTTGGCGAGCTGATGCGGCAATTCCTGGAAGGCTTGCCGGATGGCGGCCTCGTGATGTGCCATCCCGGCTTCGTCGACGATGTCCTCGCCGGCCTCGATCCGATGACGGATGTCCGCGAACGCGAGCACGCCTATCTGGCCGGCGACGCCTTTGCGCGTCTGCTGGCGGACAGCCGCGCCACGCTGGGATGACAGCAGGCCGCGGGGCAGCTTGTCGCATACCGAAATTTAATCCGGCCGGCACTGTTGGGGCCACAATGGAACCCTACATCTGCTTCGCGCTTGTTTTGCGCGAGGGAGACTGATCATGACGCCGCAGGAACGCCAGCTCGTCGACGACCTTTTCGACCGGCTTTCGAAACTGGAAAACGCACCGCGCGATCCCGACGCGATCGCGGCGATCTCGGACGGGCTGCGCAAGGCACCCGGCGCGATCTATGCGCTGGTGCAGACCACGCTGCTGCAGGATGAAGCGCTGAAGCGCGCCCATAACCGCATCCAGGAGCTGGAAGCGGCCCATGGGCCCGAGCAGGCGCAGTCCGGCGGCTTCCTCGACACCATGCGCGACACCTTGTTCGGCGGAGGCCCCTCGCGCGGCTCGGTTCCGAACGTGCCGCCGCGTGACGCGCGGCCGGTCTGGAACAGCGGCGGAGCGATGCAGCAGACGCAACCGGGCTACGGTCAGCCCCCTTACGGCCAAGGTCCAGGTCAGGGCCCGGGCCAGGGTTATGGCGCACCGCCGATGGGCGGTGGCGGCGGCTCGTTCCTCGGCACCGCGGCGGCAGCTGCCGCCGGCGTCGTCGGTGGCTCGCTGCTGCTCTCCAGCATCCGCGGCATGATGGGCGGATCGCATCAGCAGGCCTTTGGCGACACCAATGCCCTCGGCGACCGCGGCGCTGGTGGAAGTCCTTGGGGCGGCAGCGATCAGTCCGGCGGCTCGCTCGCGCGCGATGCCGGCCTGAACGACATCGGCTCGAACCGCGAGTCTCGCCAGAGCTTCTCCGACCAGGCGAACAACGATCGTAACGACAACGACCAGAACTACGGCGACAACAACGACGACGGCAATATGGACGTGGCCGACGACAGCGACTTCGGCGGCGACGACGACGGCGGCAGCGATTACGCGTGAGCAATTCGCCCCGAAGATGCGAACGGCCGCCTCTCGGCGGCCGTTTTCTTTAGAGCCGTGCCCCGAGCGCCTTTTGTGCGACGGCAAGCAGCTGGGACGTTCGATATAGTATGACTAATGTGCGGCGTCATTGGACTGGCTGAACGTTACCCGACGCGCCTGAATTCACCATGACAAATCAAATCGGCATCTGACACGCGCAGCCGTAGACTCCCGGATTTCCAAATGCGGACATGGGTGTTCAACTGGAAGAACACGTTGCTCATGCCACACACCGATGTGGTTGCCTCTCTTGGTTATAGTCGGGGTTTTAAAAATGAGTCCACTTCAGCAGCGCATCGCCACCCTGACCAACGTGACAACTCATCTCATCACCGAGTTGTCGGAGTTGGAGGGACTGCACGAGCTCGTCAAGAAGGCCGAGCTGTCGGCGCGGCGATTGAAGCGCTCCGCTCGCGCATCGCTTTCCCATTCGTCAACGCGTCGTCGCTGCTCTGTTGCCCCTCGTCTGGCTTCGACGGGGCATCGTCGGCCAGCCTAGACCTTAGCCGGAGGACGTACGCCGGCGGCACGCAACGCCTTCGTGCCGCGCGTCGCGAGCCGGCGCGACACGCGGAGTTGACGGCTCGCAGCGAGCGCCGGGCTACATCACCACGACCTTGGTGCCGACATTGACGCGGCCGTAGAGGTCGATGACATCTTCGTTGCGCATGCGGATGCAGCCGGAGGAGACGTTGGTGCCGATGGTCCAGGGCTCGTTGGAGCCGTGGATGCGGTACAGCGTCGAGCCCAGATACATCGCACGGGCGCCGAGCGGGTTCTCCGGACCGCCTTCCATGTGCCGGGGCAGATCGGGGCGGCGGGCGAGCATTTCGGCCGGCGGCGTCCAGTCCGGCCATTCGCGCTTGGCCGTGATCGCCTTCACGCCGGACCAGGTGAAGCCGGGACGCCCGACGCCAATGCCGTAGCGCATCGCCCTGCCGTTGCCCTCGACGAGATAGAGGAACTTGTTCGGGGTATCGACCACGATGGTGCCGGGACTTTCCTTGCCGCTATAGTCAACAGATTGCTTCTCGAACCTCGGATCGAACGGACGCTGCCGCGGGTCGACCGTCTCCTGCTGAACCGCGCCTTGCTGATATCCACCCTGCTGCGGCTCGCCCATCGGCGGCAGGCGGCGCTGGTCGTAATAGCCGGGCTGCTGTTGATAGACCGGCCGCTCGGGCGCGTAGGCCGGACCACGGCCGGGACCGTCGCCGAACAGGAACTCGATGAAGCCGCCGCCCATGTTCGCATTGGAGGCGACGCGCACCGGCGCCGGCGGCACCTGCGGCTGGTAGAGCACCGCGGGCGGATCGTTCGGCACCGAATTGTCGAAGGCGCTGGCGCTGTTTACGCCGGCAATGAAGGTGCAAGCGCTGCCGAGCAGCGCGACAGACATTTTCTTGAACATCGACGTACTCTGTACTGTTTCGTCTAGATCACATGCGCCGTGGAGAGCTGATGGCTGGTCCGCGCCCCTCGACGTGGTCAATAAAAGGCAAAAGCCGTTTTGTTTGGTAAACAGAAACAGCGTTTGGATTCACCACGTCGTCAGCAGCGGGGCAATTTGGCGATCAGCGTTTATTTTCGATGAACGCCGCACGCGCATGGTTAATCGCTTCTTTGCGCGCCGTCGCGCGCAGCCGCACAACAGTTCCTGCCGTGAACTTCGTGTTAAATCGCTTCTGCCTACAAAGACGCGTGAGTGAGGTGGGGGGAGTATCCTGATGGCTGTTCACCGCAAACGTTTTCGCGTCGAGGATATCGCTGGTGGCGAGATGCCGATTTTGGACGTAACCGAAGAGGCAATCCCGATGCATAGCGAGATCATGGCCGAGCTACGTGCGATCCGTGCACAGATGGCGAAAGGCGCTGCGCCCTTGCCCTTGTCCGGCAGCGCAGCCATGGCGGCGATCGACGCCTCCACCGCCCACGAGCTCTCCGAGGCTCGTACCATGCTCGAAACCTATCGGGCCCAGATCGAGCAGTGCGAAAAGCTGAAGGTCGAGCTCGACCTCATCCATGACGCCATCGACCGCACCAAGCGCGAAATCGCAACGCTGCACGGCAAGAGCTTTGACGGCGGCGAAATGGCCAAGGTCAATGGCGAGCTCGGCGCGGTGGTCGGCGGCACCGAGCAGGCGACCCAGCAGATCCTCGAAGCCGCGGAATCGATCGACCAGGCCGCCAGCGCAATGTCCAAGGTGGACTCGATCGACCAGCAGAAGCGGCTCGCCGACGACATTCAGGAACGCGTCATCTCGATCTTCGAGGCCTGCAACTTCCAGGACCTGACCGGCCAGCGCATCAGCAAGGTCATGACCACGATGAAGTTCATCGAGCAGCACATCAATGCGATGATGGAGATCTGGGGCGGCGTCGACGCCATCAAGTCCCACGTCGTGCCGCCGGTCGACAATCGCAGCGAGGACGACAAGCTTCTCAACGGCCCCAAGCTCGCCGGCGACGTCGGCCACGCCTCGCAGGACGACATCGACGCGCTGTTCGACTGAGCGGACGCCAGATAGAGAAAAACAAAACGCCGGCCTTTGGCCGGCGTTTTTGCTTTTTGGGACCATCCTCTCCGCTGTCATCGTCCGGCTTGACCGGACGATCCAGTATTCCAGAGGCAGCAGTGATTGAACCGAGAAGCCGCGGCGTACTGGATGCCCCGCTGTCGCGGAGCATGACGTAGGCGAGAAGCTACGCCCGCGGCGCGCAGCGGACGTAGACCATGTTGCCGTAGCGGGTGGCGGCGTCCTTGTCGATGAAGCGGGTGATCAGGACGCGGCCGTCGAAGGAGATGATTTCGCGGTCCTGCTCGCCGGGGGTCGGACCGGCCGGTCCGATGTAGTTCTTGCCGCTCGGCGAGCCCTTCAGCCGCAGCTCCTGCGGCGTCGCCTGGTCGGCCAGATGCATGATCACGCCGCCGGAGGAGCCGGCGGTGATCACGTAGGGATTTTTGCACTGGGCCCGGGCGGCAGCCTCGGTGCGGGCGCGGTCGGCCGGGTTCTGGAACGAGGCGAGGCCCCAGCGGCCGACGATCTCGTCGGCGCGAATGGTCGCAGGCATTTCGGGCGCGACGCCCGGCTCGGCTTCGGGCGGCGGCGAGGACGACGAGAAGGACGGCAGGCTCATGCCGCCGCCGCAGGCGCCCAGCAGCAGCGCCAGACAAGAGGCGGCGGCCAGATTGGCAACCGTGCGCGCGTGAGCTGAACTGATCATGGCATTCCCCCGAACAAGACCATGGCCGCACCCCTCCTGCAGCCAAGCGCAAAACCGCTGCCGGAGCAATGACGTCCTTTAATACGTCGGCGCCCCGAACAAGTTTCCAGTGCCACCATCCTATATCCGCCTCACCAATCGCTTAACCACCTTTGCTTGACAGGATCGCGGCCAAGCCATATTTCCGGGCCCACTATTAGCACTCGGAAAGCCCGATTGCTAAGCACGCCGTTCGATCCTCGGGATAGGGGGCGGACGGAAGCGCCGCCCCACCCACTTCACTACTTCCGAAGCGAGCCTCCAAAGGGAAACGTCATGGCTAAATCCAAATTTCGTCCGCTGCATGACCGTGTCGTGGTCAAACGTATCGACGCCGAGGAAAAGACCAAGGGCGGCATCATCATTCCGGACAGCGCCAAGGAAAAGCCGTCCCAGGGCGAGGTCGTCGCCGTCGGCCCCGGCGGCCGTGACGAGACCGGCAAGCTGACCCCGATCGACCTCAAGGTCGGCGACCGCGTGCTGTTCGGCAAATGGTCGGGCACCGAGGTCAAGATCGACAACGAAGAGCTCCTGATCATGAAGGAGTCGGACATCATGGGCGTACTGGCCTAAGGCCATCCGCCTGAACAGCCGCTGAATGTCATGCCCGGATCCAGGCGATCCGGGCATCCATCATTCCGCCGGGTTCGGTCCACGAATCCCGGAATTGATGCGACGGGCGAGCGGCAGACACATCACCACACACGAGGGATTGCTAAAATGGCTGCCAAAGACGTCAAGTTTTCCGGAGACGCGCGCGATCGCATGCTGCGCGGCGTCGACGTTCTTGCCAACGCCGTCAAGGTGACGCTCGGCCCGAAGGGCCGCAACGTCGTCATCGAGAAGAGCTTCGGCGCACCCCGCATCACCAAGGACGGCGTCACCGTCGCCAAGGAGATCGAGCTCGAGGACAAGTTCGAGAACATGGGCGCCCAGATGGTGCGTGAGGTCGCCTCCAAGACCAACGACCTCGCCGGTGACGGCACCACCACCGCAACCGTGCTGGCCCAGGCCATCGTGCGCGAAGGCGCCAAGGCCGTTGCCGCCGGCATGAACCCGATGGACCTCAAGCGCGGCATCGACAGCGCGGTTGCTGCGGTCATCAAGGACATCGAGAAGCGCGCCAAGCCGGTCGCCGCCTCCTCCGAGGTCGCCCAGGTCGGCACCATCTCCGCCAACGGCGATGCCGCCATCGGCAAGATGATCGCCCAGGCGATGCAGAAGGTCGGCAACGAAGGCGTCATCACCGTCGAAGAGAACAAGTCGCTCGACACCGAAGTCGACATCGTCGAGGGCATGAAGTTCGACCGCGGCTATCTCAGCCCCTACTTCGTCACCAACCCCGAGAAGATGACCGCCGAACTCGAGGATGCCTACATCCTCCTGCACGAGAAGAAGCTCTCGGGCCTGCAGGCCATGCTTCCGGTGCTGGAAGCCGTGGTGCAGTCGGGCAAGCCGCTCGTCATCATCGCCGAGGACGTCGAGGGCGAGGCGCTGGCCACCCTGGTCGTCAACCGCCTCCGCGGCGGCCTCAAGGTCGCCGCCGTCAAGGCGCCGGGCTTCGGCGATCGCCGCAAGGCAATGCTCGAGGACCTCGCCATCCTCACCGGCGGCCAGCTCATTTCCGAGGACCTCGGCATGAAGCTCGAGAACGTCACGGTGAAGATGCTGGGCCGCGCCGGCAAGGTCGTGATCGACAAGGAGAACACCACGATCGTGAAGGGCGCCGGCAAGAAGCCGGATATCGAGGCCCGTGTCGGCCAGATCAAGGCGCAGATCGAGGAGACCACCTCGGACTACGACCGTGAGAAGCTCCAGGAGCGCCTCGCCAAGCTGGCCGGCGGCGTCGCGGTGATCCGCGTCGGCGGCGCCACCGAGATCGAGGTCAAGGAGAAGAAGGACCGCGTCGAGGACGCCCTCAACGCCACCCGCGCCGCGGTGCAGGAAGGCATCGTCCCCGGCGGCGGCGTCGCGCTGCTGCGCGCCAAGAAGGCGGTGGGCCGTCTCACCAACGCCAATGCCGACGTCCAGGCCGGCATCAACATCGTGCTGAAGGCGCTGGAAGCTCCGATCCGCCAAATCTCCGAGAACGCGGGCGTGGAAGGCTCGATCGTCGTCGGCAAGATCCTGGAGAACAAGTCCGAGACCTTCGGCTTCGACGCCCAGAACGAGGACTATGTCGACATGGTCGAGAAGGGCATCATCGATCCCGCCAAGGTGGTGCGCACCGCGCTCCAGGACGCCTCCTCCGTGGCCGGCCTGCTGGTCACCACCGAGGCCATGGTCGCCGAAACGCCGAAGAAGGAAGCCCCGCCCGCGATGCCCGCCGGCGGCGGCATGGGCGGCTTCTAAGCCTCCGTTCCGTTACAGTGTTGCGAAGGCCGCCTCCGGGCGGCCTTCTTTTTTGCCGACCCTGCCCCTCCGCTTTCCGATTCAACCGTCGGCCAAAACCCACTACGGTGACGCGCCGATTCGAATTGTTTGGGCATGATCCTCTCGGAAAACCGCTTCACACCTTTCCGGATCATGCCCGTTGCGCGAGGATTTCATCGATGCGTGCGCTTCTGGTTTGTTCGACAGCCGTTTTGGCGGCTCTGCTTGCAGCTTCTCCGCATCCCGCCTCCGCCCAGATGAAGCTGTCGCCGAAGGCCACGATGCCCGGCGGTCCGGAGACGCGCTATTTCACCTCGATCGACGGGCTGATGGACGGCAATGCCGACGTGATCCTGAAGGAGACGCGCCAGGGCAAGACGGTGACGGCGGCCGTGCTCGACGTCTGCTATCCCGTCGCAAAGAATTCCGACCGCAAGGACCGCTTCGTCGTCAATCTCCAGGTCGCGGGCCAGACCCTGACCGGCACCACGCAGAGCATCAGCGAGAAGTCGCCGGTCAGCGTCAAGCTGCTGCGCAAGCAGAGCGGCGACACTTTCGAATTCCGCGGCCAGATCAGCGTCGGCCAGGTGGTGACCGAGGTGACCTCGCCCGACAATTCCGATCTCAGCGAAAAGGAATTTCAGGACAACCAGACCTCCGACGACGGCATCACGCCGCAGCCGAAGGATTTCACCGACGTCTCGCCGGAGGCGATCGCGGTCAAGGTCAAGCTCGACGCTGCAACCGACTTCCTGAAGAGCCTGAAGGGCCAGGCGGTCGAGGTGACGCTGGCGAGCCTCACGGTCGGCTGCGATGCCCTGCGCGCAGGCGAGCAGACCATCAACATGTCGGTCGATCCCGAGCGCGCTGGCGCGCTGCTGGCGAAATTCAAGGCGACGCCGGGCGTCACCGCCGCGGGCTGGACCGCGGGCATGACCGAGATGGACCGCACCATCCGCTTCGCCGCGGCCGACTGGCGCGACGGCGACAAGATCAGCAAGGACAAGCTCGCGGCCGCCGTCTCGAACGTTTTGAGCCGGACGCTCGCGGCAAAGCCGGTCTCGCAGAGCTTCAACCCCGCCACGGGCAAGCTGAAGCTGGTCTTCAAGCGGCCGAACCCGGATTTCCCCGCGCTCGATCTCACCGACACGATCGAGGTCGCAGGACTCGTCTCGCCCGACAAGCCGGGCACGACCGACAAGCTCATGCTCTGGATCGGCAGCCCCGCGACGACGACCGCCGACGAGAGCAGCGGCGCCAAGCTCAATCTCTCCGACGACACCTCGGTCGACGAGGAAGGCGAGCAGCCCGACGACAACGGTTCGGTCGAGGCGCTCGCCAAGGAGCTTAGGGGCCAGCGCTGGGATGCCGACAAATCGGTGTGGAAGTAGGCTTTCGTGCCCCGGACGCTGCGCAGCACGTCAGTGATGCGCTGCAGAGCCGGGGCCCAGAGGCCCCGCGCAGTCGCCGATCGAGTCTGGGTCCCGGCTCTGCGCAGCAGCGTTGCACGCTGCAGCGCGTCCGGGACACGAGAGCGGAGCTAATTCCCCGTCGTACGAAAACGCAGCGGCTTGGGGCCGATCAGCGTCAGCACGTCGCCCTGACGCTTCCAGGTCTCGACACTGCTCAGTGCCGCGACCAGATCGTCGTCGGCCTGCGCCCTTGCCGCCGGGCAGGAGCGATCCTGGATCTGGCCGGGGACGAAGATCACGGTGTTGCCAGCGACCGAGAACTGGCCCTTGCCGCCCTTGCACCAGAGCTCGAGCACGACCTCGCCATGGTCGCCGATCTCGATGTTCGGAATTCGCTTCGAGCCTGCTTGCGGCAGCGCTTCCAGCGTCATCTCGGTGCCGAACGGGAAGCCGTCCTCGGCACGCGCGACAATGGACATCGCGAGCATTGCAACCGAAGCACACACCAATCGCTTGAGCGAAACCATGAGACCTCTCGTCCGACCTGATTTGCCGCACCTTCTATAAGACGGCGGCGCCATTGAGAAGATTCGCGCCACCTGGAGCGCGATGAGATTTGATTGGACGCAAAAATCCCCGCGGGGCGGAACCTCGCGGGGATTTGCGTTCGAGCCGGAGTTGGCCTGCTACTTCAGGACCATTGCCGTGAACGGCCAGACATAGGCCTGCAACGTCACGAGCACGCCGACGAGACAGGCCAGCACGATCGAGTGCCAGAACACGAAGCGCAGGATCGTGCCCTCGTGGCCGTACCAGTTGGTGGCAGTGGAGGCGACCACGATCGACTGCGCGTCGATCATCTTGCCCATCACGCCGCCGGACGAGTTCGCCGCGGCCATCAGGACCGGCGACAGGCCGAGCTGCTCGGAGGTGATCTTCTGCAGGTTTCCGAACAGCACGTTGGAGGCGGTGTCCGACCCCGTCAGCGCCACGCCCAGCCAGCCGAGCAGCGTGCCGAAGAAGGGATAGAGCACGCCGGTTGCGGCGAAGGCGAGGCCGAGCGTCGCGTCGACGCCGGAGAGCCGCGTCAAGGTGCCGATCGCCAGCATCGCCGAGATCGTGATCAGCGAGATCGCGCAGAGCCGGATGGTGCGGCCGTACTCGGTTACGAGCTTGCCGGGACCGACGCCCATCAGGACACCGGAGATGATCGCCGCGATCAGCATGCCGGTGCCGGTGAAGGACAGGTAGGTGAAGCCGAACACCGCGCTCTCTTTCGTCGGCGCTGGCGCGACAGGCGGCATCTTGTTGATCATCTGGTGCAGCTCGGGCACGGGATAGTTCCAGACAAAGATCGAATTCGCCCAGGCCTTGAACGCCCCGTTGCCCCAGATCAGCATCACGATGCAGACGATGATCCACGGCAGCAGCGCGCCGAACAGTTCGCTCTGCGTCAGCGGCGTCTTGTCGAGCGGTTTGGCCGCCGCCATGGTGGCTGCCGATTCATCGCGGCCGCGCAGCGCCGGCGACAGCCAGAGCTGCCTGGGCTGCCAGACCTTGAGGAACAGAATCAGCGCGCCCATCGAGATCAGCGACGCACCGATGTCGACGATCCAGGGGTTGATGAAGTTCGAGATCACGAATTGCGGAATCGCGAACGACACGCCGGTGACCAGGATCGCCGGCCAGACATCCTTCATGCCCCTCCAGCCCGCGAACGCCCACACCACCCAGAACGGCACGATCAGCGAGAAGACCGGCAATTGCCGGCCGACCATCGCGCCGAGGATGTAGGGATCGAGCCCGGTGACCGAGGCAAGGCCCTGGATCGGCGTGCCCAGCGCGCCATAGGCGACCGGCGCGGTGTTGGCGATCAGCGACAGGCCGGACGCCGCGAGCGGCGAGAAGCCGAGGCCGATCAGCACGGCACCGGTGATGGCGACCGGCGTGCCGAAGCCCGAGGCGCCCTCGAAGAACGCGCCGAAGGAGAACGCGATCAGCAGCAATTGCAGCCGCCGGTCCTCGGTGACGCCGCCGATGGCGCGCTTGAGCAATTCGAAGCGTCCCGTGCTCACTGTCACCTGATAGAGGAAGATGACGTTGAGGACGATCCAGCCGATCGGGAAAAAGCCGGTGACGATGCCCAGCACCGAGGCGCGGATCGACATGTTCGCCGGCATGGTGAAGACGAAGATCGTGATCAGATTGGCCACGATCACGGCGATGACCGCCGCGATATGCGCCTGGACGCGGCCGCTCGCGATCAGAACCAGCAGCGTGACAACGGGCACCGCCGCCGCAATCGTCGACAGCACCGGGCTGTTCAGCGGATCATAGACTTGATTCCACATGGTCTTCCTCCCCACGCATGTTTGCGGCAGACGGCCCGCGTGGAGAGCCGATCCTGCTTGACGCTGGAAGCGATAACCCCCGAGCTGGACGCGAATTCCTCGCGAATGCGGCGGTTCCCGTCCCGCTCACAAGCTCGCGAAATCCTCGAGCACCCCTACCCCGCGCCGTCGAACCCCATGCTAGGGTTGCGGGGTGCGACAAGACAACGCAAATTGCAGACCTTGCGACTTTAGTCTAAGCGCGCCGCTTTTCGCCATTGCCTCAAGTGGTTGGCTCAGGGCATTTGTGCACATCCCCCCAGGAGACCCCGCTCTGTGAAGAACATCAGCGCCACGCTCGCGATCGTCTGGCGAATCGCCGTCCCCTATTTCCGGTCGGAAGACAAATGGGCCGGCCGCGGCCTGCTCGCCGTCGTCGTCGCGATGGAGCTGGTGCTGGTCGCGATCAATGTGCTGCTCAATCAATGGCAGAACCGGTTCTACAGCGCATTGCAGGCCTACGATCTGCCCGAATTCGTCAAGGAGGTCTGGATCTTCCTTGGGCTTGCCTTCACCTTCGTCGCGCTGGCCGTCTACAAGCTCTACCTGAACCAGTGGCTCCAGATCCGCTGGCGGCAATGGCTGACGCAACACTATCTCGGCGAATGGCTCGAGGGCGCCACGCATTACCGCATGCAGCTCAAGGGCGATGCCGCCGACAATCCGGACCAGCGCATCACCGAGGACGTCAAGAATTTCGTCGAGCAAACGCTGACCATCGGCCTCGGCCTGTTGTCGTCGATCGTGACGCTGGCCTCGTTCGTGGTCATCCTCTGGGGCCTGTCCTACAAGGCCCCCTTGTACATTTACGGCACCGATATCCTCGTGCCCGGTTTTCTGGTCTGGTGCGCCCTGGCCTACGCTATTCTGGGTACCGCGCTGACCCACTGGATCGGCGCCCCGCTCATCAATCTCAATTTCGAGCAGCAGCGCTTTGAGGCCGACTTCCGCTTCAACCTGATCCGCGTGCGCGAAAATTCCGAGCAGATCGCCCTTTTGAAAGGCGAGAACGCGGAGCGAGGGCATCTGCTGCGGCGCTTCGGCTTCGTCATCGGCAACTGGTACGAGATCATGGGCCGGACCAAGCGCCTGACCGCCTTCACGGCAAGCTACGGTCAGGCCGCGACGCTCTTTCCCTATGTGGTGGTGGCGCCTGCCTACTTCGCCAAGCGCATCCAGCTCGGCGACATGATGCAGACCGGCTCGGCGTTCGGCAGCGTGCAGGATGCGCTGTCCTTCTTCGTCACCGCCTATCGCTCGCTCGCGGAGTGGCGCGCGGTGATCGCCCGCCTCGATGGCTTCGAGATGTCGGTCAGCTCCGCCGCCTACGGCGCAGCGCTCGAACCGACCATCGACATCGCACCAGCGAACGGCAAGGCCATCGCGCTCGAGCAATTGCTCGTCAAACTGCCGAACGGCGCGCCTCTGATCGCAGCCGATGCCTTCACGATCCAGCCGTCGGAGCGGGTGCTGGTGACCGGCCCGTCGGGCTCCGGCAAGTCGACACTGTTCCGGGCCATCGCCGGCGTCTGGCCGTTCGGCACCGGCACGATCGCCATTCCCGAGACGTCGAAGCTGATGATGCTGCCGCAGCGGCCGTATTTCCCGATCGGCGCGCTTGGCGACGCCGTCATCTACCCGACCGAGCACGGCTCGGTCCAGCCCGAGAAGATCCGCGACGCCTTGATTGCCGTCGGCCTGCCGCGACTGGCGGACCGGCTCGACGAGCACGGCCACTGGAACCGGACATTGTCGCTCGGCGAACAGCAACGCCTTGGGCTTGCTCGTGCGCTGCTGCACATGCCGGACTATCTCTTCCTCGACGAGGCGACCGCCTCGCTGGACGAGCCGTCCGAGGACCGGCTCTATCGGCTGCTGACGGAGAAGCTGCCGCAGGCCACCATCGTCTCGATCGGTCACCGTTCGACGCTCGACGCCTTCCACACCCGGAAGGTGGCGTTGGTGGAGGACGGCGAGATCCACGTCCTCGGTAAAGCCGGCGAGCCGGCCCGGGCGGAGCCGACCGCAGCGCGCTGAGGGGCCGGCCGGCATCTCGAACTACCAGGGCGGGCCCGCGGGCCCAAAGCAAAAGGGCGGCAGATTGCTCTGCCGCCCTCGTAGATGGTCTCGGGAACAAACTTACTTCAGGTTGGTCATCGCCGTCAGGTCGAACGAGAGCTTGGCGATGCCGGTCGCGCCGCACCACTTGGAGCCGACGCCCGACGGATTGATGCTGCTGTAGCTGCTGCTGAAGGTGGCGGTGTTGTCGCTGGTGAAGGCGTTGCAGTTAGCCTTCGAGAGGTCAGTGTCGGAGTAACGGAGATCCAGGGTCATCACCTTGTAGGTGAAGCCGACGCCGACGTTCCAGGTGTTGTAGTCAGCGTATTTGATGCCGTTCGGGAACGGGCCGCCGCCGAGCGGGCTGGCGATGCCGGTGCCGTAGAACGAGTCGGAGGTGCCGAACCACTGACGGCCGAATTCGCCCGACACATACATGCCGACGCCGCTCGAACCGAACGTCGTGCTCGGCGCCGTCCACTTGGCCGTGACCGAGGTGTAGTTGCCCCAGGCGCCGGTGTTGAGGAAGTTCGGCGAATAGAACTCGTTGATGCCGAACGCCCAGTTGTCGTTCACCGTGTAGGTCATCTTGCCGTAGACTTCGAAGAAGCTGACGTCCTTCTTCATGACGTTTCCGTTCGCCAACGCGTTGGCCGCGCATTCTGCGCTGAGCGGATTGCCGGCGGTATCGAAGCCGGCGCCGTAATAGCAGGTCCCACCCGGATACAGGTAACCCCAGACGCCGATGTCGAAGGCGAAGGCACCGAAGGTCGGGCGGATACCGCCGTAGATGTCGATCTCGGCCGCGGCGCGGTTCGGGAAGGAGATGCTCTCACCGGCGACGCCGACATAGAGCTGCAGGTCCTTGGTGACGTTGTAGCGCGGCTCGAAATAAGCCGCGACCGACGGCTTGTTGTTCGACTGGGTGATACCGCGGAAGACGTAGTTGCTCATGATCGCGCCGCCGAAGGCGATATCCCAGGGGTCGAAGGCGGGCGGCGGCGGGGCCTTCAATGCCTTCACGCGCAAGTCTGCCGCGAAAGCCGAACCCGTTGTCACCATTGCCAGCGCCGTTGCCAACAAAGCCACTTTCTTCATTTCGATCCCCATCGTCAGTTCTTACCCAGTCGGATCCCGGAAGCCCCCCGGGGCAAACGACTTGTCTGCAAAATTGCGTTACTGCGACAATCTGGATTGAGGGATGGGGACCGTGAAGCAAAAATCACGGGCATCTGCCGACTTTTTGGGCGTTTTGACGATTCCACGAAAGGTTATCGCCCTGTGTGTCTTCTCGATCACATTATTTGCATTCCAAAGTGCACGAAGGGACCGTGCAAGTACGGGGAAGGCAGCTAGCGTGGCAACCGGGCTACGAATCAGGCTGGCGGGGGGAAGAGACGGCTTCGGGAGGTACTTGCGGCGATGCAAAAAGGCCGCAGCGTCACCGCAGCGGCCTTCCCTGTTGGCGATCGCGGTCGCAGGACGGGAGCTAGCTTTGCCCCTCGGCCGGTGCCGCTTCCGCAGAAGACGAAGGCATCGCCCAGCTCGTCTCGGCGGCCGGCTCGGGAGCCGGAGCTGGCGCCGGCGCTGACGGCTTCGGCGCGGGCGCTGCCTTCGCCTTCTTCGGTGCCGCTTTCTTCGCGGCCTTCTTCGGTGCAGCCGGCTTGGCTGCTTTCTTGGCTGTCTTCTTCACAGCCTTCTTGGCGGCCTTCTTCGAAGCTTTCTTGCCAGCTTTCTTGCCAGCTTTCTTGGCAGTTTTCCTGGCAGCTTTCTTCGTGGATTTCTTGGCAGACTTCTTCGCGGACTTCTTCGCCGCTACAGCCTTCTTCGCCTTTTTGGCCTTCTTGCTTTTTTTCTTCTTCGCTTTCGCCATCGTGGTCCTCCTGTTGCCGACGAACAATGGTCGATCGGGCGTCGTTCTACCGTCGCCTCCGGAGGAAAGCTCAGGCTTGAAAGCTCAAACTTGCGCGTTCAATGCCGGCCGCGACCCGCCCGTAGCCCAATCGAGAAGCTCAATCGTGTGTACGACCGGAACTGACGTGCCACTGGCAATCTGCACCATGCAGCCGATATTGCCCGCGGCAATCATGTCCGGCTTGACGCTTGCGATGTTGGCGACCTTGCGATCGCGCAACCGGCCCGCAAGCTCGGGCTGGAGAATGTTGTAGGTCCCCGCCGAGCCGCAACACAAATGGCTCTCGGGTACATCTTTCACCACGAATCCATTCTTGGAAAGCAATTCTTTCGGAAGGCCCGTGATTTTCTGCCCATGTTGCAACGAACACGCCGAGTGATAGGCGACGACGATGTTGTCATGTCGCGCAGTCGGCTCGAGTGCGAGGCCGGCGATGTATTCGGTGATGTCCTTGGCGAGCGCGGACACCCTCGCCGCATCGGCGGCGAACGCAGCATCCTCGCGCAGCAGATAGCCGTAGTCCTTGATTACTGTGCCGCAGCCGGACGCCGTCACCAGGATGGCGTCGAGCCCCTCGCCGGCCGCTTCCTTCCGCCAAGCCGCAACGTTGGCTCGCGCCCGCGCCAATGCATCCTGATCGTCGCCGAGGTGATGGGTCAGCGCGCCGCAGCACTGCTCGTCCCGGACCAGGACAACCTCAACGCCGTGGCGGGTGAGAAGACTGATGGCCGCCTGGTTGATGCGCGGCGCCAGGACCTGCTGGGCGCAGCCCTGGAGCAGCGCGACCCGGCCGCGCTTCTTGCCGAGCGCCGCGAACACGCTGCCCGCGGCGGGGCCCGGCGGCGGCAGCCGGTGCGGGGCCAGCGCCAGCATCGCCTTGATGCGCTGGATCAGGCCGGGCGTCGCCGAGGGCCGCGGCGTCGGCAGGAAAACGGCAAGCGGACGGGCCAGCCGCGCCAGCACCATGCTGATGCGAAAACGCTGCGGGTCGGGCAGGACGAAGGCCAGCACCTGGCGCAGCAGCCGCTCAGCCAGGGGCCGCTCATAACGCTGCTCGATCCTGACCCGGGCCTGGTCGACGAGATGCATGTAGTTCACCCCTGAGGGGCAAGTCGTCATGCAGGCCAGGCACGACAGGCAGCGGTCGACGTGCTTGACCACCTCCGCCGTCGGCGCCTGGTCCTTCTCCAGCATCTCCTTGATCAGGTAGATGCGGCCGCGCGGACTATCGAGCTCGTCACCGAGCAGCACATAGGTCGGACAGGTTGCGGTGCAGAAGCCGCAATGGACGCAGGCGCGCAGGATCTTGTCCGCTTCCGCGATGTCGGGATCGGCAAGCTGGGCGAGTGAGAATTCGGTCTTCATGCCACAGCGCCTCGGCTCAAGCGGCCCCGGTTGAGAACGGCCTTTGGATCGAAACTGGCGCGCACCCGCTCGCTCAGGGCGGCAATGCCCGGCGCCTGCGGATGAAAGACGTCGACCTCGCGCCTGACGTCCTCGGCCGCCCGGATCAGCGTGGCGTGACCGCCGACGGCGTTGGCACGCATCCGAACAGCCGGAGCATGCGCGTCGCCCTTTGGCGGCAATGCCGCCCAAATCAGACCGCCGCCCCAATCATAGATCACGTCGCCGCCGGTCTCGCGCGCCAATTGCGAGCCGAGCGCAGCGCCTGAGGCCGGCGGGCAGACGATCCGCCAGACCGGCCAGGCGCCGAGCGCGCCACCGGCCGCGAACGGCAGCACGTCGCGGATCGTGGCCCACAGCGCGGCAGACGCCGCGTCCTCGATCAGCATCGCGGTTCCGAACGGCGTCAGCAATTCCCGCAGCGAGTTGGCGCGGTGGGCGGCCGAGGCCGTGATGCCCTCGAGCCGCAGCACAGTCAGCGCCTCGTCCTGGCCTGCGAGATCACCAAGCCCGTCGGTCTTGGCCCGGAACGCCGATTTCGGCAGATGCGCGGCACCGGAAACGTCGAAGGGCGAGCCGAGCGCCGCGGTCATCGCCTTGTTGGCGGCGGCATCATCTAACCCGCGCAGCAGCAGCGTCCGCTCGGCCTCGGGCTTGGGCATCACCTTCAGCGTGACCTCGGTCATGACGGACAGCGTGCCCCAGGACCCCGCGAGCAGCTTGCAGAGGTCGTAGCCGGTGACGTTCTTCACCACCTTGCCGCCGGTCTTGAAGCTGTCGCCGAAGCCCGAGACGGCGTGCGCCCCGAGCAAATGGTCGCGCGCCCCGCCCGCCCTGATCCGCCGCGGCCCGGCCAGCCCAGCCGCGATCATGCCGCCGATGGTCCCGAGCGCGGGCGTGCCGAGCAGCGGCGCGGTGTTGACAGGCTCGAACGCGAATTGCTGGTTCTTGGTATCGATCAGCGCCAGCACATCGGCCAGCGGCGCGCCGGCCTGGAGCGTGATGATCAGCTCGTTCGGCTCGTAGGAGGTGACGGCGTTCAGCGCGGAGAGGTCAAGCACGGCATTGGTCGCCATGGCATGACCGATGCCGCGCTTGGAGCCGTGACCGATAATCTCGAGCGGCTGCTCATTGGCAATCGCCGCGCGCACCACCTCTTCGACGTCTTTGGCGTCTCTGACCTTAAGCGTATCCACGACTGAGCCGGTATCCAAGTTTAGAACGGAAAGCAAATTTGGCGGTTGCAGCGAAGGCGCAGCGACCGACGCTAGAACCGCGGGAGATCCGGAAACGCCAGCTTGCCGGCATGCACATGCATGCGGCCGAGCTCGGCGCAGCGGTGCAGAGTCGGAAACACTTTTCCGGGATTGAGCAGGCCTTGCGAATCGAAGGCGCATTTCAGCCGCTGCTGCTGGTTGAGGTCGATCTCGCTGAACATGTCGGGCATCAGGTCGCGCTTCTCGATGCCGACGCCGTGCTCGCCGGTGAGCACGCCGCCGAACTCGACGCAGGCGCGCAGGATATCGGCGCCGAAGGCCTCGGCGCGCTCGATCTCGCCGGGCTTGTTGGCATCGTACAGGATCAGCGGGTGCAGATTGCCGTCACCGGCGTGGAACACGTTGGCGCAGCCGAGCTGGTATTTTTCGCCGAGCTCGCGGATGCGCGCCAGCGCCTTCGGCAGCGCGCCGCGGGGAATTGTGCCGTCCATGCAGAGATAGTCCGGCGAGATCCGGCCGACGGCGGGGAACGCAGCCTTGCGGCCGGCCCAGAACAGATTGCGCTCGGCTTCCGAATTGGAGATCTGCAGCGTTACCGAGCCGCAGCCGCGTGCGATGGTCTCGACGCGCGTGATCAGCTCGTCGACCTCGATCTTGGGCCCGTCGAGCTCGATGATGAGCAGCGCTTCGACATCGAGCGGATAGCCGGCATGGACGAAGGCCTCGGCGGCGTGGATCGCGGGCTTGTCCATCATCTCCATGCCGCCAGGAATGATGCCGGCGCCGATGATCCGCGCCACGCATTCGCCGGCGGCCTCGACCTCGGCGAAGCCGACCATCAACGCGCGCGCCGTCTCCGGCTTCTGCAGGATGCGCACCGTGATCTCGGTGATGACGCCGAGCAGCCCTTCCGAGCCGGTGATGACGCCCATCAAATCGTAGCCCGGGTTCTCGCACCCCTTGCCGCCGATGCGCAGGATCTCGCCGCTCATCAGCACGATCTCGCAACCGAGCACGTTGTTGGTGGTCATGCCGTATTTGAGGCAGTGCACGCCGCCGGAATTCTCCGCGACATTGCCGCCGATCGAGCATGCGATCTGCGAGGACGGGTCGGGCGCGTAATAGAAGCCGGCATGAGCGACCGCCTGGCTGATGGCGAGGTTGGTGACGCCGGGCTCGGTGACGACGACGCGATTGTCGAAATCGATCTCGCGGATGCGCTTGAACTTGCCGAGCCCCAGCAGCACGCCGTCTTCGAGCGGCAGCGCCCCGCCTGAGAGCGATGTGCCGGAGCCGCGCGGCACCACCTTGATACCTTGCCCTGCACAATATTTCAGGATGAGGGAGACCTGCTCGGTCGTATCGGGCAGCACCACGACCATCGGCGGCTGCCGATAGGCCGTCAGCCCGTCGGATTCATAGGCCCGCATCTCCGCAGGCGTATCGATCACGCCCTCGCCGGGCACGATCGCGCGCAATGCAGCAACGATCTCGGCACGCCGCGCGAGCACGGCCTGGTCGCTTGCGGGCATCATGATGGCCATTTTATGGAGCCTTCGTCCGACGGATGGAATTGTTTCGGCAAATCAATCATGTCTTGCCGTCTTTGGGTAGGTCCTCCGAAGGTCTCATTGCTTTGTTGCAGCGCAAGTTCTCTCTGGGGCAAGTCTGCTATCAGGAAACCTGTCAAAGTTTCGCGGCTTGTCCACTTGCATCGAACCTGCCAAAACCACGACCCTCCATCTGACCCGGGAAGAGACGAAGAGCACACTTATGACAAAACTGACTTTCGGCGCGCTGACGATCCTCACCGTCATTGCCACCGCACCCGCCGCGATGGCGCAGGATGTCGCGGCCGGCAAGACATCGTTCAACAAATGCCTGGCCTGCCACGCGATCGGCGAAGGCGCCAAGAACAAGGTCGGCCCCGAGCTCAACGGTCTCAACGGCCGCAAGTCGGGCACGGCTGAGGGCTACAGCTACTCGGACGCGAACAAGAATTCCGGCATCACCTGGGACGAGGCCGTGTTCAAGGAATACATCAAGGACCCCAAGGCCAAGATCCCCGGCACCAAGATGGCGTTCGCCGGCATCAAGAACGAGACCGAGATCAACAATCTCTGGGCCTATGTCTCTCAGTTCGACAAGGACGGGAAGATCAAGCAGTAAGCACGGATCGGTCGACAGCTTCGGCTTCGGTTCTGACCGAGTCAGAACCGAAGCTGCGGCTTTTGTTTGGCGCGTTTTTTTTGCGCCGTCATTGCGAGCGCAGCGACTTGTCCGCCGAAGCCTTGGCGAAGGCGGAAGCAATCCAGAATCATTCCTCCGAAAGACTCTGGATTGCTTCGTCGCAAGCGCTCCTCGCAATGACGGAGCCAGGGGCGGCATCGCGATGCTCCAATGCATATCCCAGCTGCAGTGCCGTAGGGTGGGCAAAGGCGCATAGCGCCGTGCCCACGATCTCCGTCCATAAGCAACAAGGCGTGGGCACGCTGCGCTTTGCCCACCCTACGAGATCTGGTTTGTGGCACGCAGCTCAATCGCACACGCAGCAGTGCCGTAGGGTGGGCAAAGGCGCGTAGCGCCGTGCCCACGATCTCTCTCCATGAGCAACAAGGCGTGGGCACGCTGCGCTTTGCCCACCCTACGAGTTCGAGATTGTGGCACGCAGCTCAGCTCACGGACATGCCTTCTCGGCCTCGCGGCGCATTCGCCCGAGCTTTGCTTGGTCTCGCTCCCCTCTAATCCAAGAGGGCGCAGGGAAGGCCGGGTGCCGGCTGGCACCCGCGGTCTGCTGCGCGAAAAGCACGCGCAGGAAGAACCGCACAGCAGCATACAGGTGTGGCCGATCACTCGGCCTTCCCTGCGCGATGGCTGGACGGCTTATGCCGTGATCTCCCGGGAGCCGACCATTCCTTCTGGCCTCCCTCGCCCCGCGAATT
>NZ_KB902809.1:0-61656 GCF_000379585.1 Bradyrhizobium sp. WSM2793 | reverse complement strand
CGAGTTGGTGTTCAGCGCGACTTCAGCGCGCAGATAACCACCCAGCTTGATGCAGGTGTCGGTGCCCGGGATGTAGTAGAAGCCCGCGCCGTACAGCGAGCAGATCTTCACGTATTCGACCGCCTTGGCCTTCACGGGCAGATCGGCTGCTTGAGCTCCGCCCACGGCGATCAGACCCGCCGCTGAGCCGAGCAAAAGGCTCTTAACCAACTTCATGTTAAACCTCCAAGTTGCTCTTCAGGGAAGGTCACTGACCGGACGGCCAATTCCCCAACCCCCTCTAAATCACCGCTCCGGGCTCCTTCGCGTCTTCGGACACACCCGCATGAACGCGAGGGACTTAAGCGAAATGACCTAAACGGGACGACCTCGGGATGCCCCCCTCCGTCGCCCAGTCACCATGATCGATGCCCCATGCACACACAACAAGAGAACGCTCCGAAACGGGCCTATGAAGCTTGTTTTCCGGCGGGTGTTGCACAAAAATCACGCAACTTCTTGAGAGGAATTCTCGTTTAAGCTATTGTTAGTTATTACAATTCTAGCGCTCACAGCTGCGTGAGTGCTTCGCCGACGAATGGGTCCCCAGGTCGGGAACATGCACGTCTAGTGCACCTGAAGGCCGGGAATCGATTTGCTCTTGGGGACGAATCGAGTGTCCGTTTAGACGGCGCAGCCAGCCATTCGGATCTAGGATCACTATGTCTAAAGAGAGCAACAAAAAGATCTCAGCGGCGCCAAGTTGGCTTGGCCTCACTCAAAACCGGTCGTCTTTCGTGTACCTCCCGGATCGGGCCGAAACCGTGCGAAAAATTTTCCAACTCGCGATCGGCGGGATGGGCAGCTACGCCATCGCGAATTATCTCGACGAAGAAAAGGTGCCGACCTTCACCGGATCGCTCAACTGGGACAACACCACCATAGACTCCATGCTCCGGAACCGGGCGACCTATGGTGAATACCAGCCGAAGTCCTTCGCCGCAGGTCATAAGAAGGGTATCCCGAGCGGCCCTCCCATTGCCGGCTATTACCCTGCAGTAATAGACAAGGCCACTTTCGATACTGCGCAGGCGGCACGCCAACAGAATCTGGCGCATCGTGGGCGCAAAGGAAATGACCTCGCTAACATCTTCGGCGGTTTGTGCTCGTGCGCCTACTGCGGTGGCGAGGTCATCTTCCATCGGATCTCAAACGTGCAGGTTCTGGTGTGCGAGCAGGTTTTGAACGACAGCGCATGCAGCCGCTCCGCCTGGACGTACAAGGATTTCGAGGCCACCGTTCTCGCCTTTTTAGCTCACCCGGCCTTGCTCGACAAAATGGGGGAGGAGCAAAGGACGTCGCTGCTCGGTCTTGCGGAAGAGATCAACAGTCTCTCGTCAGACGGCGATCGACGTTACACCAGAAGAGTGAATATAACTGTCTTGCTCAAGCAGATTGTCAACAGTCTGATCGTTCACAGCGCCGGCAACTTCAGCCTGCCTAGACACTCCTCAGCTCAAATTCGGAAGGACATGGACGGCAGATTTGTCGAGATTCAATTACGAGATGGCCCATATTACCGCTGTATTTCAATTAACTGAGACGCCGCCGCGGCTCCGCTAGGGAGCACCAGCGCGCCGGCCTCGTCGGGTATTTGTTCTCCTGCAAAGGCTTCATGGTGGTGCTGCACTTGAACTTGCCGCCGGTTCAAATTTGTCGACTACAGTTGAGAGCAAATCCGAGCAGCCGGGACCGGTTACGTGTCAATGGGGAATTCGATAAGACTGGATCTCTAGTTTCATCGCGAGGGCACACTCAACGCGTCGCTCGGCTTCAAGCAGAGGCGCCGCGATCGATTCTTTCAGTGGAATCTGGTGACCGCACTTGGGGCAGAGATGTGGCCCTCGTGGATCAAACAGACTAATCCGACCGGAGATCGTGTCTGACTCTCGACGGCCGACTTCCAATTGATCTTGGACATCGCGGCGCCATCCAAGCCGAAAGGCATCTCCAGTTCAGACAAGCCTCGCATCATAAGCGGGCACCTGCTCTCACCGTCGCCATGATCAAACATCCCGGTGTCGGAAACGCACCGACGCGATCGAGGCAGAGCCGGCCAGGATTCGTAGTATCCGTCCGGTGAAGGCCGCCTTGCCGAATGAGGCGTGTTGTTGAGAACTGTCCTTATGGACAGTGATAGGCGCAGTGCCCAAGTCGAACGGCTTGAGGTGGTGGACACGGGCCGGCGGCGGCGCTGGTCCGAGGATAAGAAGCTCAAGACCGTCCTGGAGAGCTCAGGCGCCGCGCCAAGTCGCGGCAACGGCGCGGCGGTATGGCGTTTCGCGCTCATTGCTGCTGCGATGGCGACTGTCGTTTCGGCCTGAGCCGAAGGATGCCGCCCATCAACCTGGCTTCGTACCGGCGATGGTGGTCGCGGAATCAGGGCCGACGCCTTGTCCAGTCGCACCGGCCAGCAGCGGCGGGTCCATCGAGATCGAGCTTGCTGCCGGGGCTCGGATGCGGATCACGGGTACGGTCGACGCGGCGACGCTGAAGGCCGCCGTGGCGGCGCTGGCAGATGGACGCCTTCGGTGATCCCCATTGCGTCGGGCGTGCGGGTGTGGATTGCGACCAGCCACACCGATATGCGTCGCGGCATGAACTCGCTGGGCTTGTTGGTACAGGAAGCGTTCACGCGAGACCCGCATGGCGGCGACCTCTATGTGTTCCGTGGCAAAAGCGGCAAGCTGATCAAGATCCTTTGGCACGATGGACTTGGCATGTCACTTTATGCCAAGCGGCTGGAGCGCGGCCGCTTCCTGTGGCCGTCGTCGGCTGATGGCGTGGTGACAATCACCCCAGCCCAGCTCGGCTACCTGCTGGAGGGCGTCGACTGGCGGATGCCGCAACATACCTGGCCGCGCAGGCGGCCAGGCTGATCGCTGGGATTTGAATCGGTGGCACGATCAGCGGTTCGGACAGAGACCGGGTCTTGCGATTCTCTGGTCGGCGATGGGCGCTGATGATTCTCTTTCCGATGATGTGACCACGCTGCAGGCGATGCTGCGCGCCGAGCAAGCGGCCCGTTTGGCCGCGGAAGCCGAGGCCCAGGCGGGGACTTTGCTGATCGAGAAGCTCAAACTCACGATCAAGAAGCTCCGGCACGAGGTTCGGACAGTCCTCCGAGCGAGGCACATTGCTGGACCAGCTCGAGCTACAGCTCGCCGACATGGAGGAGAACGCGGCGCAATCTGAGACCGCGGCGCAGATGGCAGCCGAGAAGATTGCGGTGCCATCGTTCGAGCGCCGCAAGCCAGCCCGCCGGCCGCTGCCGGAGCATTTGCCGCGGGAGCGCATTGTCTATCCGACCTGCGACCTGCCCATGCTGTGGCGACAGCCGATTGCGCAAGCTCGGCGAAGACGTGACCGAGACGCTGGAGCTCGTTCCGCGCCAGTGGAAGGTGATCCAGCACGTGCGCGAGAAGCTCGTCTGCCGGGCCTGCGAAGCGATCACCAGCCGCCGGCCCCCTCGCATCCGATTGCGCGCGGGCGTGCAGGGCCCAAGCTGCTGGCCCATGTTCTGTTTGCCAAGTACGGCCTGCACCTGCCGCTCAATCGTCAGAGCGACGTCTACCAGAGTGAAGGCATCGACCTCGACGTATCGACGCTCGCGGACTGGGTAGGTGCCTCCGCGGCAACCCTGAGCCTCTGGTCGATGCGATCCGGAGCCACGTCTTCGCAGCCTGGATCGCGCGGATCCTCACGTCGCGACCGAGCGTTCGCCATAGCTCGCCAACATCCTCCGGCAGGAGTTTGCCCCTTGATGAGACCGGCGACAGTTGTCCCGAATGCCTACCTGACGAGGAGCGCTAGCGAAAGTGAGGACTGGAGGCGGCCAGCCTCGTCCGCTTTGGACCCAATTGCTGATGTAAAGGCGGCAAAGACACATCTCCGCTTTGGCCATCATCGGACTGATTGGTCCTTCGGTATCAGCATGAGGCCGAGCAACGGATCGCCCTGAAGATCGCCGAGAATGATGCCGTGCCCCCCGCTAGCGCGGGGGCAGCCCTGATACAAAAAGATCTTCACAGTGTCATTCTTGATTAATCCCTTGATCACGCGATCAACGCGTGCGGTCAACAGCTCCCCTTGCAGACCTCGCGCGTCGCTGACCTCCGTGCGCTCATGGAAGGTTGCTTCGATGTTCTCGGGCGCATGAATGTCGGCGGGGACCTGCTCGAACATAATGCTCCGCCCTACCAAAATGGCGCACGCGGTCCCGCAAGTCATGCAATCGATCGCCAACGAGAGCGATTATGTACGTATATGCGCAGGCTAGGTCGTTGAACATGAGCGCGCACGCAACGGCGACTGCGTTCTCTCCGCCAACCTCGCAGCGATAGGCAAAGCCGGAACTGCGTTCTAAAATGCAATGATGCGCTCTCCGCGGAAAATGACACGACGTCGACTAACTCAAAGCCCGTCGCATGTAACGGTCTCCAAGATGTGCGCACGGCTATCGGTTGAAAAGCCCATTCAGGGGCGATTTCTCAAAGCTGCGCATGAAGATTCGTTGCGTCAATCCTGCCCGAGGTGATGCAAAAAGCATTCGCGCGACAGCCTGCATCGCGCGGCGGCTGGCGGTCTGGCTCTCGATGTTTCAAGGCCTTGCACGGACATCGACGAAATCTCGATCATGCTCTTCGCTACCAAACCCGTTCTAGATCCGAGTTTCGCGATACTGCGGCAACGTTCGCTTGAGAATACGGACAAGCGACCGGCGTGCTGAGCCAAATATGCATACTTAGTTACACATCGCACAACGTAATCGTTGTCCGCTATCTCGATTCATCATTGGCGAAGCTTGAGCAACTTAAAGCAACAAAGGGGCGATTTGATGCGCGTTCAACTAAATTGGTCACACCAATAGATGACGCAAAAAGCCAGTCACCGGAAAATGATTCCTCTCTTCTTCTCCTATTTTTCACTGGCTCACAATGAGGCTCGGCTCCTTCAGTTACCTCATAATGCTCGAAGCTTTCTTTGCTTTCACTAGAATGACGAGCCAACGCTGTGATTGCATGAATTGACGCAGAGCCTTCTTCCGTTAGATTCGTCATCTCTTGCGATCGCGAATCTGGCTGTCGAAACCAAGTTCACAGAGGCGGATGACAGGCGCGCTGCTCGAAAGCACGATGACGGCCTTGCTTGTGCGCAAACCGCGATGTCGGTCCCGACCTGGGCGGCGGACAAGGATGACCAGTCGAACACGAGGAAGGTCTCAATGGCAACGACAGACGGGCCCCATCAGAAAAGGACTCTGATTCCGTTGAAGAAGGCGTTGGAGCGCGGCGGTTTCGGTCGAACCAAGGCCTACGGGCTCATCAAGAAGGGAAAAATCATCGCCTACAAAATGGAGGGCCAGACCATGGTTGATGCCGCTTCGATCGACGCCTATCATATGAGCCTCCCTCGCATCGAGCCGAGCGGATGAGAGATGCGTTCTAACCTAGCTAGTTCGCCAATCTTTCAAAGGTTACCTCGATCGGTACAATCTTTTTTGGATCAGCAAAGCTGTCGATCCGGTCCGCCCAATGCTGCATCAGCTTGGTGCGTGAACCGATCAATGCCAGCGGTCCATGCCGTTTGTAAGTCGCCTTTACAGAGTCGCTTTCGAGATGCGCCAACTGTAATTCGATGACATCGCTGTCCCACGCCTTGGCTTCATTGACCTCCTCATGATGGCAAAGGGTCGAGAACGTGGTGCGGAAGCCATGGGCGCAATGTTCGGTCTTGGTGTCGATGCCGAGCGTTCGCAGCCGATGACAGAGCGTTCTGCTGGACAGCGGTCTGTCTTTGGCACAAGCGAAAACGTAGCGCCGACTGCCGGTGATCTGCTGCACGCGCCGTAGGACCGTGAAGGCTTGCCGCGACAGCGGCACGACATGGTCCCATCCGGTTTTCATCTTTGCCGCCGGGATGGTCCAGCGCTTGGCATCCCAATCGATTTCGGTCCATTCCATGTCGTTGATCATGCCGGGTCGAGGGACCGTCAACGCATCGACCCGGAGGGCATCACCGACCACATCGCCAAATCTGGTCTTCTCCCAAGGCGGCATGATTAGCCTGAAGAGACGAACCACATCCTGCGGCTCAGTGACGCCAGGGCGTGGCGTCGAGACGTGGACACTGAGTTGCTTCTTGCAGGCACGGAACGGATTGTAGCCGTCGCCTTCGAGGTCGGCGTAGTCGCAGACTTGCTCACCGATACTGTGGACCCGGTCACGGGTCTCTAACCTACCCTCAGCCTGCATCGCCCGGAAGAAGGCAAGCACGTCAGGACGCTTGATGTCCGGCCGGTAGAGCTTGCCGAAACGATCCTTCAGGTAGCCGGCCCATCTTTCGAGTAGCGCGATGGTTTCGGGACTGCGCACGGTGACAAGCCTGCCACGTTTGATCTTCTCGGTTTTCTTCTCGGCAAGCCATTCGTCGATCCACGCGCCGAATGGGCGTTCAGCTGCCTGGCGATGCCGTTCGAATTGCTTTTCGATTGAGGGATCGACCGGCCTGTCTTGTGCGAGCAGGGCCTTTGCGGTGTCACGTTTCTGGCGGGCTGTGGCGAGCGAGACGGTGCCATCGTTGCCGTTTCCGTAAGACCCGATGGAGTAGGTCTTCTGCCTGCCGTGAAAGCGATAGGCCATCCGCCAGAGCTTGGAGCCGGCCTTGCCCGGCCTGTTCGGGTCTGGCGCGATCAAGAGATAGAGACCGCCGCCAGTCACGTCCGAAATCTTGGTGGCTCTCCACGCGCCGTTCTCGAACTTCGGTCGGGCGACGCGGCAGTCGACATCGGTCCTGATCTGTTCGGGAGCGGCGTGCTCCTCCTTGTTGCGTGCCATCTGCTTTGGATTTCCTGTTATTCGGAATATCGAAAGTTGCCAAGAACGTTTGTTCTTCCGGTACCAACAGATACCAACAAAAGTGCCAACAAATCGGATGGCTAGGAGCGTATGAGAACAAACAGTGACGAACACCGATGTACGTAGAAGCATTTGTTTTTCAAGGGATTTTGTGCACCTCGCGAATAGCGTCGAACAATTTAGAACGGTCTTGAATAGGCGCCTTTCTTACCCACGAGGTAATCGAATTGGCCCTCGGGCCGGCGCATCTTCGGTTGCAACAGGAGATGACCATGATCGCGCTGCTGCTCTACCGGACCGTCGCAGACCACCTTGTTCCCTGGGCCACGGCCTTCGCAACGCGGATGCTGGCGCGCAGCCTCAACATGCCGGAGCCGCTGGTGCATTCGACCGGCGACTATGTGCTCGCGCAGGTCACGGCCTTCGAGCACGGCGTCGGCAGGAGCCTTTGTCCGTTCCGCCTCGCTCGCCTGCTCCGCGCCTGGTGGCGCGCATGGCACTGAGTTTCACCCCGAGCCCACCCCAACCATGGAGACCTCTGATGATCGATGCTTCCACCTTCCTGCGCCGCGCCCTGTTGGCCGACGCCATCTTCAGCGGCGTTGCCGCCCTCGGCTTCACTTTCGGCGCGAGCGCGTTCGCTGCTCTGTTCAACCTGCCCGAAGCGCTGCTGCGTGAGACCGGCCTGTTCCTGATCGCCTACGCCGCGCTGGTCGGCTGGCTGGCATCACGGGCCTCGGTGGCGAAGGCGCTCGTGCTGCTGGTCATGATCGGCAATGCGGCCTGGACCGTCGGCAGCATTGCGCTGCTGCTCTCCGGCGCGGTGTCGCCGAATCTTGCCGGCGCGCTCATGGTCGTCGCGCAGGCGATCGCCACCGGCGTGTTCGCCGAGCTGCAATATGTGGGATTGCGGAGAAGTGCGAGCGTTGTGGCGGCTTGAGGCCCGGGCTTGGCCGCGCATCAGTCGCGGCCATCGCGCCTCGGCTACGCCTTGGCGCGGCCGACCTTGCCGGCAAAGTGCTTGCCGTTCAGCTTCTTCTTTTTCACGGACGCGGTTTTCGCGCCCGCCTTCTGCGCCTTGCGCTCCGTGCGCGCCTTCACCTTGGCGCGCTCGGCCCGCGCCTCGGCGCGCAGCTTCTTGCGCTTCTTCTCGCAAGACTCGCACTTGCAACCGATCGGCTTCAGATAGGCTTTGAAATAGTCGGTGCCGTAATCGTAATTGATCTCGTCGCCCGGCTCGATGTTCCTGATGGCGCGGATGAAGACCTTGCGCTCGCGCGGCCGGACGTCGGACTCGGCGTTGGGCCGGCAGGAGTGGTTGATGTAGCGGGCGAGGTTCTTGCGCACCGAACCGTCGATGGTCCAGCGGCCATTGAGCTCGAACAGGTACTTATTCTCGATGTCGTCCTGCTCGGGGATCCGCGAATCCAGGATCGGTCCGAAATAGCGGATGATCCGGGTGCCCTTCTTGATCGGCTTGGTGGCGAAGAGGCCGAGCCCGGTCTTGGAGCGGCCGACGCGATAGGGTTTTTGCGAGGAGATGGCTGACATGATCAAGTAAAGGAGGACGCGAACGAGGCTGGAAGAGCCCAAGCGAAGCCGCTCTTCTAGAACGATTCCGCGCCGCTGTCAGGTCTATCGCACACCTGTTTGAACCTTGCCCACAATGAAGACGTCTGATGCTACGGAGTTCCCTGCGCTCGAAGCCCTCATGATGAACCACGTCACCTGCATCGGCCTGGCTGTCGTGATGATCTGCATCGGCCTGAACAGCGCCGCCGCCCAATCCGTGGGCAGCACATACACCTCGACCGCGCCCAAGGATTGCCGCAAGATCGGCAAGTCCAGCGAGCTCGACGGCAGCACCATGCGCATCTGTCCGGGCAAGGACGGCCTCCTGGTGCTGATTGCCAAGGACGATCTTCGCGAAATCGTCTCGGTCGGCCGCAATCGCAGGACGGCGGCCGAGGAACCGGCAGCTAAGGTCTGGTTCGCCCCGTTCAATTCGTCGGAGACCACGATCGAATGGCGCGCCGTGGGCGCAAAGCCGTTTGCGATCATCCAGCGCTGGCACATCGCCGATAACGCCGATCCCGACAAGCAGGGCCGGCCCAACACCAAGGCCATGCTGGTCGTGACCCGGCTGCCGCCGAGCCCGGTCTGTCACGTCGCCTATGTCGATGCGATCGCCAATCCCACCGCCAACGAGCTTGCGCGCAAGGCTGCGGACGATTTCGCCCGCGGCTTTGCCTGCGGCAAGGACGAGGTGAAGATCATCGGCACGCGCGGCCGCGCCGTCGAGCTGGCGACGATGCGCTAGAGCGTTTTCGGGCTCAACAGTCTCTACACGGGAAGTTTCGTGCTGATGGGCGCCGTCAGCATCGCCTCCAGCAGGCGTTCGGCCGTCGTCCCCTCGGGCAGCCGCCCGAGGATGTCCGCGAGCCGTCCATCGAGCAGCAGCATGGTGAAACCGTGCACCATCGACCAGGCGCGCGCGATCGCGGCGCCCTGGTTCAGCGTCAGCGCGTCTTCGCTGATCTGCTCCTGCCGCATCATGCCGATGGCGTTGGCAAGGCCCGCGAAGGAGGCTTCGGCGGCCTCGTGCAGCGAGGGTCTCGAATAATCCAGCCGCTCGGTGCGGAACATGATGCCGTACATGCCGGGATGCGCCTGCGCATAGGCGACATAGGCCTTCGGCCGCGCCAGCGCGCGCGCGAGCGGCGTGGTGGCGGCGTCGGACGACGAGGCCATCGCGGCGTTGAACTGGCGGAAGCCCACGGCCGCGAGTTCGCTGAGCAGGCCGGTGAGATCGCCGAAATGATGGGTCGGCGCGGCATGCGAGACGCCCGCCTCGCGCGCCACCGCGCGCAATGTGAGACCGGCGAGCCCGTCGCGTTCCAGCACCCGTTCGGCGGCCTTGAGCAGCGCCTCGCGCAGGGCGCCGTGATGGTACGGCGACTCGGTCTTCGCGCTCGCCGCGCCGCGCCTTGGGCGCGATGCCGCAGTCGACGTTGTCTTGCTGGGGGCACGCGCGCTTCGCGCCGTTTCGCTCTTGGTATCGGTCTTGGCCATTTGCAAGCTATATGACGCAATATTGACAGTGTAAAGATTTCGCTTGACCGATGCGGCAACCGGCGCTATCTGATCTTTACGATGTAAAGATAGGGAGGGATACGCCGTGCAGCACGACGCCGTCGCCGAGCGCCGCAACAATATCGCGCCGATCCCGTTTGAAGCGGACGCGCCATTCCTGAAGATCATCGGCGAATTGCCGCGCGAGTTAAACGGCGTGCTCTATCGCAACGGTCCCAATCCGCAGTTCGATTCCCCCGGCGCGCATTGGTTCGTCGGCGACGGCATGCTGCACGCCTTCCATCTCGAGAACGGCCGCGCCAGCTATCGCAACCGCTGGGTCCGCACGCCGAAATGGCTCGCCGAGCACGATGCCGGCCGCGCTTTGTTCGGCGGCTTCGGCCGCAAGCTGCCGGACGCGCCGGCTGATCTCACCGATGGCGGCGTCGCCAACACCAACATCATTTTCCATGCCGGCAAGCTGCTGGCGCTGGAAGAAGCGCATCTGCCGACCGAGATCGAGCCGGGCACGCTGGCGACGCGCGGCTATCACAACTACCAGGGCCGCGTCGCCGGCAGCTTCACGGCGCACCCGAAGATCGATCCGGTGACCGGCGAGCTCGTGTTCTTCGGCTACAACGCGGCGGGGCCGCTGACGCCTGCCCTCTCCTACGGCTCGATCGATGCCGCCGGCAAGGCGACGCGCTTCGAGCGGTTCGAGGCGCCCTATGCCAGCATGGTGCACGACTTCATCGTCACCGCGAACCACGTGCTGTTTCCGATCCTGCCGATCACAGGCAGCATGGAGCGCGCGATGCGCGGGCAGCCGCCCTATGCATGGGAGCCGGACAAGGGCGCCTATGTCGGCGTGATGAAGCGGAGCGGCGCGGCAAAGGACATCGTCTGGTTTCGCGGTGAAGCCTGCTACGTCTTCCACATCATGAACGCGTGGGAGGATGACAACCGCATCATCGCCGACGTCATGCAGTTCGAGGAAGCGCCGCTGTTTCCGCATCCCGACGGCCGGCCGACCGATCCGGAGAAGTCGCGCGCCCGGCACTGCCGCTGGACCTTCGATCTCTCGGGGAATACCGATCGCTTCCAGCAGACCTATCTCGACGATCTCACCGGCGAATTCCCGCGCATCGACGACCGCCACGCCGGGCTGAAAAATCGCCACGGCTGGTACGCCTGCGCCAATCCGCGCCAGCCGATGTTCGGCGCGCTCTCCGGCGTCGTCCATCTCGACGGCAACGGAAGGCGTCTCGGCCATTATCTGCTGCCCGCCGGCGACACCATCTCCGAGCCGGTGTTCGTCGAGCGATCGAAGGATGCGGCTGAGGGCGATGGCTGGCTGCTGGCGGTGGTCTGGCGGGCGCGGGAAAACCGCAGCGACCTCGCCGTGTTCAATGCCACCGATGTCGAAGCGGGTCCCGTCGCGCTGGTGCAGCTCGGCCACCGCGTGCCCGACGGCTTTCACGGCAATTGGGTGGGAGCGCAGTAACTCCCGTCCTTCTGGGGCGCGCCACTTGGCGCGCGCGCCCGGAGCCACAGCACGGACGTGTCACCAAAGAGGCCCGTATCCAGATGCCCTCAATCACCGCAGACTTCCTCGCCATCCTCGCCCTGGTCTGCGTCGCGCTCACATTCGAAGTGATCCATCTGCGGCGGAGCGGCCAAGTCATCTTCAACGGCGTCATCTTCAACGGCGGCATCCTGCTCGCCCTCGGCCTCGCGATCGCCTGCGCGCTCCCCATTCTGTCGCGCCTGCCCTGGGCGGAATTGGCCGACGAGGCGTCCGACCAGGCCGTTGCAGCCCTTCATCTTTTGGAGGTTGCCTACGTTATTTTGACACTGTAAAGATTCCTCTTGACCCGACCTCGCCTCTGAATTATTGATCTTTACATCGTAAAGATCGGCCTGACCGAGGTAGGCAATGGCGATTTTCCTGATCCTTGCGCCCTACGGCGCTTACAGCCTCCTGATGCTGGTGACGTCGGCCGCGATGAGCGTGTTCGTGGCCTCCGCGATCTGCCTCGGCACCGTCGCAATCGATGTGGCGCGCGGGCGCTCGGTGAAGACCCTGGCCGCAGGCTCGCCGATCGTGTTCGCCGCAATCGGCCTCTACCTCGTGCTGCTCGACCCGCAGCTCGGAACGCTCGGCGTCAAGCTGTCGGTCGATATCGGCATCTTCGTCATCTCGCTCGGCTCGCTGCTGGTCCGCCGTCCCTTCACGTTGCAATATGCGCTTGAAGCAGTGCCGGCCGAGACCGCGGCGATGCCCGGCTTTCTCTATGCCAATTACGTCATCACCGGCGCCTGGACCGTGGCCGCGCTGTTGATGGCGGCTGGCAATCTCGCGCTGCTCTACGTCCCCGGCCTGCCGCTCTGGTCGAGCCTTGCAGTCGCCTTCGCCGCCCGCAACAGCGCCATCTACTTCACAAAATGGTATCCCGAGTATCGCCAGATCAAGTACGGTACGCCTGCCCGCGCATTGCCCAACGCCCACTGAACAGGATTGACGATGAAGGACGTATTCGCCCGCCTCGGCTCCGATCTCTTCTCCGCCATCCTCTTCCTCGTCATTTATCTTGTCACCGACAACGTCATCCTGGCGACGTCGGTGGCGATCGCCGGCGCGATCGCGCAGGTGATCCACGCCCGCATCAAGGGCCAGCAACTCAACTACATGACGTATGCGAGCCTCGCGCTCGTCGTCGGACTGGGCGGGATCACACTGCTGACCAATGATCCCCGCTTCATGATGGCAAAGCCTTCGATTGCGCATTTCGCCATCGGCGCGATCATGCTCAAGCGCGGCTGGATGCTGCGCTACATGCCGCCGATCGTCGTCGAGACCGTTCCGGAATATGTGACGGCTGCGGGCTATGCCTGGGCGCTGCTGATGTTCGTCATCGGCGTCGGCATGATCGTGGTCGCTTCCACGGGCGATCTGAAGCTGTGGGCCTTCTATCTCACGGTGGTGGCCGGCGGTGCCAAGATCCTCGCCTTTGCCGTGCAGTATGTCGTTCTAAGGCTCATCGTCACCAGCCGCCGGCGCGCTGCAGCCCGCGCTTAAATGCCCTATCGCAGGGTTAGGCAGGAGCTGCGAGTTGGGTTATAGGCTCGCTTAAGGACTGGCCGCGGATCGTCGCGGTCCGCCGGGATTTGTTCGGGAGACGGGAATGGCCGTAGACGGCAACTGGAATCTGACCATGACGACGCCGATGGGCGAGCGCCAGACCACGCTGAGCCTGAAGGCCGCCGGCGGCACGCTCACGGGCACGCAGCAGGCGGAAGGTAATACCACCGAAATTTTCGACGGCACCGTCTCCGGGGACAACGTCTCCTGGAAGGTCTCGATCGACAAACCGATGCCGCTCACGCTCGAATTCACCGGGACCGTCTCCGGCGATAGCATCAACGGCGAGATGGGCATTGGCCCGATGGGCAGCTTCCCGTTCACCGGCGCCCGCGCCTAAGGCCGCGCAACATCATGCGCGTGCTTCGTCTCATCGCGGCGACGATGCTGTGCGTCGCGACACAAGCGGCGCGCGCGGATGACACCGAACCGGCGTGGCGCGCAAGCGCGCTCGCCCTGCTCCCGGCAGGCTATGTCGCCGGCGCCGCTTATCGAACCGATGGCTCGATGGGATATCTCGCGGTCTATCCGGCGACGTCGAACGATCCGAAAACACCGGCAAGTGTGTTCGCTGCGCGCCAGGCCCTCGTGGTCACGCTGACGCCGGATGCAACACGCGCCGTGTCAGCCGAGTTGAAGCCGCGCGCGGAGCCCGATCCCGACAATGACGAGACCGATTTCGCAAAGCTGCACGCCGATCTCGCCGCCGGACGTGCAAAGCTGCCCGAGGGCACCGAGCCCTGCAGTCTCGGCGCCTGGTCCGTCGACAAGGATCCTGCTGGCCTCAACGTGCGCGCCGAGCCGTCAGCGACGGCTCGCGTGCTCGGCACGCTGCCGCCGCCCTACCGCTTGAAGTTAGGCGGCGCCGAGAACACGCCCGACGGCGGCTGGCTCACCGAATTCCGTATCATCGGCTTCAAGAACGGCTGGTTTCTGATCGAAGGCGCCAAGCCGCCGGGCAAGGACTACGAGGACGAGAAGATATATCCGCGGAACGCGCCCAAACCCTATGCCGGGCGCGGCTGGGTCGCCTCCAACAAGGTCGGCGCGAGCTACGCCAACGGCTACACGCGCGCGGGCGGGCTGTTCCAGGCTCCCTTCGTCGATGCGAAATGGATGCCGGCCCAGCGCGAGCTCGGCGGCCCGATCGATGGTGACGGCGGCCCGAAGCGCCTCTTCGCCTGCAGCGGCTTCTGGGGTCTGGTCGAGAGCCATGATGGCGTCCGCGGCTGGTGGCGCGCGCTGTGCTCCAATCAGGTAACGAACTGCAGTTAGTGAAATAGAGCGACCAAGCACCGCTCTCGTGTCCCGGACGCGGTGCAGCGCATAGCGCTGCTCCGCAGAGCCGGGATCCATCTTTCGCCGATGGACGCCGGATCAGCAGCGCATCACCATAGCGCGTCGAACACGCGCGTTAACGCGCTTATGGTGCTGCGCAGCGTCCGGGGAACGCGGCCTCAGCTCAAATTCAACTCCTTGAAGAAGTCGTTGCCCTTGTCGTCGATGATGATGAACGCCGGGAAGTCGACGACTTCGATACGCCAGATCGCTTCCATGCCGAGCTCGGGATATTCGAGCACCTCGACCTTCTTGATGCAGTGCTCGGCAAGGTTCGCCGCGGCGCCGCCGATCGAGCCGAGATAGAACCCGCCGTATTTCTTACAGGCCTCACGCACGGCCGGCGCGCGGTTGCCCTTGGCCACCATCACCATCGAGCCGCCGGCGGCCTGGAACTGGTCGACGAAGGAATCCATGCGGCCCGCGGTGGTCGGACCGAACGCGCCGGAGGCGTAGCCCTCGGGTGTCTTGGCGGGACCGGCGTAATAGACCGGATGGTTCTTGAAGTAGTCCGGCAGCGGCTCGCCCTTCTCCAGCCGCTCGCGCAGCTTGGCATGGGCGCTATCGCGCGCGACGATCATGGTGCCGGTCATCGAGACCCGGGTCTTGATCGGATACTTCGAGAACGTCGCCAGAATGTCCTTCATCGGCTGGTTGAGGTCGATCTTGACGACCTCGCCGCCGAGCGCCTGCTCGACCTGCGGCAAATATTGCGCCGGGTTGTGCTCGAGCTCCTCGAGATAGACGCCGTCCCTGGTGATCTTGCCGAGCACCTGTCGATCGGCCGAGCAGGACACGCCGAGCCCGATCGGGAGCGATGCGCCGTGACGCGGCATGCGGATCACGCGGACGTCGTGGCAGAAATATTTGCCGCCGAACTGCGCGCCGACGCCGAGCGATTGCGTCATCTTGTGGATTTCCTTCTCCATCTCGACGTCGCGGAAGGCGTTGCCGTCCGGCGAGCCGTGGGTCGGCAGCGCATCGAGATAGCGCGCGGAGGCGAGCTTCACCGTCTTCATGCAGAGCTCGGCCGAGGTGCCGCCGATCACGATCGCAAGATGATAGGGCGGGCACGCCGCGGTGCCGAGGGTGAGGATCTTCTCCTTCAGGAAAGCCAGCAGCCGGTCCTTGGTCAGCACCGAGGGCGTCGCCTGGAACAGAAAGCTCTTGTTGGCGCTGCCGCCGCCCTTCGCCATGAACATGAACTTGTAGGCGTCATCGCCCTCGGCGTAGATCTCGCACTGCGCCGGCATGTTGTTTGCGGTGTTCTTCTCCTCGTACATCGAGAGTGGCGCGACCTGCGAGTAGCGCAGATTGCGGCGCAGGTAAGCGTCACGCGCGCCTTCCGACAGCGCCGCCTCGTCGTCGCCGTCAGTGATGACGTTGCAACCCTTCTTGCCCATGATGATCGCGGTGCCGGTGTCCTGGCACATCGGCAGCACGCCGCCCGCGGCGATGTTGGCGTTCTTCAAAAAGTCCAGCGCGACGAACTTGTCGTTCGGGCTGGCCTCGCCGTCCTCCAGGATCGCGCGGAGCTGCTTCAGATGGCCGGGGCGCAGGTAATGATTGATGTCGCCGAAAGCCGCCTCCGACAGCGCCCGCAGCGCCTCGCGCGACACCACCAGCATGTCCTTGCCCAGGACCTTCTCGACCCTGACGCCCTCGGCCGTGATCTTCTTATAGGGCGTCTCGTCCTTGCCCAGCGGGAACAGCGGGGTGTGCTTGTAGGGCGGAACGGGCTTTGACGGGTCGGGAAAGGCGGTCGGAGCGTTCATGGGCGAATCTCGGGGTTTGGGGCCACGCGCGGGCCCTCGCGTAGAAGCGTTCTAAGCCCATTTTGGACGGAAAAGGAAGGGACCGATACGCATGAGAGCGCGCGGCCAGGGCTCGGGAAGGCATTGGCGCAGCACGTGGAAATGCCCGTTCCCACCCTTGCACTTCGCGCCCGACGACGCTTGAATGCGCGCCCTAAGGGGCTTTTCATCATGACATTGAACTTGAACGTCCGCGGCGCGATCCTGGTCGCCGCCGCCATCAACGGCCTTGTGACCCTCATTTCGCCCGCACGCGCCGACCGCTGCGACGACAGTGCCAAGGAGCTGGCGAACCAGGTCGATCGCCTCAAGGTGAATTTCCGGGCGGCCAACGTTGTTTACCTGACGCACCCGGCGGCCAAGGAGCTGTCCGTGGGTTGCCGCGGCGACAAATATTCGATCGAGCTCTATGCCAAGGGCGATCGCAAGCCGACGCCGGAATTCTATGCGCTGGTGGGATCGATGGCGGCGATCGTCTTCACCGTGACCAAGGACGACACCACGACGGGGGCGACACGCTGCCTGAAGCGGATGGGTCTGCTGCGCGGCGACAAGATCAGCATGCGCTATCGGCGACTCAACATGGAATGCACCCGCACCAAGAAGGATGCGTCCATCGCGATCACGCGCGGCAAGGACGAATAGGCGGGGTTGCCCTCCTTCGTAACTGCTGCGGACACGGTACACATCTGGTTCGACGCACTTGGCCACATACTCCGTCATTGCGAGCGTAGCGACTTGTCCGCCGAAGCCTTGGCGAAGGCGGAAGCAATCCAGAATCCCTCCGCGGAAAAATTCTGGATTGCTTCGTCGCAAGGGCTCCTCGCCATGACGGGAGAGATCCATCGACTCTCGAATCGTGCTCCGCGGACGCAAGAACAGCGCCTCCCGCCTCGCTAGATCGCTCGCATTTTAACGATTGCCTTGAAGGAATTTTCGCTCCTCGCAGCGCAGGGTCAGTTGTTTCCATGTGTGAGGATTTGCGGATGAAGGTTTCCACCGTTGCGCCGCCGCCGATCGCGATCGTGGTTCCGAGCTACGACACGACCAAGCAGCAGGACGACCAGACCAAGACCAAGGACGCCGACCCCACCTACAAGCCGCAGCCGCCCGCGCCGCTGCCGCCGGGTCAGGGCACGCGGATCGATCAGCTCGCCTGATCAGGTTTGCCTAGGCTGAAGCGCCCGATCCGGTCGATCGGGCCTTTCGTACGTCTGGCCCTATCTTTGCCGGATAGCAAAGCCAACATCGTGCGAGATTGCCGGGGGAGCCGCGCATGATCGCCAGACTGCTGCTGCAGAACACGATCACCACCGCCGCGATGGGCGCGCTGCTGTTCGCCTCCGCAGGGACGCTGCGCTGGCCATCGGCCTGGGTGTTCCTCGCGACCTGCACCCTGCTCGGCCCGCTCTGCGGCTGGTGGCTCTACCGGATCGATCCGGCGCTGCTCGCCGAGCGGCTGCGACCGGTGCTGCAGAAGGATCAGCCCGCCGCCGACAAATTGTTCATGAGCGTCTTCGTCCTCGCGATGCTGGCCTGGCTGGTGCTGATCGGCATAGACCGGCGCCTTCAATCGTCTGACATGCCGGTCGCGCTTCAGGCGTTCGGCCTCGCGCTGTTCCTGGCCTCGACATTGTTCACGATGTGGGTGTTCCGCGAAAACTCGTTCGCTGCTCCCGTGGTCAAGCTGCAAGCCGAGCGCGCGCAGCGCGTGATCTCGACCGGCCCCTACGCCCATGTGCGTCATCCCATGTATAGCGGCATGGTCCTGTTCTTCGCCGGCGTGCCGTTGCTGCTGGGCTCGTGGTGGGGACTGGTGATGGTCCCGATTCTGGTCCTCCTGTTCGCGATCCGCATCGGCATAGAGGAACGCACCTTGCGCGATGGCTTGGCGGGCTATGACGATTACGCGGAACGGGTGCGCTATCGCCTGCTGCCGGGCGTTTGGTGAGCGTGCGTCGCGCTGCCTCCTCCGAACGGCTGACGCCTGGGAATGCGGACTTCGCTAGACAGCGGCGGCACGCAACGCAACGAAAGACGCGACGATGTTCTGCAAGCCGCCCTGCCCCGACGAGCATGACCTCTCGCCTCTGCCCGATGATTCAGACGACCGCTCTGGGCCGCAGCGTCTACAGACGCTCGCCGGCCACGACGCGTTCGGGCGATTGATCGCGCCCGAAGCGGCCGGTCCGGAACGGGGGCTGCCGCCAGCCTCCCTCCGGACCGGCTAAAGTTCTTCTTTTGACGCGTTTTCTTGACGCGAACCGGTCTCCACTTCGCTCGAAAACGCTTTAGCCATCCAGTTCGCGATAGCGGCGGAAGATGCCCTGCTCGTTGAAGGGAATGCGGCGCTCGCTTGCCAGATAGGCCTTGATGTTCGGCCGCGCAGCGATGCGGTCGTGCAGGCCGAGGAGGCCCGGAATGTCTGTCTCGAACGCCTTCATGCGCCTGGGAAAGGCATAGCGCAGCCCCGCGACGATCTGGAACAGCGAGAGATCGACATAGGTCAGCCGCCGGCCAGTGACATAGGCGCCGCCATTCTCGGTGAGACGCTGCTCGAAATAGCCGAGATATTTCGGCACCCGCTCCTCCCAGAAATCGGCCGTGCTTTTCTTCGCCGGCGGCTTCTGGTCCTCGTAATAGAGCGAGGGTCCGAGCGGATGATGGGTGTCGTGGATCTCGACCACGAGGTCGGTGATGGTGAGCTGAAGCTGGTGCACCCACAGCCTGCCGGCTTCCGTCTTCGGCGCGAGCGCATGGCGGGCGCCGAGATAGAGCAGGATATTGGCGGTCTGGCCGATGACGAGCTTGCCGGCTTTCAGGAACGGCGGCGCAAAGGGTGGCGTGTCCTTGTGTGCGTCCATCATCTTCATCATCGCAGCCGTGCCGCGCGGCCCGCGCGCGACATCGACGTAGGCGGCCCCCGCCTCCTCCAGCGCCAGCCGCACATATTCGCCGCGGCCCTGGATCTCGGGCCAGTAGTAGAGCTCGTATTTCATGAGAGAGGTCCGTGAGCGTGAACACGTACGGACCAATGTAGCATGTGGCTCGGAGTTCCGGCAGGGTGAGACGGAACGGCGCCACCAAACACTCCGTCATTGCGAGGAGCGAAGCGACGAAGCAATCCAGACCGCCTTCGCGGAAAGATTCTGGATTGCTTCGCTGCGCTCGCAATGACGGGTGGAGAGAGTTGCGTCCAAACTCAATTCGCAGCGAAACAATACAGCAGCCCGTCGCCGCCGGTGCTCTTCAGATCAGCCTGCGAGCAGCCACCATCGGGACCGCGCGAGGGGTGCGAGCTGTTCCAGGACTTTGACGGTTCGTCGTCGCGCAGGCCGCGGCGATCGAAATGGCCGACCATCGCGGTGCCTTGCGTGCTCGACGTCCAGTTCTTGCAGGTGCGATCGTCCGGACCGGCAAACGCGGTGCCGTCTGGTTGCGATCCCGTGAGGACGTCGTGCCGGTTCGGCTGGTCACCCATACCGTTGATCCCCTCGCCCTTCTCGCTGAGCGCGGTCTGCTTGGTGAGGTTGTTGGCGGGGCCGTGCAGTTCGGCAACATCCTTGGCAATGACCGCGCCCTTGGCGTTCTGCCACGGTCCCTTGCCGATGCGATCGCGCGCGTTGACGGCCGGCTTGCCGTCGGCGGCCTGCGTCGAGAGATAGGCGCGCCAGGTCTTGGCACCGGCGCCGGCGGTCTGAGCGAGCCTCGCGCACTGCGCATCGGCTCCCTCCAGGCCGCCGAGATCGGCACCCTTGCCCGGGCCATTGGAGGTCACGAAGAACGTCATGTCGGCCGACTGTGCCTGCACGGCTGGCGCCGCAAGGCATGCAAGCGAGGCCGCAGCGAGCGCTGAAATCGTCACGGATCTCTTGATACGGATCATCTTGTCCTCCCGTTGTGTTTGTCGTTGGCCGCCTGATTTCAACCCGATGCGCCCCCACTTATTCCGATGCCGCGATGAAAGGGGTACAAAAGAAAAGGGCGCCGTGCGGGAAGCACGACGCCCTTGTCTTCAATCGCTTTGCAATCAGTTGGTCTGCTGGATCGCCGACAATTCCCAGCCGCTGCCGGGCCGTCGGGCAAAGGTCCAGACTTCGGTGACTTCGCCCGGCTGCTCGCTGCCGGCGACGACCGTGCCGCTGTTACGGTCGAGCGTCTTGTCGGTGAGCGCGAAGCGCAGCGCCACCGTGGCGTAGTCGGTCTCGCCTTCGCGCCAGGCTTCCGCGAGGTCGCCCTGCAGCAGCTTGACGCCAGTCACCTTGTTGACGACGTTGCGCGCGCGGTTCTGGGCGAGGTCCTGCTCGAAATAGGAGACCATCTCCGGCGTCGCGAGCGTGTGCAGCTTGGCCACGTCCTCGTTCGACCATGCGGTCTGGACATCGCCGAGCAGGCGCTCGAACGCCTCGTAATCGTCCGGCTTGATCTCAAGCGGCGCGTTATTGGCGTTCGCGCCGAAGCCGAAGCCGCCAAGACCACCACCGAGGCCGCCGCGCTGGTTCGGCTGCGGTCCGGAACCTGCGCCCGCGTCGGCATTGGCATAGGCCGCCTGCGGCGTGTGACGGCGCTGCCACCAGGACATCGCCAGCCGCACCACCAGCACCACGAGCGCGATCTGGATGATCAGGCCCAGGATCGAGGACAGGCCGCCGAGGCCGCCGAACAGGCCGCCGCCGAACAGCATGCCGAGCAGGCCGGCGCCGAGGAAGCCAGCCGCGAGGCCGCCCATAAAGCCGCCGGCGCGGCCGAACAGGCCGCCGCGCGCGGGCGCGGAAGCAGCCGAGTTCATGCCTGCACCCGGCTGGGTGTAGGTGCGGTTGAACTGCGAGGTCGAGCCGGGCGCCGTCGTGGTCGGGGGCGGGGCCGAATAGGTGCGCGAGCCGCGCGAACCGGACGAGCCACCGCCGCCGACACGCGCGTCGGCAGACGAGATCGCCAGCGCAGTCGGCAGCGCAAGCGCCAGCACGACAGCGATCGTCTTGAAGAGACTGCGGGAGCGTAGCGAGAAATTCATGTGCGTTTCCCAAATCCCCGGCATGGGGACGTGCGCCTAAGATGGGCAGACTTCCCGAAAAGTGAAGCCGGTTTCGGAACCTATGGCTGCGGCCCTCAGTCGCGGGGATGTGGCAAAAGCCCATATTTGGCGGGGGCTTGGCCGGGTGCGTCGGGGAACCGTGGTCGCGGGATACCGGCGGTTTTGGGCCGAGATTTCCGCTCTTTCCCCGTCATTGCGAGCGTAGCGAAGCAATCCAGACTGCCTCCGCGGAAGGACCCTGGATTGCTTCGTCGCACCAGCGCAAAATTGCTCCGCAATTTTGTCGCGGGCTCCTCGCAATGACGGAGGAGCGAACGGCGTGCGCCGCCGACCCTCACCCCTGCTTCGCCATCGTCTCCTTGACCGCCGCCACGAGCTGGCTGAGCGTGAACGGCTTCGGCAGGAAGTCGAACTGCTGGCCTTCGGGCAGGCTCTTCTCGAACGCATCCTCGGCATAGCCGGAGACGAAGATGAACTTGATGTCGGGGTTCTTCTCCCGCATCGCCTTGAGCAAGGTCGGGCCGTCCATTTCGGGCATAACGACGTCGGAGACGACCAGATCGATCGCGCCGCTCTGCTCCTCCAGCACTTCCATGGCCTCGACGCCGTTCTCGGCCTCGACCACGGTGTAGCCGCGCGAGCGCAATCCGCGTGCGTTCAGCGCGCGCAGGCCCTCTTCGTCCTCGACCAGCAGGATGGTGCCCTGCCCCGTGAGATCGGTGCGCGGCTTGGCCTCGGCCGCCGCGGCGTCCTTGCCGGCGCCGCTGGTCGCGCTGACCACAGCCGCCGGCTGCTCGACCTGCGCTTCAGGCTCGGCATGGTGACGCGGCAGAAAGATATGGAACGAGGTGCCCTGGCCCGGCTCCGAATCGACGTAGATGAAGCCGCCGGTCTGCTTGACGATGCCGTAGACCGTGGAAAGGCCGAGACCGGTGCCTTTGCCGACTTCCTTGGTCGAGAAGAACGGCTCGAAAATCTTGTCGCGGATGTCGGCGGGAATGCCGGTGCCGGTGTCGGCGACCTCGATCCGGACATAATCGGCGGCCGGCATCCCCTTGTAGGCGAGCTTGGCCGCTTGTTCCGCGGTGACGTTGGCGGTGCGGATGATCAGCTTGCCGCCGTCGGGCATGGCATCGCGCGCGTTCACCGCGAGATTGACGATTACCTGCTCGAATTGGGAGACGTCGACCTTGACCGGCCAGAGATCGCGGCCGTGGATGGTCTCATGCTTGACCTTCTCGCCGATCAGGCGGCGCAGCAGCATCGCGAGATCGGACAGCGCATCGCCGAGATCGAGCACCTGCGGCCGCAGCGTCTGCCGCCGCGAGAACGCCAGCAACTGCCGCACCAGGGTCGCGGCCCGCGTGGCGTTCTGCTTGATCTGCATGATGTCCTGGAACGACGGGTCGGTCGGCTTGTGCGCGTTCAGCAGGAAGTCGTTCGCCATCATGATGGCGGAGAGCACGTTGTTGAAATCGTGGGCGATGCCGCCGGCGAGTTGGCCGACCGTCTCCATCTTCTGCGACTGGTTGATCTGGTTCTCCAGCGCGCGCCGCTCGGTGGTCTCGAGCATGTGCACGATGGCGGCTTCCGCCTCGTTCTCGGCCGCATCGACCGGCGTGACGAAGAACTGGCCCCAGCGCTCCTTGGTCCCTTCCAGCGCCACCTCGACCGGGGCGATGTCGGCCTGGCCGTCGGCGGCCTGGTTGATGGCCGCGATCAGGAGGTGCCGGTCGCGCGAATTGACCGCGCGGAAGATCGACTTGGAGGCGCTGTCGAGCCCGAGCGCCTGGCCGAGCTTGGCGTAGCGCGCATTGGCGCGCACGACATTGCCGGCACGGTCGACGGTCGCGATCGCCATCGGCGTATGGTCGAAGAAGCGCATGAAGCGCACTTCGGCGGCGCGATCGGGATCGCTGCGCTCGTCGCGGGCGCGGCTGATGACGAGCGTGCGCGACGGCCCCGGCGCGCCGTCGGCGCCGAAGGCGAGCTTGTGATAGAGCCGCACCGGCATGGTCTTGCCGGTGCGCATCCGCAGGTCGATGTCGAAGACCTCGGTCTTCACCTCGCCCGGCACCGCCACGATCGCGGTGAGCAGGGAGGCGCCATCGCCGGAGACGATGTCGGTCAGCTTCAGGCCGCCCGAGCCGATCTCGGCGAGGTCGTAGTCGAGCCAGTTCGCCAGCGTCGCGTTGACGTAAGCGAGCTCGCCGGCCGGATTGACCGAGAAGAAGCCGCACGGCGCGTGATCGAGATATTCGATGGCGTGCTGGAGCTCCTGGAACACGTCCTCCTGGCGCTCGCGGTCGCGGGTGATGTCGGCAATCGACCACACCGCGTATTTCGCCTCGCGCTTGCCGGTGCCGAGCGGGCGCACCCGCATGCGCAGCCAGCGGCCCTGGCTGCCGTCCTGGCCGGAGATGCGGACCTCTTCCTGCTGCCGTTTGCCTTCGCGCGCGGCCTTGAGCAGGCGGAACACGGCTTCGGAGACGTCGGGGTTGCCGATGAAGACACGCTCGACCGGGCGCACGTCTTGCGGACCGGTCGCGCCGGTCAGCGTCAGATAGGCGGCGTTGGAATAGACCACGTGGCCGCGCGCATCGGTCACGGCGAGGCCGTCGAACCCGTGATCGGCGATGCGGCCCACGACCGGGTCATCAAGACTGCGGTCGGCGAAACGGATGATCCCGGCGGCGAAGGCGAACAGGTTGAACAGGCCGACCATCGCCAGCACGGCGAGGATGCCGAGGATATAGGGCTGCGCCTGCGCGCGCCCGAGCGTCATCAGCCCGACGGCGACGGCGACGAGGCCGGCAGCCACCAGCAGCACCAGCGCAATGCTGCCCGAGCGCGGCGACGGCTCGTGCGTCGCAACGGGCTCGCGGGTGAGGTCGTGGTCGGTCTCGGCGGTCATCTCAAGCTGGCGCAGCCTGTCGGCAGAGAATCAACGCGCTACGGGGCGCGTGGGGTCCTCCCTGCCTGAATCGGACCCTGAGGTGCAAGGGCAGCGGGGACGAAAGGTACGCTGATTCCCAGATTACGGCCATTTCCGGTACTTTTCGGGTGTTTTATCCTCGCCCGGCGCTGAATCCGCGCTTCAGCCGCATGACGTAGCCGATGACTTCGGCGACCGCATGGTAGTGCTCAGTCGGGATTTCCTGGTCGATCTCGACGGTGGCATAGAGCGCGCGTGCCAGCGGCACGTTCTCCACGATCGGGATGTCGTGCTCGCGCGCGATCTCCCGGATCTTGAAGGCGAGATTGTCGACGCCCTTGGCGACGCAGATCGGAGCCGTCATGCCGCGCTCGTAGGACAGCGCCACCGAATAGTGGGTCGGGTTGGTGATGATCACCGCGGCCTTGGGAACCGCCGCCATCATGCGCTTCTTGGCGCGCTGCTGCCGCAACTGCCTGATCTTGCCCTTGATGTGCGGATCGCCTTCGGACTGCTTGAACTCTTCCTTGATCTCCTGGAGCGACATCTTCTGCCGCTGGAACCAGCTTCTGTACTGGAAAAAATAGTCGGCGATGGCGACGATCGCGAGCGCGGCGACCACCGCACCGAGCAGATGGATCGTCATGCTGGTGCTGGCGCCGAGCATGGCGGCCGGATCGAGCCTGACCATCGCCTCCATGCGATGCCGCTCCGGCCACAGGATCATGGTCATGACCACGCCGAGCAGCACCAGCTTGCCGATGCCCTTGAGAAAATTGGCCGCCGCCTGCTTGCCGAAGATGCGCTGGAAGCCGGCGCCGGGCGAGATCTTGCTGAACTTCGGCGTCAGGGATTCGGTCGACCAGACCAGGCGGTGCTGCAGCATGTTGCCGGCAATCGCAGCCAGCATCAGCAGGAAGAGAGGCACGCCGATCGCCGCGAGCAGGGCGAACTCGATCTGCTGCATCAGCGCGAGCAGGGCCTTGCCGTCGGTCTTGATCATCCAGGAATTGGCGAGCAGGTTGCGCATCGGCGTCAGCAGCCCGCTGCCCACCGAGCCCGAAAAGGTCGAGACCACGAGCGTGCCGCCCGCCATCATGAACCAGGTGTTGATCTCCTGGCTCTTGGCGACGTCGCCGCGTTCGAGCGCGTCGTCCAGACGCTTTTGCGTCGGGTCTTCTGTTTGACTCTCTGGGTCCTTGTCTTCTGCCATCGATCTACCGTGACCTCAGCGGCATCAACTGGTGCATGACACCGATGAAGTAATCCAGATACGTCCCCATCATCGCCGTGAGCACCACGGCGAGCACCAGGAAGCCCGCGAAGATCGAGAGCGGCACACCGACGAAATAGACCTGCATTTGCGGCATCAGCCGCGCCAGCACGCCAAGGCCGATGTTGAAGACCAGGCCGAACACCAGAAACGGCCCCGAGAGCTGCAGGCCCAGGCGGAACGCGGCGGCGAAGGCGCGCGTCGCGAGCGAGGCCACATCGCCGCTTGATATGGTCTCACCCGGCGAGAAGATCGTGTAGCTGTCGTTCAACGCCGCGATCACCAGATGATGGCTGTCGGTGGCGAACAGCAGCGTTACCCCGAGGATGGTCAGGAAGTTGCCGACCAGCACGCCCTGCTGGCCCTGCGTCGGGTCGACCGAGGTGACGAAACCGAGCCCCATCTGCTGCGCGATCACCGATCCCGCAACCTGGAGCGCCGAGAGCGTCACGCGCGCGGTCGCGCCCAGCACGATTCCGATCGCGATCTCATGCAGCATCAGGACCAGGAGCGGCGCGAGCGAACCCATGTCGACCTGGTAGGCGTTGCGATGCAGCGGCAGGATGATCAGCGTGAGCAGCAGTGCGATCGACAGCTTGATCCGCGTCGGAATATTGGTCTCGCCCAGCCCCGGCAACAGCATCACCATCGCACCGACCCGGGCGAAGGCGAGCATGAAGGAAGCGGCGAGCGCCGGCAGCAGCGAGACGTCGATGCGCATAATTGACGCATCTTGCCTCAGCCGCCGATGATTCGCGACGAGATCCGCAGCATGTGGGCGTGGAGCGCGTCGGCCATGAACGGCAGCGCCAGCAGCATCGTGGCAAAGATGGCGAGGATCTTCGGCACGTAGATCAGCGTCTGCTCCTGGATCTGCGTCAGCGCCTGGAACAGCGACACGATGACGCCGACCACCAGACCGACCACCATCAGGGGAGAGGACACGATCACGATCGTCCAGATCGCATCGCGCGCAACGTCGAGGGTTTCGGGTCCGGTCATTGCTTGTTACTCGCTATTGGTTGTCTGACGTGCCGGGAAATGCGAATGGCGAATCGGAGACGTCCCCATTCGCTACTCACCATTCGCCAAAATCAGATCGGCATCTTCATGATGTCTTCATATGCCGCGATCACGCGGTCGCGGACCGAGACCAGGGTGGACACCGCGACGTCGGTGTCCGCCACCGCCGTCACCACGTCCATCACGTTGGCCTTGCCGGAGGCCATCGCCACGGTCTGCGCATCCGACTTGCGGCCGGACTCCATGACGCTGCCGACGGCGTCCTTCAGCATCGAGGCAAAGGATTGCCCGCCGGCCTCGGTGGCTTTGCCGGCACCGCTGTTCTCCAGCACCCGGGCGAGGTTGGCATAAGCGTTGGCCGCGATTGTCGGTGATGCCATGGCTCAATTGTCCTGTTCAGCTCTTGAGGATGTCGAGCGTGCGCTGGATCATCCGGCGCGTCGCACTGATGATGTTGAGATTGGCCTCGTAGGACCGCTGCGCGTCGCGCATGTCGGTCATCTCGACCACCGAGTTCACGTTGGGATATTTGACGTTGCCGCTGGCGTCCGCGACCGGATTGTTCGGCTCGTATTTGACGCGGAAGTTCGACTGGTCGGGCTTGATCCTGCCGAGGGTGACGACTTGCGCGTCGAGCGTGCGGTCGAGCGCGGAGGAGAAGGTCGGAACCTTGCGCCGGTAGGGATCGCCGCCGGCGGTCTGCGAGGTCGAATCCGCGTTCGCGATGTTTTCCGAGATCACCCGCATGCGGCCGGCTTGCGCCCGCAGACCGGAGGTCGCGATCGCCATCGAGCGGGCAAAGTCGCTGCTGTCATTGGCCATGATGCGCCTCCTCTAGCTGTTCTGTTCCCGGATCATGCGGCTAGCCCTTGCCGATCGCGGTCTTGAGCAGATGCAGGCTCTTCGAATAGAGCGAGGTCGCCGCCGCGTAGTCCATCTGGTTGCTGGCCGCCTTCATCATCTCCTCTTCGAGATTGACGGCGTTGCCCGCGGGGCGGGTCTCGAACCCCGCGTTCCTGTTCTGGTCGAATCCGGAAGCAGCCCCCGACGGCGTCATGTGAGAACCGCTGGTGCGGGCGAGCGCGAGGGGGCCCATCGAGCCGGTGACCGCCCCGGACTTGTCGAGCTTCGGCTCGACCAGGTCGCGCGGCCGGAATTTGGGCGTGTCGGAATTGGAGACGTTCTCGGACAGGACGCGCTGGCGCTCCTGGTGCCACTGCATCTTGGTGCGAAGCGCCGACAGTACCGGGAGGTCGTTGATGGACATCGTCGCGGCTCCTTCCGCCTCTTGCGAACCTTGAGGTCCGCAACTAGGCAGAATTTGCCGCGTGTATGGTTAACAGCTGGTTAAGGACGCCCTCGCGGCGTGTCCCCGGGCGGGACACTATTTTGCGCCCCGTGATTCTACGCGTCCAAAAATGGCATTAACCCAACCATTTGGCGGCGCATGCACGGACCAAGAAGTCGTTTTGGATCGGACGATTCATAGGTTATTAAGAGTTGGGGACGGCAAAACTTGCCGTGGGACGTTAAGAGATCGCAGTTTGGGGCATCGTTAAGCCGGTGGTTGGCGCGTCTGACCATGGGCACGAGAACAGCGCCATTTGTCGGGGACAAGTATGCAAGGCAGCCCTATCACCTTCATCGTCGCGTTCATCGTCGTTCTGGCGTTGATCGGCGTCGCTGCCTGGCTGGTTCGCCGATTCGCCGGCAGCCGGGTCGGCGCCAACACCCAGCGCGGCAGGATGCCCAGGCTTGCGGTGATCGACGCTGCCGCGGTCGACGGGCGGCGCCGCCTGGTGCTGGTCCGGCGTGACAATGTCGAGCATCTCCTGATGATCGGTGGGCCCACCGATATCGTCGTCGAACCCAATATCGTTCGCGCCGCGCCCGGCCGCGACCAGCTTCCGCAGCGTCCGAACGCCGCGGAACCGCCGCGGCTTGCGCCCATGCCGGATACCAGCAGCTGGGCCGACGAAGCACCGCGGCCCGAACTGCTCGACCATCCCGAGCCGCAAATGCCCGAGCCGCCGCCGCGGCCCGCGCGCCCGTCCTTCGCCGACGAGGTGCGCCGGCCCGCTCCCGCGCTGGCCGAACGCCGCAGCGATCCCCTCGCCGGCTTCACGGCCGAGCCGATCGCGCCGCGCCCCGAGCGCGAACCGCGGCCCGAGCCGCTGCCGCCGCGCGTTCCGCGCAGCGAACCGCCACTGATGCCGCGGCCGCCGCGCCAGAGTGAGCCGCCGAAGATGCCGCCGGTGCGCGCCGAGCGCGCACCTGCCCCGCCGCCGCCTCCGCCGGTGCCGCAGGCTCCGCCTGTTCCGCCGCCGGCTCCCGCCGCGTCCCCCTCCAGCGCCGAGCAGAATCTCGCCGAGATGGCGCAGCGGCTGGAGGCAGCCTTGCGTCGCCCGGCCGGCGAGTCGGTCGCGCCTCCGGTTGCGCCCGAACCTCCTGCGCCGCCGCCCCGCGCCGCACGCAGCGAGCCGCCGGCACCACCGGCCCCGCCCGCAAAGCCGGCCACGGAAAAGACCAGCTTTGAAAATCTCGAAGACGAGATGGCCTCCCTGCTTGGCCGTCCGAAGCCGTCTTCGTGAGGCTGCCGTCCCTCCCGCGTAGAGTATTTTTTCTTTCTGTCCTGATCGGCGCGGCATCGGCAGCGATGCCGGCGCATGCGCAGGACATCAGCATCAATCTCGGCGGCGGCGCTGGCGGCGGCGGCGTCACCGAGCGCGCGATTCAGCTGATCGCGCTGCTCACCGTGCTGTCGATCGCGCCGTCGATCCTGATCATGATGACGTCGTTCACGCGCATCGTGGTCGTGCTGTCGCTGCTGCGCACGGCGTTGGGCACGGCGACCGCTCCGCCGAACTCGGTGATCATCGCGCTGGCGATGTTCCTCACCTTCTTCGTGATGGGACCGGTCCTGCAAAAATCCTACGATGACGGCATCCGCCCGCTCGTCGCCAACCAGATCGGCGTCGAGGACGCACTGCAGCGCGCCTCCGTTCCCTTGCGCGGCTTCATGCAGAAGAACGTGCGCGAAAAGGACCTCAAGCTGTTCCTGGATCTCTCGGGCGAGGCACCGCCGGCCACCCCAGACGACCTCGCACTGCGCATCCTCGTCCCCGCCTTCATGATCTCCGAGCTGAAGCGCGCCTTCGAGATCGGCTTCCTGCTGTTCCTGCCCTTCCTGATCATCGACCTCGTCGTCGCCTCGGTGCTGATGTCGATGGGCATGATGATGCTGCCCCCGGCAACGATCTCGCTGCCGTTCAAGCTGATCTTCTTCGTGTTGGTCGACGGCTGGTCGCTGGTGGCCGGAAGCCTGGTGCAGAGTTACGGGGGGTGAGACGGAGTTGCGGGCCGCGCTTCGCGCGGGCAGCAGTCCTACCGCGTCATCTTGATCTGCCGCACGACGGGGATCGTCGGCAGCGAGCCGGTGTGGTCGGCTTGTTCCTTGGCCTGCGGTGAGCCAGGGGCGCGGGCGGTGGCGTCGGGGAAGCGCTGCTTCATCTCGCGGAGGAAGCCGTCGAGCGTGTCGACGCTGGCAGCCAACTTGGCGATCTCGGCGAATTCGGCGCTGGAGGCCGCGGCCGGCTTGCTGGCGATGTCGAAGGCGAGACGGTCGGCGCTCTCGCTCATCAGCGGCGCGTATTTCTCGCGGAAGCGCGACAGGCCGATCGAGTCGTCGGCGAGCGCATAGCCGACGGCGGCGCGGATGATGTCGCTCTTCTCCACCGCGTTGAGCGGCTTGAAGTCGCGGAAGCGCTCGCCGTAATAGAGCTCGATCTGCTCGGCAGACTCGCGCCAGCGCCGCCCCGCCCAGAAGATGTCGGAACGCAGGCGCAGCACTTCGCGCCCGGAGACGTTGGAGACGATGTCGAGCGCGAGATCGTGGCGGCCGACGTCGCTCTGCGCGCGCGCTTCCAGCAGCAGGCGCTGCTGCCTGAGCTCGCCGGAGAGATCGCTGATGCGGCTCGCGCGTAGCGCGGTGATCGCCATGTCGGGCTTGCGGTTGGCGAGATAGATCATGGACAGGCGCGCGGCGACCTGGGCGCGCGCAGCGCCTTCGAGGCGGTGATCGACCTGATATTGCAGCAGCTCGGCGGCCTGGTCGAGCAGGTCGATCGAGGCGAGACGGTCAGCGAGACGGCGGATCAGCTCGTCGCCGCGCCGGCCGATCGGCGTCAGCTCGCGGAATTCGTAGAACATCCCGAGCGCCTCGACCGGCGGCAGCTCGTCGCCCTTCGGTCCCAGGAAGATCTTGGTGAACAGGTCCGAGGCGAGATCCTGCGCTTGGCGCGAGGCTTCGGCGTTCGGCTGCAGCCTGGTCGCGGTGCGCGCGGCGGTGAGCGCGTCGCGGTAGCGCCCGTTCTCGGCAAACATCTGCGACAGCATCTGCAGCGTCTTGACCTCGATCGCGTCGCCGCGCCAGGTCATGGACAGGGTCTCGAGCTCGCGCAGCGCGTCTTCCTTGCTGATCTCGTCGCGCTTCTGCCGCAGCGCGACCTCGAGCTGCTTGGCCTCGGCCGCAGCCGGCCGATCGGCCGAGGCGGCCGCGAACTTGTAGTCGTCGAGCGCGTCCTTGTCGTGGCCGAGCGCCTCGGCGAGCCGGCCGCGCAGCACGGCGAAGCCGGGCGCGGCCTCGGGCGAGACGCCGACGACCTCGAGCTCGCTGCGGCGCTTGGAGGCGCCGGCATAGTCCTTCACCTCGAGCGAGGCGCGCATCGCGTCCATCGTCACGATGCGCTGGATGTCGAGCGGCAGCGAGGCGATGGCGAATTCGACGTTCTTGAATTTTTCGCGCGCATCGGCCCATTTGCCCTGGCGCGCATAGGCGAGCGCCTTCCAGAGCTGGGAATCGTGGCTGTTGCCGATCACGGGATTGGCGAGGTCCTTCAGGCCCTGCGCCGGCCGGCCGATCAGGATGCTCGCGATCGCATGCATGATCAGCGCGCCGCTCTCCTCCTTGTTCAGCGGATCGCTCAGCATCAGCTCGGTCACGGCCTTGGCCTCGTGATACATCGCGCGCGACATGTAGAACTGCGCGAGATCGAGCCGCGGCAGGGAACGCAGCGCCGGTTCGACGTTGGAGATCGCCGTGATCAGGTCGCTCTGACGCGTCATGAAGTTGTCCGACTGACCCTTGCGCCAGCCTTCGGGGCTGAAGATCGGGCGCACTGCGGTCGGCGCCCGCTCGGCAGAGATGTCGACCGGCGACAGCGTCAGCCCGCCCTTCTTGCCGAGGATCACCTTGTCGGCGCCGACCTCGACGCCGACCTCGTCGGAGTTCGGCCGGATCGCGATGCCGTGCGCGGATTCCAGCAGCGAGAGATCGACGAGGTCCTGCCGCTTGATGAAGCCGCGCACCGGCCGCTGCGCGGTGACGACGTAGAGCGCGTCGCCGGCGTCGGGGTCGGTGAATCTGTGCAGCAGGCCCGGATTGGCGAAGGGGATTGCGATGTTGGCGAGCGCGGGGTCGGTGATGTTGCGCGACATCATCAGCGGAAGCGGCGTCGACTGGATCTTGTCGGCGAGCGTCAGGAGCCAGTTGGTCTCCTTGCCGACCTCCTCGCTCGCCAGCGAGTAGACCAGCGGACGGGTGAGACGGATACGCACCGCCTGCCCCTTGTCGAGCGGGATGCGGCCGACCTCGCCGATCATCGCCCCGCCCCTGGCGCGGATCGCCTCGACGTCGATCGGCTTCGGCGTATCGAACACCAGCCACACCGTGTCGCCGCGGCGGAAGGCCGCCGCCGGTGTTGCGACCTGAATCGGGAACGTCACGCGCAAGCCGTCGCTGTCGCGGCGCGCATCGACGCTGGCGACGGTGGGCTGCGGCGCGGCCGGCGCCTCGGCAGGCGCAGCCTTGGCGGCTTCCTTCACGGCCTCTTTCGGCGCTTCGGCAGGCACCGGCTTGGCCGGCGCGGCTGCAGCCTCGGAAACCGGCGGCGCGGGCTTCGCAGCTTCCTTCGCCATTTCCTTGGGCGCTTCCGGAGCGTGCACAGCCTCAGTGGCGGCAGCCGGCGCCGGTTTCGGCGCTTCAGCGGGCGGCATCGCGGCGGGCGCTTCCGGCCTCACCTCGGGCTTGACGTCGATTTTGGCGTCGCGCGCGATCGTCTCGGAGGTCGGCGGCGCGATCTCGCGATGGGCCTCCTTCGGCTTCTCGGCCGCGGGCTTGTCGGGCGCGGGCGACGGTCCGTGACCGGCAGGCTTCATCTGTGCGATCGCCGCCTCGGGCGTCGCGGCGGTCTTGCCCTTGTCGGGCTGGAAAGAGACGTCGACGACGTAGTTCTTCTCGTCGCGGAACGAATGCACGTCGGAATCGCCGATCAGCGCGATCTCGACATTGGTCTGATCGATGTCGGCCTTCTGCTTGATCGAGGCGACGTTCGGCGGCGCCGCGACCACCGCGTCCGCTAGATCGAAATTGAGGTTGGCGTTGAAGGCAAGCGTGAGCTTCTGCTCGTTGAGCACGGAGGAGACGCCGACGCCGTCGGGCATCTCGAACACGAAGCGCACGAAGGTCGGCTGCACCGAGGCCCGCACGCGGATCTGCGGACGCTTCTTGGTCTCGGCCGCGGCGCGCTGGGCACGCAGCGCGCGCTCGGCGACGCGGGCGCGCTCGGCGAGCTCCTTGACCACGTCCATCGGCAGGCTCGGCGGCGGTCCCTTCCAGCCCTCCGGCAACAGGTCGACGAAGGTGCGCTCGCCGGCATTCATGGTGTTGACGGTGACGCGCCGCGCCAGCGACAGGCGGATGGCGCCGCCATCAGGATCGCGGCGCGCGGAGTTGACGTAATCGGGCGCGCCTTCGGGAACGCGGTCGACGGGAACGTCAACCGCGCGGTCGAAGCGGATGATGAGGATGGAGCCTGCGGTCGTCACCTCGGAGGGGACGTCCTCGCCGAGCTTGATGACGAGACGGGCAAAGCCGCCGCCGGCCGAAAAGCTCGCCTCGCCCCTGATCGGATCGGCCGCCCGGGCAGGCGCACCGAGACCGATCAGCAGGCAGGCCGCCAGCGCGCCCGCCGTTCGGACATGACGCGACAGCCCCGGCGCCAAGGCGCGGGCTCGCGACACAAATCCAGCGGCAGCCTTTCGCGCCATTGGCGGCATTTCTTCCGGTTCGGCGGTCCATGCCGGCATCAAGGCCGGCCCATGCCGTCGACTGTAGGTCCCGCCAATTAAGGACTTGTTAATGCTATATCTTGATTTGCTTTGGAGGCAGCACGCCGTGCCGCATCGAGCGTGGGCGGATCCGCCGGGTCTGAATTTGAGACGCCGATGGTTAAGGTTTCGTTAACACCTGCAAGACGGTGCTGTCGCGGTCGGCCGGCACCCCATAGCGGACAAAGGCTTCGTCGATTCCAGCGTCGATTTTTCTGGCCGCCGAGATATCGCTTTGGCCACCAACTGCGTCGCCGAGCTTGAATCTGGCAATCCCTCGGCCGTAGAGCGCGCTCGCAAGCTTGGGCGCCAACCGCAGCGCTGAGTTGTAGTCGTCCACCGCCGCGGAGAATTGCCCCATTTTCAGATTAATGAGAGCGCGCGAGTCGTATGTTGCCGCGCTGTTTGCTCCCGATCGAAGCGCAATATCGCAATCTTCCAGCGCAGCCTGCAGAGCGCCAAGGACGGCTCGGGTCCAACAGCGTCCGCTCCGCGCCGCCTCCAGCTTCGGATCAAGGCGAATTGCCTCGTCATAGTCCCGCGCTGCGCGGTCGTACGCGTTCCCCTGCAGGAAGGCCGTCGCACGGTTGGCAAAAGCCGCGCCATAGTTCGGGTTGAGCTTGAGCGCCTCCTCAAAGGCGCCGATCGCCAGATCGCGCGCCCCCGTTCTCAGATAGGCCACGCCGAGGTTGTTGAACGCTTTCGCATAAGTCGGGTCAAGCCTGGTCGCTTCGACGAAATCCTTGATCGCGCGTTCGTAGTCGGCTTTGGCGCTATAGGCATTTCCCCTGTTGTTGTAGGCGATAACGAAGCCGTTCACGGCTCCCTCGCCCGCATCGATAAACGCCGTGCAGCCATCGATCCGAGCTTCGGGTGATACGCGGTCTGAGCCGTTACACAGTTCAACATTCTTGAGGGAGCTGCCCTTCTTCTGTGCCCAGCCCGACGAACTGGACAGCCCAAGGACAAGAATGAGCATCACGGCCTTGATGAAACTGGCTCTTGCGGTCATTTCCACACCAAGTGTCCGACACCGACGGCGAACGAAGCGCCAATCCTGATCTCAGTGCCGGCCGGCACTGCGGCGTCACGGCGGCTTCGGGCCAAGCAAGTTTCTCAGCACCCCCGACAGATGTTGAGCCTCCGATTGAGGCTTCGATCGGGCTCCGGCGCCGCGGATGTCGACGGCTTCTTCAAGAGCTTGCTCTTGCCCTCTTCGATCAGGGTCGAAATTTTGACTGACCCATCGTCCGAAATCTCGACATGCGGCGTCGTGCCTCGAATCCCCAGCGTGGCGACGGGAGTATCGACCTTCATGTCGCCGGTCTTTGCGACCCCGCCCGCAACAAAAGTGAACGTTCCCTTGGCGAGATTGAACAGAGTCGCATTGGACTTGCCGGCCGGCTCATACACATAATGATCCAGCACCATACGGGCGTTGCTCGATAGATTGAACGAGCTGCCGTCGGTAAAGTTGATGCCGACGCGGCCGTCGGCGCCGGTGTACACCACGTCACCAAGATATACCGGATCACCCGTGTTGGTGCGGCCAGGGTCACTCGACACATTCGCCTGAACAATCACTGCGCCCGCATGTTCGATCGTGACCGAGCCTGAGACCACCACCACCTTCCCAATCGGTTTCGGCGATGAGGCCGCGACGGCGGGCTTGGCGGAATCGCTCTGCGCTTGAGCCGCGCTCGGCGAGAAATTGGCAAGCGCCAAAACAAGACCAATCGCCAAAGCAGCTATCGTAGGTCTGCACATGATCCCCCCTTTCTGAGAAGATCTTGTCGCTATCGGTGGCCCATTTCTTGAACCGCGTAGCGCAGCCACAGCAAATATAATTGTTGTTTAATTCTATTAACCAGCCTAATTTATCTCCGGCGCTACGCAAGCGCCACAAATTAAATGCGTTCCGTTTGTCAATTTAATCACATTGGCGGGAGGGGGCACGGCGGGAATGGCGGTACGCGTCGCCGTCCCCCCGCGCAATGCGTCTCTCTCGATCAGACTTGATTATTTCGGCGGGCAAGCCTTCGGGCTGCCAGCGCCCAGGAAATTTTGTCCCTTGGCGAGGGCCCGAGCAGGATTATGGCAGCACGCCGAGCCTGAATCGATCACCCAGGCGNGGNCGAGCCATGTTAGTTGCATCCGGCATCCACGCTGATAACGGGGCCACCATGGCCCTGCCCGTCGAGCTCATCGGCCACATTCATACTGCGGTCGGTTGCTGTGCGCTTACGCGAGCGAGCGGTGTCGCTACACAGGCGGTAGCTGGTGCGCCTATCTACCGGGGCGACGTGCTGGAAACCGATGCCGACGGGCGGATCACAATTGGCTTCATCGACGGTACTTTTTTCAACATCGCCTGCGGCACTCATGTTGTGCTGAGCGAGTTCGTCTTCGACGTCGAAGGCATGCCATCTGCAGCCTTGTTCGACGTGACCCGAGGGAGCTTCGGTTTCGTACCGGGCCGGCTGGCGGAAACCGGAGCGCTCCGGCTGAATACGCCCATTGCAGGCATTCGCGCCCGGGGCCACGCGGGCGGTTTCGGGATGCTGACACTTGCAGCATTGACTTTCTCGGCCGCGCAGAATGCCGAGGCCGCGGATCCGGATGTCACATTCCTGGATGACGACTCCATTACCTACAAGGACCTTGCGCACGGCGCATTTGAGCTCGTGACCAAGGAGCGGGTCCCGCGACACATCATCGTCGAAGATCCCGGCGAGACGATCGTCATCAAGAAGGTGGGATCCACCATCAGCGTCAATCAGGTCGCGAATACGGCGGCTCGCATGGAGGAATTGCGCGCCGCCCAACAGGATGTGCTCGCCAATCTAGGAGAACAAGGGCCCCGTGGCTCGAGCACGCCTTTCTTCGTCAAACCCCAGCCACTGCAGCCGATCAATTTCATTCAGCCGGATGCGCCCACGCTGCAGATCTTGCCGACCACGTTGCCACCCATCACTTTCGCGCTGGTGGACCCTGTACCGCCGACTCTCAGCACCGGGGCTGGGCCAATCGAGCTCGATACGGTCGTGTTTGACACATTCACGGCGACGACGGGAACCTTCAGTGCCAGTAGCACCAGCGGCGGTGGCAATCTGACCTTCGGCATCGTCGGGGCCAGCGCCGGCAGTACGGTTCTGGATGGAGTGACGTACGATCTGTCGAAGACAAGTTCCTACGGGATTCTCTACGTCAACAGCACGAGCGGCGCTTATACGTTCGTGCCCGACAATGCCGCAATCAACGCGCTGAAGGCGCCTACGACCGACGGTTTCGTTATCACCGTCTCCGATGGACTCACCTCCGTCACCCAGACCTTCACGATCACCATCAACGGTGTCAACGACGCCGCAAACATCTCCGGCACCACGACCGGTTCGATCATCGAGGCTGGCGGCATCGCCAATGGAACGCCCGGCACGCCGATTGCGACCGGCACCCTTTCCGATACCGACGTCGACGATCCGCCCAATACGTTCACGACCGTAAGCTCGCCAACATCGAGCACCGGTGGCTACGGCACCTTCACGATGACGGCCGCCGGCGTGTGGACCTACACCTTGGACAATGCCAACCGCGCAGTGCAGGCACTCAATGCCGGCGAGACGCTGACCGACAGCTTTACGGTGACCTCGATCGGAGGCACCCCACAGGTGGTGACGATCACCATCCACGGGACCAGTGACGCGGCGATCATCTCCGGTGAGACGACCGGTGCAGTTATCGAAGCCGGCGGCACCGCCAATGCAAACCCCGGCACACCCATCGCGACCGGCACGCTCACCGACGTCGACGTCGACACCACCGCAAACGCCTTTACGCCCGTCAGCTTGCCCAAGGCAAGCGAGGCGGGCTACGGCACCTTCACCATGACGGCAGCGGGCGTGTGGACCTATACGCTCGACAACGCCAACGGGGCAGTGCAGGCGCTCAATTCAGGCGAGACGCTGACCGACAGTTTTGCGGTGACCACGCTGGACGGAACCGCTCAGGTGGTAACGGTCACCATCCATGGCACCAACGATGCTGCCGTCATTTCCGGCATGACGACCGGCTCGGTGACCGAGGCTGGAGGCCTTGCCAACGCGGCGCCCGGCACTCCGAGCGCAACCGGCACGCTGCTTGCGGCTGACGTCGACAATCCATCCAATACATTCACGGCAGTGACCTCGCCGAAGGCAAGCATCAGCGGTTTCGGCACCTTTACGATAACCGCCGCCGGCGTGTGGACCTACACGCTCGACAACGCCGGCGGCGCGGTGCAGGCGCTCAATGTCGGCGGCACGCTCACCGACAGCTTCACTGTCACGACCCTCGACGGTACGCCGCAGGTGGTGACGATCACCATTCAGGGCAGCAACGACGCCGCGCTCATTTCCGGCACCACGACCGGCTCAGTGACGGAGGCGGGAACTTTCTCACCCGGCGTTCCCATCGCGACCGGCACGCTCACCGATACGGACGTCGACAACGCTCCGAACACGTTCACCGCAGTCTCCTCGCCGGCTGCGAGTGACGGCGGATACGGCACCTTCACGATGACCGCAGCCGGCGTATGGACTTACACCCTCGATAACAACAACACCGTGGTTCAGGCGCTCGATGTCGGCGACACCTTGACGGACACCTTCTCGATAACTGCCATCGACGGTACGTCACAGACGGTGACCGTCGCCATTCATGGCGCCAGCGACGCAGACCCGAACGATTTTGATAATTTGGCCACCGGATCTGCCGTGATCTCCGATCCCCCCAACGTGTATGGAACGCCGGGGAGCGAAACCATTGCCGGCGGCGGCGACACAGGTCAGATCATCTACGCGGGAGCCGGCAGCGATACCGTCAACGGCACTGGTAAAGCCGACGTTCTCTACAGCGGATCAGGCAATGACACGATCAAAGGCAATGATGGGGATGACACCATCTACGGCGGCTCGGGCAGCGATACCATCAACGGCAACAACGGCGCCGACACCATAACCGGTGGGTTTGGTGCGGACCAGCTCACTGGCAGCAATGGGAACGACCGTTTCGCTTACTTGTTCGTAGCCGATTCCAACGCAAGCCAGTTCGACACCATCACCGACTTTGCATCGGGAGCGGACAAGATCGACTTGACCGCCATGGGCGCGCTTGGGTTCGCCATATTGGCATTGAGCTCAACCAGCACGGCCGTGCCGGCACATACGATCGCCTGGCTCTATGACAGTGCGGCGAATGAAACGATCGTGTACGTCAATTCAACGGACCAGACCCTGCACGTCGGCGATTCCAGTCTGCTCGAAATCCATTTGCAGGGCATCGCCACCATCGACGCGTCGGACTTCATCACGGCGCCGGCAGCGGCACCTGCGACGGCGGTTGCCGGCGATCTGCTCGACCTCATCGCAACCTCGCAGGGTGACGCGACCGCCGTGATGACGATCACTTCCGAAGGCTTGTCCGACTCCGGCAGCGCCGACGGCACGCTTCTCGCTGCAGAGAGTTCGACCATCCAATCGACCGAGGCGACCTACAGCCTCGATTCGAACTGGGACCAGATCGGACAGGCCGAATATTCCAGCTTGTCCAGTTCAGACGAAACGCAAACGCTCGCGACCGAAACGCTCCGCAGCGACACGGCAGCTCCCTCAGCCAGCGGACTGTCTTTGATCGTGCAGCACGTGATCCCACTCACCGAGGCCAGCTTTGTCTTCAACAACCCGACCGGGTTCAAAAATGGCGCGGTTGTCGCAAGCGGCCAGATGCCTGACGTCGCCATGCTGAATTTTGCCCACGACGCCGCCGGACAGCACGCCGGTAGCGGGCTTGCGCTCGGACACGATGCAGGGAATGACGGCGTCGCGTCATCAAGAGGCGCCGCCCAGGCGGCTCATGCCCATGGTTATACCAGCGGTGAAACGGCAGACACGACGTTCAACCCAAGCCTGCTGAACCCAAGCCTCCTGAAGTCATCGACCGGCGGTGCCAACCATTCGTTCTCAAGCGGGGCGGACCAGCACAACCCCTCCCTGGAAGCGTCTGGATCAAAGCCTGCCAATCCGCTTCAGCTCGGCGACTCGTTTCGGTTCAGGGATGACGCGTCGCAAGGCTCACTGCACGGCGCAGTGTTGGATCATCTCTCAGACTTCGTCGGTCATCACGAGCACGCTGGGGAATTCCATGGATCCGAGCCGGCATTCATGCCTGAAGCATCGCCGTCCGATGTTGATCCACCTTTCCCGGCAGGTACCGTTCACGGCCATGTGTCGCACGATCTGATCGTGTGACGGCCTCAAGCCGATTGCGGCTTCAATGTTGCTTGCCGGCGCCTTCCGGTGCCGAGGAGCTGTCTTCGTCGAGAGAAGATTCATCATCGTTGCCGTCGTCGCCTTCTGGCGGCTCTGCATGCTGATGGCTGAGGGCGGATGTCCACGCCGATGTCATCGCCGCGATGAGCAGCCGGTTGAGGGCCTCGATGACGCGTTCTGCTGCGGACGAGTAGTTCATGGCCTCCTCCTGCGCTGCCGATTGCGACTAGCCAAAGCGTAGGACCGGGCCTTGAGCGCCACTGTACGCCACTTCACACCTGCGCGCGTCAACTCATCGCAGTCTCAGAAGATGCCGCCAGCTTCGACTGCATCCGCCACGGGAGCTTGATCTGCCGCATTGAGGAGTTGCTGAGCGCGCCCACTCACAACCTTCGGGGCGTTGCAGTTCGCGCGCGACTCTGACTCAGATGTGACCTCGGCGATGCGAATCGCATTGGTTAGCTTTGGGGGTAATCAATGAGCGGAGAAGCCGGTTGCATTGTGTGTAGCAGGGCAAGAGCGGTCGTAGCGATCGTTCCGATCGCCAGAGGATATGCCCTGAAAATATACGAGTGCTCCTGTTGCCATAGCACCCTGCAGCTCGTGACTCGCGTCACGAAGGCAGCGCTGATCAAGCAGCAGGCCGATACTCTTCCTCAGGTAGAGAAGCAGTTGCGCCCGCCTGTTCGCAGGGTGCAACAGGTCTTCGCGAGCTAGACCCCGCAAGGCCTCTCGCGGGGCGCCAGTCGAACGACCACGCGACAACGCGCCGGGTCGCGAAAGCGCGCTTCGCCTCGCGCCCTCAATTCGGCTTTTGCGTCGGCTTGCCGTCGATCTTGGGCAGCTCCGCCGCCGAAGCCGACTGATCGCCGCCGCCATTGGCACGGCGGGCCATCTCGACCGTCAGCTTCTCGGCGGCCTCCGGCGACATCAGTCCCATGATGTCCGACATCTTTCGCGGCGCGATCGCCGAGGCGATCTCGATCAGCACGCCCATCTCGAGCCGGTCGAACACCCGTGCGGCGTCCTTAGGCTTCATGCCCTCATACATGGTCACGAGGCCCTTCATGCGCTGGGCTTCGGCGGCCTTCTGCTCGGCCTGCGTCGCGGAGATGCGGGTTTCCACCGCCTTCATCTCCTCGACCTTGCCTTCGATGCGCTTCTCGGCCGACTTCAACAGACTCTCGCGGATGTCGATCTCGCGCTGGCGGGCCTCGATCTCCTGGCGGCGCGCCTGCAACCGCTCGAGGATCGCGCGCTCGGAGGCCGAGACCTGCGGCTGGGCTTCGTCGACCTTGACCACGGTGCCTTCCGGCTTGGTCTCGGGCGCGGCGGGCTTGGGCGCTTCCTTCGGCGCGCCATGAGTCGAGCCGGTGATGATCTCCGGCTCCTCGCGGCCGGTCGGGAAATTCAGATTCTCCTGCGCCCAGGATTTCTTGGCCTGGTTCGGCTTGTAGTCGAACACATAGCCGCCATTGATCACGAGGCCCGCCACCTTCAGCGTGGCGAGGCCTGCGACGGCAACCAGGACGACCGGGATGACGCGGATGTTACGAAAGGACTTCATACCCTGACTTTATGCGGCAAGGCCATTGGATCGTCGGCGTTCGGAGAAGGCTTCGGCCGCAGCCGCCACCGCCTTCGCCGTCGACGGCTTGGCTGCGGGCGCAACGACCGTTTCCGGAGGGCGCGCCGCGATCGCGATCTTGGACAGCCGCCGCACCACGTTGTCGGCCTCGCCGAGCTGCTTGTAGAGCTGGTCCGACATCTGCGTCGCCGCGGCGAGCTGGCTGCCGAGGTTCTCGTTGACGTCGCGCACCGCCAGCTTCAGCCCGCCGATCGCGCGCTCGGCGATCTCGGTCGCGGTGATCAGCTCGCCGATCACCGCCTTCAGCGAGTGCTCGTCCGCCTTCAGCCGCGTCAGCCGCTTGTTGAGCATGACGCAATAAACGATCGTCAGCATCAGCAGGATAGCCACCAGCGTCTCGATCGCCATTCCCAGGGAGTGGTTCATGGGGCCTCCATCATCTTGTTCTGCTCGTCCACCTTCTCGAACATCGCAAGTGTCGTACTTGGCTTGCGCAAGGGTTTCGTTACGCGGATGGCGACGCGGTCGCCGACCCGGCCCATCCGCCCTTCGGTCAGCGTGACGTCGCCGCAGCGCACGGTGACGTTGGCGTCGGCGCGCATGTCCAGCGGCAGGGTGTCGCCGACCTTGAGCCGCATCAGCTGCTTGAGCGGGATGTCGGCCTCGTAGAGCACGGCATCGACGGCGATCTCGGCCTGCACGATCTCGGTGGCGAAATGGCCTTCCCAGACCGGGTCGCGGCCGAACTTTTCGCCCATGAACATCTGGAGCAGGACGCCCCGGATCGGCTCGATGGTCGCATAAGGCAGCAGCAGCTCGATGTTGCCGCCGCGGTCCTCCATGTCGATGCGCAGGCGCACCAGGATCGCGGCATTGGCGGGACGGCTGATCGCGGCAAAACGCGGGTTGGTCTCGAGCCGGTCGATCGTGAAGGTCACCGGCGACAGCGGCCGGAACGCCTGCTCGGCGTCGGCCAGCACCACCTCGACCAGCCGCTTGACCAGCTCGGTCTCGATCGTGGTGTAGGGCCGGCCCTCGATGCGGAGCTGGCTGGTGCCGCGGCGGCCGCCGAGCAGCACGTCGATCATCGAATAGATCAGGTTGGAATCGACCGTCGCCATGCCGAAGTTTTCCCACTCCTCGGCCTTGAAGACGGTGAGGACGGCGGGCAGCGGGATCGAGTTCATGTAGTCGCCGAAGCGCACCGAGGTGATGCGGTCGAGCGAGACTTCGACGTTGTCGGAGGTGAAATTGCGCAAGGATGTCGTCATCAGCCGCACCAGGCGGTCGAAGACGATTTCGAGCATCGGCAGACGCTCGTAGGAGACCATCGCCGAGTCGATAATCGCGCGGATGCCGGAATGGTCGTCCAGGGTGACGTCGCCGACGGTGAAGCCGAGGAGATTGTCGATCTCCTCCTGCGACAGCACCCGCTCACCGGAATTCTTGCCGCTGCCGAGATCGCGGCTGCCGTCCTCGACCATGGCCGCCCATTGCAGGGCCATGGTCTCCGACAGCTCGTTCTCGGCCGCAGCCTTCGCGGCCTCGGCGGGATCCTCGGAATCGAGCGACGCCTCCCATTGGGCGGCAATCGCATCCTGGTCCATTTGCTCGTTGCCGGCCATGACGCTAGCCCATCACCTTCCGCAGCGTCCTCACTGGATCACGACTTCCTTGAACAGCACCGCGCTGACCTGGACCGGGGCAACCGCCGCGTTGACGCGCTTGGTCAGCTCCTCCTTGAGGCGGAAGATGCCGGCGGAACCGTTGAGGTCGGAGGGCCGCAGCTCGCGCACATAGGTCTGGAAGATGTCGGTGACGCGCGGCATCGTCGGCTTGATCGCCTCGATCTGCTTCTCTTCCTTCAGCTCCAGCACGATCTTCAGCCGCAGATATTGCACGCGCTCGCCGGGCGCGCCGGCAAGGTTGACCATGATGTCGGGGACGTCGACGAAGGACGGCGGCTTCGGCGGAGGCGCGGCCTCGGCATGATGCTCGTCGTCGCCGTGCCGGAAGAAGAAGAACCAGGTCGCAGCGCCGCCGCCGAGAACGGCGAGCAGGCCGACGGCCATGATGATGAGCTTGAGCTTGTTCTTCGGCGGAGCGGCTTCCGCGCCTTCGGCAGCTGCGCCGCCTTCCGCTTCATTCTCTGCCATGGTCGCCGCGCCCGGATCTCTCAAAGGGGTCGAAAGAGCGAAGCCTTAAGACAAGGACGCGATACAAATGCCCCGGCGCAATGCGCTCCTCTTCATGGCAAACGCTACGGTAATAATGGTTAACGGAATCTTTCAATTGGGCCTCCACTAGGAAAAATCTGCCGGGCAGACATGGCTAACAGAACCTTTCTGCCGCCCTCCTGCGCCCCTTCGAAATCAGCAAGCCACTGAAATTACGAAGTTTTCCAGGTTGGCACGGCTTTCGCTGAGAAAGGGCCGAGACCCGACGGTTTGGGAGAACCCGACGGTCTCGTTCACGGGGTCCGCCAAGGCGCTTGGGAGAGCGAAATGGCAGATCCGCTCAGGGGAGATTTCCGATGCAGAACGCGCTTCTGATCGGCTTGTCACGGCAGATGACGTTGGAACGGCAGATGGATGTCATCGCCAACAACGTCGCCAATGCCAACACCAACGGCTTCAAGGCCGACCATTCGCTGTTCGAGGAGTACCTCAACTCGAACGCGCGTGAGGACAATTTCATCGGCGCGGACCGCCGTGTCTCCTATGTGCAGGACCGCGGCACCTATCGCGACATCGGCCAGGGGCCGATGGAGCCCACCAACAACCCGCTCGACATGGCGATCGACGGCAACGCCTATTTCGCGGTGCAGGCCAATGGCGGCGAGATGTTCACCCGCGACGGCAAGTTCTCGCTCAACTCGACCGGCCAGCTTGTCACCCCCGACGGCAATCTGGTGCTCGGCACCGGCGGGCCGATCACCTTCCAGCCGACCGATCACGACATCAACGTCGCGCCCGACGGCACCATCACGGTGCTCGAGGGCACCGCCAAGACCGACTCGATCCGCGGCAAGATCCGCATGGCCTCGTTCGACGATCCGACCAAGCTGACCAAGCTCGGCGCCAATCTCTATGCCGCCGGCTCCGCCACCCTGCAGCCCGACGCCAAATCCAGCAGCGTGCGCCAGGGCTATGTCGAGAAGTCGAACGTGAATTCGGTCGGCGAGATGACCCGCATGGTCGAAGTCATGCGCAGCTACACCGCCATCGCCAATCTGCTCCAGCAGCAGAGCGACCTCCACAAATCGGCGATCGAGAAGCTCGCCGACGTTCCGGCCTGATTGAGGGAGAACTGACATGCAGGCGCTTCACACCGCAGCGACCGGAATGGCGGCACAGGAACTCAACGTTCAGGTGATCTCCAACAACATCGCCAACCTGCGCACCACCGGCTTCAAGAAGCAGACCGCGGCGTTCCAGGACCTGATCTACGAGCACGTCCGCCGCGTCGGCGCGCAGGCCTCGGACCAGGGCACCATCCTGCCCGTCGGCGTCGACATCGGCGGCGGCGTCAAGACCGTCGGCACGCCGCGCAGCATGACGCAGGGCACGCTGTCGCAGACCGGCAACGATCTCGACCTCGCGATGTCCGGCGAGGGCTTCTTCAAGATCCTGATGCCCGACGGCACCTACCAGTACACCCGCGACGGCACCTTCCAGATGGACAATCAGGGCCGCGTCGTCACCGCCCAAGGCAACCCGGTGCAGCCGAGCATCACGATCCCGAACAACGCCTCCGGCATCAGCGTGAGCGAGCAGGGCCAGGTCTCGGTGACGCTGCCGGGCTCGTCGACTTCTACGATCGTCGGCCAGATCGGCGTGACCCGCTTCATCAACAAGGCGGGCCTGCAGCCGGTCGGCAGCAACCAGTTCACCGAGACCCCGTCGTCCGGCCCGCCGCAGGACGGCACCGCGAACTCCGAGGGCTACGGCAAGATCACCCAGGGCAGCCTCGAGCAGGCCAATGTCGACGTCGTCTCGGAGATGAGCGACCTGATCGCCGCCCAGCGCGCCTACGAGATGAACGCCAAGGTGATCAGCGCCGCCGACCAGATGATGCAATCGACCACGGCGCTGTTCCGCTGAGGCCAAGACTGAAGCAATGATGATGATCCGCACCACCCTCGCCACCATCTCCGCCCTGCTCGCGCTGGCCCTGCCGGCAGCGGCCGCGGACGACTTCATCGCCTCGCCGACGCTGCGCGCGAGCGTCACCGTGACCTCGGACGTGGTGCGGGTCGGCGATCTCATCGACAATGCCGGTTCGGCCGCGCTGATCCCGGTCTACCGCTCGCCCGATCTCGGCACCACCGGCACGCTGACGGTCGCGCAGGTGCTGTCGGTGCTCCGCGCAAAGCAGGTGATCGGCGTGATGACCGGCGACCTCAAGGAGGTCCAGGTCACCCGCCTCGCCCGCACGCTCGCGAACAAGGATCTCGAAACCGCCGTCGCCTCGGCGCTCGAGCGCCGCTTCGGCCTCGGAGACGCCGCCAACATCACCGTCACCTTTGACCGCGGCGTCGCCGAGATGCGGCTGGATGCCTCCAACTCCGGCACGCTCCAGCCGGTCGCAACCCGCTACGACGCCCGCAGCGGCCGGTTCGACATCGCCTTCGAGATTGCCAACGACAGCAATCCGACCGCGACCAAGCTGCGCTTCACCGGGACCGCGATCGAGACGGTGGAAGTGGCCGTGCTGACGCGCGACATCGAGCGTCTCGATCTCTTGAAGTCCTCCGACGTCACGCTGGAACGCCGGCCGAAGGCCGAGGTCACCGGCGAGCCCGCCTCGCGCGACCGCAGCATCGGCATGCAGCTGCGCCGACCGATGCGCGCGGGCACCCCGCTCCGTGCCGCCGACATCGTCAAGCCCGATTTCGTGGTGCGCGATCAGAACGTCACCATCATCTACCAGGTGCCCGGCCTCTATCTCACCTCGCGCGGCAAGGCGATCGAGAGCGGCGCCGAGGGCGACACCGTCAGCGTGCTCAATGTGCAATCCAAGCGGACGCTGACCGGCGTCGTCACCGGCCGCGGCCAGGTGACGATCCAGGGCGCGAGCCAGTCGGCACCGATGGCGCCCGCGGTCGAGCAGACTTCCTCGCTCAAGCGCGATGAGGCGCCCGTCCCCGTCGACACCGCAGCCCTCGTCCGGAACCTAGTGCAGGCCCCCGCCTCGCCGGCCCAGATCGCACAAGCCCAGATCCCGCAAGCTCGCGTCTCGCAAGCTCAAGCCAAGTAAGAGTTCGTCATGTCCGCTTTCAGTTCGGCTTACCGTCTTCGTCGCATAGCGATCTCTGCGCTGCTGCTGGCCAGTTGCGCGCTGGGCGGCTGCTCCTCGATCGACCGCCTGTCGCAGATCGGCGAGCAGCCGAAATTGTCCGCGATCGACAATCCGACGGCGCAGCCGGGCTACAAGCCGGTGCAGATGCCGATGCCGAAGCCGGAAGTCGCCTCTTACAATCCGAACTCGCTGTGGCGCAACGGCAGCCGCGCCTTCTTCAAGGACCAGCGCGCCCGCCAGGTCGGCGACCTCCTCACGGTGACCGTCAACTTCACCGACAAGGCCAACATCGCCAACGAGACCCAGCGCAGCCGCACCAACTCGGAAAATTCTCAGGTCACCGACTTCCTCGGCGCGAAGACGATCACGCAGGCCAACAAGATCCTGCCCGGCAGCCTCCTCACCGCCGGCTCCACCGCCTCCAGCGACGGCAAGGGCTCGGTCAACCGCACGGAAGCCTTGCAGACCAACGTCGCCGCGGTCGTCACCCAGGTGCTGCCGAACGGCAATCTCGTGGTCGAAGGCAAGCAGGAGATCCGCGTCAATTACGAGATCCGCGAGCTCGTGGTCGCCGGCATCGTCCGCCCCGAAGACATCCAGAGCGACAACACCATCGATTCCAGCAAGATCGCGCAGGCCCGCATCGCCTATGGCGGCCGCGGCCAGATCACGGACGTGCAGCAGCCGCGCTACGGCCAGCAGGTCATGGACGTGCTGCTGCCCTTCTAAGTCTCTTCAAGAGCTCCCACATCGTGTTCGCGAACCTAGGCGCGAACGACGATGTACGACGCGGCCCTCGCTAGCTCCCCTGGCGAGGGCCGCATGTATTTTGCCTGCGCCGCGGAAAGCGGCGCAGGCAACTCTCACAGCAGCATGATCCCGCGTGCTTGCGCCCACCGCTCCAGGATCTTGCTCTCCTCCGCGAGCGGCGGACGGTTTGCAAACCCGCGAACCTGAACCGCCCGGGAACGGGAATCCAGCTCGATGGTCAGCAGCCGCTGGACGTCGCCCGAGGCACGGCGACGGAGCGACCAGATCGACGCCTGCCCGGCAATGCACTTTGTCGCGTAAGAGGCAACGCAGTGGCGCATACCCCGCGTCTCGGCCACGAGATCGGCTGCGGTCCGCAACTGGACCACAACATACTCTTCACGCTTGGCCCGGTCCTTGGACGACCTGGTCCATGACCAGTCCGCAATCGCTGCACCGAGCCAACGCTCCTCGATCTGCTCGGGCCTTGCTGCCAGCCCTCGCGCACGGTTTCGCGCCGCCTCGGCGCGACGGCGTGCGGCCTCGATACGAGCGATCGCATCGAGATCGCGATGCCATTCGCGCATCTGCCGACCAAGCGAGATCAGTGAACGCCCCTTGAGGATGTACTCCGGATCACGCCGGTGGCAATCGGCGAGGTAATCGTGGAAGTCATCCATGTCCTCGACCGTGGTGGGATGCGCGCAGAAGAAGCGCACCACCTCGCGCCAGAAGCGATTCTGAGCGCGCGGCGTCTGCGTGATCCTGGTGCGTGCGATCCGCATCGCAATGGCGGGATCGTTCGCATAGGATCGCGCGATCGCCTGCCAGATCGCAGCCTCGAAGCCAACGCTCCCCAACGGATTGAGGAACGCATGGACCTCCTTGCGAGACAGCCATTCGGCCGCACCGGCAGTGTAGAGCGAACCGCCGCCGGCCGCCGCGATATACCAGCGCTTGCGCAAATGAAGCTCGCCGGCGCCCAGTCCCGCGCCGTCGATCCAGATCTGCTCCAGATGTTCTGCGACAGGATAGCGCGCGAAGAGATAGCGAGCCGCGGCAAGACGAAGACGCGCGGCATCGCGAGTCTTCATCCGCGGCTTCCAGGCCTCGGCATCGCGCACGATGTCGGCCTCGAAGCCACGCCTGGCCTCGTAGATCGCGGTCTCGAAATCCGGTGGAGGACGCGTCCGCTGCGACACATGCCGCAGCGACAGCTCGTAGGCTTCAACCCGCGCGCGCTCGGCCTCCCGCCGGCGCTGAATCAATGAATGTGCCATTGTCGTTCAACATGATTGGATGACTGTCAGCCGGACGCAGTGAGAGCGTCGGCACGGAGCGTGTCGATCGCCACAGACTGTTCACGGCTGGTCTCCTCATTGTTGAACGCGCAGGTTGAATGGGACGGGGCTCATAGACCCGATCGCCGGCGGGCGCAAGATATCTCTGTCGGATGGAGACAGAAACTGCACATCACCAGAGAGGCTCGCGACATTTTGGCAACGCTGTCGCCGCACGCGGTCTTTGCCAGCGGCTCGTCCGCCGAAGCTCAAAGAGCGAAGGCGGAAGCGAAGCAATCCAGAATTGCTCCGCCAAGGGGTTCTGGATTGCTTCGCTTCGCTCGCAATGACGTGGATGAGGGTACAGCATTCAAGCCACCCCTCTGTCATCGTCCGCGAAGGTGGACGATCCAGTACTCCGAGATATTCGTGATTGTACTGGTGCAGCGCTGCGTACTGGATTCCCCGCCTTCGCGGGGAATGACTGCGGGGACTACCGGTGCCCCTCAGGTAAACTTCACGTCCACCGCTCCCAGCCCGTCCAGTTCCATCCGCACCTTGTCGCCGGCCTTCAGCCACAGCGTCTTGACCAGGCTGCCCGTCAGCACGAGCTGTCCCGCGTGAAGACCCTTGCCTTCGGCGGCGAGATGATTGGCGAGCCAGGCGAGCGCGTTGTGCGGATGACCGAGCACGTCGGCGCCGGTGCCGTGGCTGACCTCCTCGCCGTTGAGGATGGCGCGGCCCTTGACCGCCTTCAGGTCCGGCACCGACGAGCGCGGAACCGCCGGGGCGAGCACGCAGCCGGCGGCGAAGAAGTCGTCGGCGATCAGCGTCGGGGCGCCCATCGCCTCCCACTTCACGTAGCGGTCATCGACGATCTCGATGGCGGGATGATAGGCCTCGACCGCCTCGCCGACCCATTCGGCCGTGAACGGCGCCTCGCCGGCGGCAAGGTCGCGCTTCAGCCGCACCGCGATCTCGCATTCGACCCCGACCCGGACATAGTTGGAGGCGGCGAGCTTGGCGCCGGTGTCGTGCACGCCCTTTTGGAACACGCCGCCGCCGCAGGGATGCGGGATGCCGATATAGTCCTGCATCACCTGGCTGGTGCAGCCGATCTTGTAGCCGACCAGCGGCCCGAGATGCGGCAGCAGCAGATCGTGCACCGCGCGCTGGACCTGGTAGCCCTCGGCTTCATCCATGGGGGGACGTTCCAGGGCCGCGAGCGGCGCATGGTTGCGGCGCGCCAGCGCGATCGCCTTTGCGGCTTCGAGAATCTTATCCATCGGCGCCGCCTCCCACGCTACGCAACATTGCGGCTCAGTTCAGCATCCCCGTTCGCGCCTGACAAGCGCTGGTCGGCGCTCAGCCGGGCCGAATACGGGGGGCTCCCGCCGCTTAAGGAAATATTGAGTTCTCCGGTCTTTATGGAGCCAAGCGCCAGGCCCACCCCGGCCCGCGCGGAACGAGACCCTGATTGCAGCGATGCGTGAAGCCGCTGCGCCGCCGTCTCAAGATGTCGGTCGATCTCCTTGATGCGACTCGCAAAACTTCCCGCACCTGAAGTGAAGGCTTTTTCTCATGCGAACTCACGTGAGCATGCAGGATTCGACTCTAGCCCATTGATCGCGATTCATTTTTCGCGATCCCGGAAATTGGCGTCGGACGACAGCGGCGTTGTGGCGCAGGAACCCGCCACAACGCCGCGTGCAGGGACATCGCTTCCGTCAAATGTGTCCAAGCGCGAGGCGGATGGCGACCTCGACCGGCGAGTAGTCGCCGTCGCTCCGCTCCAGCCGGTACGGCTCGGCGAGATGCAGCGGTGGTTGCGCCAGGAAGCGCGGTCGCGTTCCCCGATGCTTCTGCGCGGCATGGATCAGGAAGGGATGACAGAGATAGACCGTGCCGGCCGCACCGGTCGCGAGCGCCACCGGACAATCGGACCCCATGTGCTCCAGCATCATGTGCGCCCGCCCCGCATCGCCGGCTGGCGCCAGATAGCGCGCCATCGGCCGATGCGAGCCGACCCGGATCCGCGTCGGCGCATCGTCGTCACCGACATCGGAGAACAGGAACAGCAACAGCAGCGCCCGCCCCCGCGAGGTGATGTTGACGCGCCAGGCCGAGAAATCCTGCGTCTCGTTCGGGTTGCTGGCCTCGCCGGGAAAGCTGAGATCGACATGCCAGCCGTCGTCGCCCGGATCGTCCGGGTGCGGAAAACGCACCGGAAAGGTGCCGACGTCGCGTCGCGGCCGCCACCGCCCCTGCCCGACGATCTGGTCGAAGGCGGCATGGAGCACGGCGGTGTTGATGGCATCCCCGAACGGCGGGCCGCCATAATAGGGCAGCCGCACCACGGGCCGGGTCCAGCTCGCGGGGTCGTGCTCGCTGCATGGCAGATCGCGCCAGATGATGGCGCGGGCGGCCTCGGCGAGCTCACTTGGGAAAGCATTGTCGATCCGGACAAAGCCGTCGCGGATGAATTGGGCTATTTGCGCGTCGTCCAACGCGCGCGAATTGGCAGTCATGATGATCTCTCAATTGCTCGCCAGCCCTCATCGTCCGCTCGCTGCGGAACCGGCTGGCTCAATCGGTTGGGAAGCCGCAAGTCGAACTCGCGGGACGCAATGCCTCCGCGACGGAGGCGCCTGCGCTCAGCCCAGGAAGAAGACCGATGCGATGTTGAGAGTGCAAATCATCATGGCGGCGCGAATCTACGCGCCGTACCAGCGGCGTTCAAGCGACGCCGTGAGCCAAAAACAAAAGAGCCGCACGCGGCGGCTCGGGCTCTATTCGTCGCGATAGACCTTCTCGCGCTTCTCGTGGCGCTCCTGCGCCTCCACCGAGAGCGTCGCGATGGGCCGGGCCTCGAGCCGCTTCAACGAGATCGGCTCGCCGGTGTCCTCGCAATACCCGTAGGTGTTGTCCTCGATACGCTGGAGCGCGGCGTCGATCTTGGCGATCAGCTTGCGCTGGCGGTCGCGGGCACGGAGCTCGATGGCACGGTCGGTTTCGGACGATGCCCGATCGGCGAGATCGGGGTGGTTCACGTTCTCCTCCTGCAGGGCTTGCAGGGTGAGCTTGGACTCTTTGAGGATCTCATCCTTCCAGGCGAGGAGCTTCAAACGGAAGTACTCCTTCTGCCGGTCGTTCATGAAAGGCTCTTTTTCGGTCGGTCGGTAGTTTTTCAACTTTTCCAAGGGCGGCCTATCTGTCTAATCAACGACTCGCAACGGAAACAGGGTCCGTTGAGCCGGGCCTTATATAGTGGCGTCCTGTGACAGACAATATTTCCCTGAAGCCCCGGCTGGCGCCCCCAAGCCCTTGCACAGGAAGGTTTATCCTGGAGGGCCCGGGGACCGCCGAAAGCCTAGTAACCGACCGTGAAACGCTGCCGCAGATGGGCTGGCCGCTCGATCTCATCGGCGAGCGCAATGGCGTAGTCGGCGAAGGTGATCCAGCTTTTTCCGTTCGCATCTGCGAGAAGCTGATCGGTGCCGAGGCGGAACTTGGCCGTGCGTTCCCCTTCGACGAACAGGGCCGACGGCGAAATGAAGGTCCAGTTCAAATCCTTTTCCTGCCGCAAGAGGTCGAGGAAGGTCGAGCCTGCCTCCGCTTCCGCCTTATATTGGGCCGGGAAATTGGGAGTCGTGACCAGTTTCACGCCCGGCGCGACCTCGAGGCTGCCGGCGCCGCCGACGACGAGGTAACGACCAACCCCGGCGTCCTTCGCCGCACCGATCAACTTCCGCGCGTCGCTGGCCAGGAAGTGCACGGAACTCACGGCGACGTCGTGCCCAGCCCACAGCTTGGCAAGACCCGCCTGGTCGAGCACGTCCCCCTTGGTCGGCGTGACGTTCGGCAGGGCCGCGATCTTCTCGGGGTTCCGGGCGATGGCCGTGACGGCATGGCCGCGGCGGGAGAGTTCCTTGGTGATCTCCGACCCGGCCCGACCCGAGGCGCCGGCAACTGCGATTTTCATGGAAGGCTCCTTTGCTTCTATGGTAACTAGCAGTGACTAGATATCGCAAAGAATGCTGGTGTTAAGAGCGCACTTTGTGCTTACCTGATTACGCAAGGGTAACCGCCACGCGTAGCGCAAGCGACGAACATGGATTCCGAGGACCGACGATGAAACCCGACGTCTATGCAGCGAACTGCCCCACGCGCCAGATCCTTGATCGCATCGGCGACAAATGGGCGGTGCTGATCCTGCTGCTGCTGCGCGAGGAGCCGATGCGCTTCAATCATTTGCGCCGCACGATCGAAGGCATTTCGCAGAAGATGCTGAGCCAGGTTCTCAAATCGCTCGAACGCGACGGGCTGATCAAGCGCCATGCCATCGCGACCGTGCCGGTCACGGTGGAATATTCGATCACGCAGCTCGGGCTGACGCTCGCCGGCGCAGTCGATCCGCTGCGCGATTGGGCCGAGCAGAATCTGAAAGACGTTCTCGCCGCCCAGCGCCGCTACGACGCGCAGCAGAAGGAGGAAGCGGCGTAAGGGGTGCGGCGAAGATGCAATAGCAGTCCCGTCATCCTGAGGCGCGAGGCATGGGACGCAACGCGTCCCATGGGGAGCCTCGAAGGATGCACGGCCGAGATGCTTCAGCGGGGCCGTCGCCCTTCGAGGCTTGCCCTGCAATTGCATTGCAGGGTGCGCACCTCAGGGTGACGGATGACGATTAAGCCCGTCCGGCCTTGGCGAGTTCAACCTCGACGCGCAGCTCGATCTCGGAGAGCACCGCATCGAGACCGGGATCGCCGGAGGACGATTTCAGGTTCGCCGCGGCATCGCGCAAGCGCATCACGGTCGAGGCGTCGAGATTGCCGGCCAGGAGGCCCATCTTGAGATCATCGAGCACGTCGAGCGCGGTCCTGCCGCGGGTGACCGAGCGCTTGCGGCGCTCGACCGGATCCTCCTCGACGCCTTGCAGCGCGAGCAGCCCGTCGATGTTGGTGGCGGCCTTCGGTGCGGCAGCGCTCCGGGTCTCCTGCGCCGACGAGGTGTCGGGCAACACGAAGGTGCCGGAGCCGGTCCGCCTGGCCTGGTTGGCCGGCGTTCCAAGCGTCGTGCCGTTCGGTCCGTAGATGCGCATCGGAGGGAATCCGGGTGATCGATGCGGTCACCTTCGCCGTCTTATGGTTAACGGCGCGTAAACGGCCCGGCAAAATCTGCCGACGGGCGGCAGTTTCGCTCCTCAGGGACAACACTCGCTGACACCGGTCGAAACAGATTTATTCAACCTATTCAGCGGCCTATCCCTTCCGCCCCGGGTTGGCACAGCCCTCGCAAGGACAGCGCCGGACCAGCTCGTCATGGGAGTGTCGTGCAGGTCCTTCCGATTTGAGGAGCCCTTTGAGGATCCTTGGGGAGCAGAGGATGCCAAGCGTTCGTTGGGTGAGGATTGTTGGGGTGGCCTGCGCCGCGCTGTCGGCGCTGGTGCTGTCGCTCGCGCCGGCGGCTGCGACCTCGCGCATCAAGGACCTCGCCAATATCGAAGGCGTGCGGCAGAACCAGCTCATCGGTTACGGTCTTGTCGTCGGCCTTAACGGCACCGGCGACACGCTCAACAACATCCCCTTCACCAAGCAATCGCTGCAGGCGATGCTCGAGCGCATGGGCGTCAACATCCGCGGCGCCACCATCCGTACCGGCAACGTCGCCGCCGTGATGGTCACCGGCAACCTGCCGGCCTTCGCCACGCAAGGCACGCGCATGGACGTCACCGTCTCCGCGCTCGGCGACGCCAAGAACCTCCAGGGCGGCACCCTGCTCGTCACCCCCCTGTTAGGTGCCGATGGCAATGTCTACGCCGTGGCGCAGGGCTCGCTCGCGATCTCCGGCTTCCAGGCCGAGGGCGAGGCGGCCAAGATCGTGCGCGGCGTTCCGACCGTGGGACGCATCGCCAACGGCGCCATCATCGAGCGCGAGATCGAGTTCGCGCTCAATCGGCTGCCGAACGTGCGCCTGGCGCTGCGCAACGCCGACTTCACCACAGCCAAGCGGATCGCAGCCGCGGTCAACGACTATCTCGGCGTCAAGACCGCCGAACCGATCGATCCCTCCACGGTCCAGCTTTCGGTCCCGCCCGAGTTCAAGGGCAACGTCGTCGCCTTTCTCACCGAGATCGAGCAGCTCCAGGTCGACCCGGATCTTGCCGCCAAGATCATCATCGACGAACGCAGCGGCATCATCGTGATGGGGCGCGACGTCCGCGTCGCCACCGTCGCGGTGGCGCAGGGCAACCTCACCGTCACCATCTCCGAGAGCCCACAGGTGAGTCAGCCCAACCCACTGTCGCGCGGCCGCACGGTGGTCGCGCCGCGCAGCAGCGTCACCGTCACCGAGGACGGCAAGAAGCTGGCCGTCGTCAAGGACGGCGTCTCGCTGCAGCAGCTCGTCGACGGCCTCAACGGCCTCGGCATCGGTCCGCGCGACATGATCAGCATCCTCCAGGCAATCAAGGCCGCCGGTGCGATCGAAGCCGACATCGAGGTGATGTGATGCAGGCGAGCACGATCAGCACACCGCGCCTCGCCACCTCCTCGGCTTTCTCGGTCGAGAGCCGCAACGGCCGGCCCGATTTCGAGCTCGCCGCCGCCCTACAAAAGGTCTCGCCGAAGCAGCAGGCCAGGGCGCAGAAGACCGCCACCGACTTCGAGGCGATGTTCCTCAACAGCATGTTCTCGCAGATGACATCGGGCCTGAAAGGCGAAGGCCCGTTCGGCGACACGCCCGGCACCGGCGTGTGGCGCTCGATGCTGACCGAGCAATATTCCAAGAACTTCGCCAAGGCCGGCGGCGTCGGCATCGCCACCGAAGTCTACCGCACCCTCATCATGCAGCAGGCGAAAACGATCCGCACGGCATAAGGTCAAACGAGATGAACCATTTCAACGCCTCACGTCAGCCGATGCAACAGCGCCCGAACACCGCGCCCGGCAGCGCCGAGGCGCGCAAGCTCGCCGAAGACCTGATGGACGCGATGAGCGCCCTGCTCGGACTGATCGAGCGCGAGACCGAGCTGGTTCGTGCCGGCAAGGTCCGCGAGGCGATGACGCTTGAGAGCAAGAAGCAGGAGCTGTCGCGAAACTATGTCGGCGCCGTCAGCCAGTTGAAGGCAAACCAGGCGCAGCTTGCGAAATCCGCGCCGGAGCTGCTCTCGACACTGCACCGCCACCACGATGCGTTCCGCGCGATGCTCCAGGTCAATCTCACCGTGCTCGCGACCGCGCACGCGGTCTCCGAAAGCGTCGTGCGCGGCGTCAATGCCGAGCTCCAGAAGCGCAACGTGCCGAACACCTATACGGCCGCTGGTCGCCGCGCAGCTCCAGGTCCGCGCCACATCACGCCGTTGGCGGTCAGCCGCTCGCTCTGAGCTGAGCGCCACAAGAACAAGCGACAATTTTACGAAAAACCGCGCGGCGAAATCGTCGCGCGGTTAGTCACGTTTCCTTACCGGGTCTTCAGTCCTGGTGTTCCATGGTTGCGTTATTAGAGGGGTTGGGATTTGACTCACATTAGGCAACCAGGAGGCTGCCATGAGTACAGATTTCAGCATCAGGCCGGTGGGGATCCCGGCCCCCGTGCAGATCGTCACGACGTCCAATGCGGCGGCGAACGAGGCTGTGCAGACTGATCTTCCGGTGCGCCAGACGGTCGCCGCGGCGGATACGGGCGCGCCCGTGCGCAACGATCTGCCGAACCACGAGAACGTCTCGCGCCAGGTCGTGTTCGACCAGGCGGCCGCATCGTTCGTCTTCCAGGTCGTCAACGAGAGGACCGACGCGGTGGTCAACCAGTTCCCCGACGAAGCGATGCTGCGCCGGCGGGCCTATTTCCATGCAATGGATATGAAGTCCGAGCCCTCGCGTCCACTCAGCACCGACGTCAGCGCCTGACGATTGCGCATTGAGCTGGCCGAGGCAATCGCTGGCAAATGCTCGCGATGCCGACCATCACGTGTCCTCGTCACGGCCGTCCGGACAGGCCCGCAGCGATATTGCGGTTGATCTCGATCAGCGGACGGAAGTGATCGAACTGCGGGCTCATCTGCAGCGCGGCGGTCTGGCTCAGCACGAACACGCTGATGTTGGCGATCTTCTGCCGGACGTCGATCGGCTGCGGATTGTTGTCGCGCATCGCCTCGCTCAGGAAGATGGTCCAGAGCTTGCGGTTGAACATCAGGGCCTGCATGGTCTGCTCGCTGAGCGGATCGGCGTTGTTCACCGCATCCTGGAGCTTGTTCGCGGCCTTGAGCAGGGTCTGCGCCTCGATGTCGCGAGGAGATGCGGTGGTTGTTGCAACACGCGCATAAGCCGAGGCAGCGGAATTCGACATCAATCACACCCTGGAGGTTACCTAGCGCGTTGGACGCGCTTAAGGATTTCTTTCCCAACCCTAGGCAGCACCGCTTAAGATTTGCTTACGTGTTGTGCTTGGAAGCCCTCCGGATAATTACGGGTTACGGAGCTCTTCGTCGGCGCAACGCTAGATCCACACATGAACGATGTAAACTCGCTCGCGTGATGCGTGTCGATCTCAGCTAATCTTGTCTTAGCGATCTCCCTCAAAAGAACGGCGGAGCGTTAGCCCCGCCGCGATATATCGTGTGGCGATCTTTGCGCCGCGAAATTAGCGGAGCAGCTGCAACACACTCTGCTGCGACTGGTTGGCCAGCGACAGTGCGGACACCGCGATCGACTGGCGGGTCGACAGCGCCTGGCTGTTGGCCGCTTCCTCGTTGGTATCGGCGAGCGTCAGGTTGGACGAGCCGGTCTGCAGCACGTTGATCAGGTTCTTGGAGAAGTCCTGGCGCACCTGCACGATCGAGAGGTTCGAACCGAGCGAGGAGCCTTCCGAGCGCAGTCTGCTCGAGGCGGCATTCAGGCTGGCCAGCACCTTGTTGGTGGCGCCGTTGTCGATGAAGTCCGTGCCGGGAACGAGATTGCTGAGGCCGAGGCCGGCCGCGTTGAACACGACGCCGTTGATGCCGAGCGTGGAGCTGCCGGTTTCGTTGAAGACCAGCTTCAGCGTGTCGCCGTTGAGCAGGTTGATGCCGTTGAAGGACGAGTCCTGCGACGTCGTATCGATCTGCGCCAGGATGTTGTTGAACTGGCTGACCAGGCTCGAACGCGCCGTCTGCGCGACGGGATCCTGAACCGGCGGCTGTGCAGTGGTAAAGGCGAGCACGCCGGTGAGCGTACCACCGACCGCGCCGCCCGCCGCCGTCGAACCAAGGGTCGAGGAGGCGTATTCGTTGACGGTGGTGACCGTCAGCACGCCGTTGGCGTCGATCGTCGCCGTCAGGTGGTTGGCCTGAAGCTGCACATTGAGCTGATCGAGCGTCTTGACGGTGCCGTTGGTGCCGTCGCCGAAGGTGACGTTCACCGGCGTACCGCCGTTGAAGGAGGAGAAGGTCAGGGTCTTGCCGCTGACACCGCCAACACCGGAGGTTCGCGCCGCGGTAAAGGCGGTCGCCGTTCCCGTGTTGCCGCTGAGGCCGAACGCGCTGAGGGCGTTGCCGGTGCCGGTGATCGAAAGATCGGAGTTGATGCCGGTGGAGAGCGCAAGCTGACCGCTGCTGTTGACGGACGACGGGATCTGGCCCGCAGTGGTCGACAGGGTCGCCGCGCCGTTAAAGAGGCTCGCGGTCTTGACGCCGGTGGCAAGGTCGACCGCGTTGAGCAGGTCGGTCAACGTCGCGCTCTGGATATAGACCGTCGAGTTGCCGTTGCCGTCGGTGACGATGTTGCCGCTGACGCCACCCGACGTGACGCTCGCCGCCGATTGCGGCGTCTGCGCGTTCTTGAACGTGATGGTGTGGCCGTCGATGTTCAGCGTCGAGCCGTCCTGAACGAGAGAGCCGAGCGAGCCGGCGGTTGTCGACCGGTTCGCGGTCACGCTTGCATTGCCTGCGCCGGTCGCCGCGGTCAGACCGAGCTTGTTGAGGAAGTCGGCCTTGCCCGTCACGCTCAGATCGGCGCCGGTCGAGCTCTTCAGCGTGACCTGGCCGCCGGTGATGGACGATGCGACTTGAAGCGTGCCGACGGGACCCGCCGAACCGCTGACCGCGATGGTCGCCGCACCCGCACTGATTGTAGCTGTCTTGACGCCGCTGGCGAGGTCGATCGCGGTGAGGACGTCGTTGATGGTCGCCGCGGGCGCCGCCGCCGTTCCCTCATAGACGATCGAATTGCCGTTGCCGTCGGTGGCGATGTGCCCGCTGGCGTCGAGGCCCCAGCCGGTCGGCTGCGTGGCCGGAGCGACGCCGGTGCGGAAGGTGATGGACTTGCCGTTCACCGTGATGGTGTCGCCATCCGCGGGCGCGGCGCCGAAGGTGGTGGAAGCGGTGGTGCCGACCAGCGTGGCGGTGCCGCTGAGCACGGTGGTGCCGTCGGCCGCGGTCGCCGCAAATCCGACCAATGTGCCGGCGCTCGAGCCCAGCGAGGCGCCAAGTGCGGCGGTTCCGGTGACCGGGGTCGTGCCACCGGCAGCACCGGTATAGAGCACGTTGCTCTTGGCGGTCGCGCTTGCATAGGAGGTCGTCCCGCGCAAGTCGGCCGGCGTCGCACCGGGAATGGTGGTGGAGACGTTGGACTTGGTGGAGTAGCCGACCGTAGTCTGCAGCGCCTGGTTGGCGATCGATTTCGCGCTGTCGATCAGCTTCTGCAGCGAGGTGATGCCGGTGTTGGCGGCTTGCAGCACCTGGACACCATTATTGATGCCATCGAGCAGGTTGCTGATGTCGCTCGCCCGGTTGTCCAACCCCTGCGCCGTGAAGAAGTTGGTGGGATTGTCGAGCGCGGTATTGACCTTCTTGCCGGTCGACAGCCGCTCCTGCGTCGTGGCCAGCAAGTCGGCCGTCGACTGCAGCGACAACAGGTTCTGGCGAACGGACGCCGAGAGAACGATGTTGGACATTGGCGAGTCTTCCTCTTGAACCGGATACGAATCGGCCGCGCGGTCTCGAAAGCGGGCTTTTGTCCAGTTTTAGGAGGTGTCCTTTAAAGTATGGTTAACGCCGGTTTAATCGATAGGGTTAACCGACGGTGAACGCCGCTCTCCGCCTCCGGACGCAAAAAAGAGCGGCGGGGCAAATGACCCCGCCGCTCTGGTTTGTTTAGTGATTTCAGCTGCTTATTAGCGGAGCAGCTGGAGCACGCTCTGCTGCGAGGTGTTGGCCAGCGACAGCGCGGAGACCGCGATCGACTGGCGGGTCGACAGCGCCTGGCTGTTGGCCGCCTCGACGTTGGTGTCGGCCAGGGTCAGGTTGGACGAGCCGGTCTGCAGCACGTTGATCAGGTTCTTGTTGAAGTCCTGACGGATCTGCACGACCGAGAGGTTCGAACCGAGGCTCGAGGCTTCCGAGCGCAGCGTGCTCGACGCGGCGTTCAGATTGGTCAGCACCCGGTTGGCGGCGGCGTTGTCGATGAAGTCGACGCCGACGGTCAGGGCAGCAAGACCAAGACCCTTGGAGTTGTAGGTCACGCCGGTGATGTTCAGGCTCGACTTGCCGGTCTCGTCGAACACCAGCTTGAGCTGATCGCCGTTCAAGAGGTTGACGCCGTTGAACGAGGAGTCCTGCGAGGTCGTGTCGATCTGGTTCAGGATGTTGTTGTACTGGGACACCAGATTGGCACGCGCCGTCTGGGCAACGCCATCCTGGACGGGGTTGGAGGCCGTCGAGAAGGTCAGCGCCGAGGTGAGCGTTCCGCCGATCGCGCCGCCGGCAGCCGTCGAGCCCAGCGTCGAGGACGCGTAGTCGTTGGACGCGGTGATGGTCAGCAGGCCGTTGGCGTCGATCGTCGCAGACAGGTTGTTGGCCTGCAGCTTGGTGTTGAGCTGGTCGAGCGTCTTGACGGTGCCGTTGGTGCCGTCGCCGAAGGTGACGTTGACCGCCGTGCCGCCGTTGAAGGAGGAGAAGGTCAAGGTCTTGCCGGCGATGCCGCCGATGCCGGAGGTGCGGGCCGCGGTGAACGCGGTCGCGTTGCCGGTATTGCCGGCGAGGCCGAACACGTTCAGCGCATTGCCGGTGCCGGTGATCGAGAGGTCGGCGTTGACGCCGGTCGAGATCTTGAGCTGACCGGACGTATTGATCGTCGAATTCGACTGACCGGTGGCGGTCCCAAGCGTCGCGGTGCCGTTGGCGTTGATCGTCGCGGTCTGCACGCCGGTGGCAAGGTCGATCGCCTTCAAGACGTCGTTGACCGTGCCGGCCTGCAGGTAGACCGTCGAGTTGCCGTTGCCGTCGGTGACGACGTTGCCGCTGACACCGAAGCCGCTCGGAACGCTCGGAGCCCCGGTCGAGCCCGGAACCGGCGCGTTCTTGAAGGTGATGACGTGACCATCGACGTTCAGCGTCGAGCCGTCCGCGATCTCCGCACCCAGCGAGGCCGCGCTCGTGGTCCGGTTGACGTTCACGGTGGCATTGCCGCCGCCCACAGAGTTCGTCAGGTTGAGGGCCTTGAGCAGGTCGGCCTTGCCGGTGACGGTCAGATCCGCACCTGTCGAACTCCTCAGCGAGACGGCGCCGCCAGCAACGGTCGAGGCGGTCTGGCCGACGCTCGTGGCGATCGTCGCAGCACCGGAACTGATCGCAACTGTCTTGACGCCGCTGGCGAGATCGATTGCGGTGAACAGATCGTCGACGGTCGCAAGCGTTGCCGGCGTGCCGGTGCTACCGAGATAGACGGTGGTGTTGCCGCTGCCGTCGGTGACGAGATGGCCGCTGA
>NZ_KB902808.1:0-64911 GCF_000379585.1 Bradyrhizobium sp. WSM2793 | reverse complement strand
TGGTGACAACAAGGCTTTCGCGGTCTCCTGAATGGGCCCGTCCCGAAAGCAGATAGTAGGACAGCACCGGCGTTACCGTGATCGACGTCAGCAACGAAGCCAGGATCGAGACCACATAGGCCACGCCAAGCGGCGTGAACAGCCGCCCTTCGATACCCGGAAGAGCGAACAGCGGCACAAAGACGAGAACGATGATCATCGTTGCATAGACGATGCTGGAACGAACCTCCTGGCTTGCCTCGGAGATCACGTCGAGGACAGGACGCGGCGTGCTCGACGCAGCGTTCTCCCGCAAGCGCCGCAGGATGTTTTCAACGTCCACCACGGCATCGTCGACCAGCTCGCCGATGGCGATGGCAAGGCCACCCAGCGTCATCGTGTTGATCGTGAGCCCGAAGGCGCGAAACACCAGGACGGTCACCAGGATCGATATTGGAATGGCCGTCAGCGAAACGAACGCTGCGCGTCCGTTCATCAGGAACACGAACAGGACCACGGCCACGACGACGGCGGCTTCAAGCAAAACGCGCTCGACATTGCTTATCGACGTCTCGATGAATGTGGCCTGCCGGAATTGCACGTTGGTGACGTTGATTCCTCCGCGCATGGTGCGTTGCAGATCCCTGAGCGTGGCTTCGATATTGCGCGTCAACGCCACGGTATCCGCGGCCGGCTGCTTCATGACGCTGACGATGACCGCGGGCTCGCCGTTGTACCCGGCGTCACCCCGCTTGGTGCGCGCTGCAAAATCGACGGCGGCGACCTGCTTCAGCAGGATCGGCTGCTGGTCACGGGTGGCAACGACGGTGTTGCCGAGGTCCTCGATCTTCCTGGTGAGTCCGACATTGCGGATCAGATATTCGCGGCCATGCTGGTCAACAAAGCCGCCGCCGCTGTTAGTGCCGAATTTAGCGACCGCCTGCTCGATCTGGTCGTGGGTGATGCTGAGCGCCTGCATGGTCGCGACATTCGGCGTCACGCGGTATTGGCGGACCTCGCCGCCGATGGGTATCACCTGGGCAACACCGGGAATGGCGAGGAGCTGCGGCCTGACGACGAAGTCGGCGAATTCGCGCACTTCCATGGGCGAAGCGGTGCCATCGCTGGTCAGCGCGATCAGCATGATCTCGCCCATGATCGACGTCACCGGTCCCATCTGGGGATTGACCGAAGAGGGCAATTGTTCGCGGATCAACGCCAGCCGTTCCGAGACGAATTGCCGGGCGCGGTAGACGTCGACGCCCCAGTCGAATTCGACGTAAACGACCGACAGACCGACGCCCGAGACCGAGCGTACCCGGATGACGCCGGGCATGCCGTTCATCGACGTCTCGATCGGAAACGTCACGAGTTGTTCGACTTCCTGAGGTGCCAGCCCCTCCGCCTCCGTCAGGATGTTGACGGTCGGGCGGTTGATATCCGGCAAGACGTCAACGGAAACGGTCGGCAGGACAAACAATCCGTAGCCAACCAGCACGGCGGCTACCGCCAGCACGAACAGGCGATTGCGCAAGCTTGTTTGGACAATGAGTTTGAACATGAGCAGCCTACCGGATCTGATTAACCAAGTCGGTGCCGCGAACGACGATGCGGTCGCCGTCGTTGATACCGGCCGCCACGATCACGCGGGCCGCGTCCACCGGCAGCACGCGAACGGGTTTTGGCTCGAAACGCTCGGGCCCGGCGTGCAACCAGACGATATTCTCGCCATTGCCGCTCCGAACGACGGCATTGCGAGGAAAGATCAGGCCAGCCACGGGTGCGCCGCTCTGGATCATCACATTCAGCGGCTGACCGATGTTCAGGCCCGTTGGTGGCTCTGGTATCGCAAATTGAACGACGGTTGCATGCTGGCGCAGGGCCCGGCTCGTTCCGACGAAGGTCAGCGCAATCTGTTCCCCGCTCGGGGACATCGCCGTTGCGGCTTCAGGCTGCTTCAAACCTATATCGTCATAGGCCAATGCCTCGACCCAAAGGCTGTGGGGGTCCGCGATCTGGAACAGGACGTCTTGCGGCTGAATGACCTGGCCCGGCACGACCTTGGCGGACGTGATGATGCCGTCGATTGATGCCCGTAGTTCCTCAAACCCGGTGCGAGAATTTCGAACGGTTTCGCGGCGCGCCCGCAGGCCCTCCAATTCGCTTTCGAGGTCGTTGACCTGCCCTTGCGGCACTGCGCCGCGCTCGGCCAGCGGCCTCAGACGCCGCAGCTTGTTTTCCGTGACTGCCATCAATTGTTCGATCTCGCCGACCTTCTCTAAGATCGTCGTGCGGTCCGCGACCGGCAGATGCGGTTCGATCTGGATGAGCAGATCGCCCTTGCGGACGGTTTGTCCAATGCGAGGTATGCCGCCATCGATCGGAACGACGCGGCCGCCGTAGACACTTTGCACGATGCTGCTGCGGTTGGGGTCGGCAATGACGCGGCCGATCAGCGTCGCGGCGGGGCGAATGGTTTGCGGCTCGGCTGCAGCGGTCCGTACGTCAAGCAGCCGCTGCGTCGGCTTGGCCGCGAAGACGGTGCCATCTTGCAGGCGCCGCGGGGCGTCGCTTAACGCGGGACCATCCGGCGGATTTGGTTGCGTTGCGTTGGTCCGGCCCTGGCCGACCATAATGGCCGCGACGAGGACGAACGCTCCTGCCATCGCGGCGGACATTGAAGCGGCCATGTTGCGGCCGCGCCGCCTCCAATAGGCAAAGAGAAGGCCGAGACCCAAGGCAGCAAGTGCGGAGCCCGCCACGACGGTTCGGCTTGAGAAGAGCCAACGATGCCTGTCGGTCTGCTCTTGGAGTGGGGCATTGCCGGCAGGCGTCGGCACGAGCGAGTCCACTAGCAGATCATTGCCCTTGCTGGCGGTGATCGAGAAGATGACCTCAACCGATCCGGGCGGCGGGCCATTCGGAATCGCAGCGGCGTAGACACCGTTCCCCTGGTTCCCGGCTTCGATCGGAGCGGAGTCGCCTACCGTCACCTGCAACCCAGCATCCGAGACAGGCTCGTTCGTGACCGCATCGTCGATGAAGACGGAAAGCTTGCCCTCTTTCAGGATGCCGACGATCTCGTACAACTCGGAGCGCGCCGCAACTCTCGGATAGGCTGATGACACCACGGCCCCCTTCTCGGCGTCGCCGTGGTCATGCCCCTCATGGGCAAGGGCGCCCGGGAGGCAAAGGAACAGTGCCAGCCAACCAATGCCGGCCAGGCCAAATCTGGCGAGCCGCCCTTGCGGGCAGCGCTGATTCATAAGCATGGAAAAATCCTTCAGACATGCGAGACGCCGACGGCAGGAGGGCCGTCCGAATTACGCGATGCTGAAGGTACTTGGTGGCCGGATAAGCGCTTCGGGCCTGACGCCCACGATGGGCCGCATAACCGGCAGTTCAAAAGTGCCCAACACGTCGAAGGAGCTGACCAAGTTTATGAACTGCGGTGACGCAATCGAGGCGCCAAAGATGTTCCAAGACAAGCTTGGAGCGCCTTCGTCATCATCATGATCCGGCCCGTCATGAACGTGGCCGTCGGCACTGTCACCTCCGTGAGAGTGGACGTGACCTGCCAATTGATCGTGAAAATGGAGGGAACCGCTGAGCGTGACTGAAGGCGTCGGCATGGCGCCAACCGACGCCTTTACCTGCGAAACCGAAATCAGTGTCGCCTGAAGCACAAACGCCGATATCGCCATGAACATGGCTGTTCTGGCGACTTGACGAAAGGGTTGGAGAAACCGGTGCTGCACAGCAAAAACCTAGGCGATCCTCGCGACGTTTTCAAGGTGACGTTCAACCAGACCAGACATAGACGTCCCACGGACCAGCTGAATGTTGAATGAACGCCGCTCCCTAGGTGGCACTGCCTGACGTAGGGCCGTCCCTCGAGACGCGGATTTCTGCAGGATGGAAGCCAGGACTTCGATTCGCATCGTGTGATTCACACGCGGGCGCGATCGACGATCGCACCGAGTTCCTGCCGCACGCCCTCAGAACTCCAGCTTGTCACGTATGGCCTCGATCCCGGCTTTCGCGCAAGCTTCATCCGCGTCGCCGCCCGGAGCTCCGGATACGCCGACTGCCCCAACCAGAGAGCCGCCTGCTTCGACGATCAGTCCTCCCCCTATGATGACTGCGCCGGGGAGATTGCGAATACCTGCTTGCATCATGCCATGCTGGCTGACCGCATTCAGATCGGTCGTGCTGGTCTTGAACGATACAGCGGTCCATGCTTTCCCGGATGCCGTCGACGGCGTGTGGGGACCTGCAAAGCGATCACGCAGCATCACTTGCGTCACACCGGAGCGATCGACGACGGCGACGGCCACCTGATATCCACGGGTGCGGCAGCTATCCAAGGCGGCGCGCGCGAGATCGAGCGCCAGCTCCGGACTGAGCGACTTATAGGCGATCAGGGGCTCTTCCGCCCGCATAGGACCGACAGATGCCATCAGCAGGGCTGTCGCGATTGATAAACATCGAACATTCATCGTTATCTCCGGCAGAATACAAAACTTGCTAACACAATTGAGAACTCATCGAACAGCTCACGCTATGCGCCTTGGTCCGAGCTCGTCAGTGGCATGATGCCCTCAGCGTCAGCGGAAGGAAAACGGCAGTGTCGACACGACCAGCGAAACTCCCGCGAACAGCAGCAACGCCAACACGGCCTTGCGAAACGTCTCGTCGTCGATCGTCCCGAACAGCTTGAAGCCGGACCAAAGACCAGCGGCCATGAAGGGTACACCCAGTGCGTACAGCATCAGCGTTTCCTTGGTGATCGTGCCGGCCGCGGCCTGGGAGAGCGAGATGACCACAAAGGCGACAAACAGCACCGGCTGAAAGACAGCCCGTCCGCCGAGCATCCCGTTCGAGATGCCAATCGCGATATCTGTGCCGGTTCCGATTTTCATGGGCGCGAACACCGGGCGCGTGAGGCCATAGATCGCGTAGATCAGCAACAATACGCCGACGCCGAGCCTCAGATAGACGGGATTGAGATAGGCGAGAATTCCAACGCCGATGGGAATGCCGATGACGGTTCCGAGCGCGAGCGGCCATGCCTTGCGCAGATCCAGAACATGCCGCAGCTTGTAGATACCGTAGCCTTGTGTGAGCAGACCGTACCCGGCGATCAGAGTGGCGGTCTGCATTGGCGTGATGATGTGCAGCCAGACGCCAGAAACCACCAGGCCCATTGCGAAGCCCGAGAAGCCGCTGACGAAGCCGCCGACAAGGGCGGCAAGAGCAAACACAGTGAAGACAAAAACATCCATATGATCGTCCCCCTCGGAACGAGGCGGCGAGCGCTTGGATGGAATTCCATCTCACGGGGAGGTCGCGGTATCCCCGAAGTCGTCAGCTCTTATGTGAGATGCCAGTCCGGTCTACCTCCCGTCGTCACGATATGCCGGCTGCAAAATGCCGTCGAACGGTCCGCCGAGACCGGTCGGCGTCAGGTCGACCCGTTCGCCGTTCAACGTGCCGAAAGCAGCCATCGTCGTTTTCTCCGAGACCGAGGCATAGTTCATCTTTCGCGATGTTCCATTTTCCAATCTTTTTCACACCCATCGAATAGCTTCGAAGCGTGCCGTCCGGGTCATAGACCAGACGATAATGGACTTCGTCCGTGAGCTGCTTCCCCGTGAAGCTTGCGCGAATCTGCGCGCCGGTGAGAGAACGCATCGTCTTGGCTGTCGCAGAAGCAGCATCGCAGGCGATCAGGGCTCCGATCCCGACGGCGAGCGCGGCGATGAAGAAAGTCGCCCGCAAGCTTCGAGAGCCCATGCCCCTCATTTCTTGCAGGACTTGCGACACATCTGATACTCGGTCTTGCAGGCTGGTCCGGCATAGTTTTTCATGCATGCCTTCTGCTGCTCGGCGCAGACCTTGCAGCTCTGTGCCTGAACCGCATGTTCGCTCCCGATCAGCCCCGTCAGCACGAACAGTCCGAATACCGAGCTTCTCATGGCGTTCACTTTGCCCCTCCTCGTCTCGTCCTGTCCATCAGCAGTAGATCGTCCCTGACCTCCAGCGCGTCGAGTGCGAGTGCGAAGCCCGCCCTGACCTGCGCGGCGTCACCACAAAAAACGACAGTCTCAAACGTCCGCGCGGCCGCTTGATCTCCCTGCGCGGAATCGCAGGTTGGCAAGTCGGCCGGCGCCGCGGTTCCCTGGACGGCTGCTTTGCGACCAGTTGCACTCTCTTCCTTCATCGGCATTTTCTCCTCGTCGCCGATTCGTTCTGTTCCCGAACTCTCACTGCTAGTTGTTGCGATGCACCGCGACCATGCCTTCCAGCGGGTTCTGATCCTTGTTCGCGCGCATCCGGATGTTCGTGCCAGACACCCAGACCTGATTGCATTCCAAGGCCGTACTCCCCGGGCTTGAAATGCACAGCCTGTCGTTGCGGATTTCCCATTTGCCGGTCCATGAACTTCCGGCTTCAGAGCTGACGAGCGCACCGTCCGGGCGCAGGTACATCGTCCAATGCGGTCCGTCGGTGATGTCCTTGCCAACCATTCGTGCCCGAATCTGCTTGCCGTCGAGAAGTCGGAATTCGTCGGCACGCGCAGCCAATCCGGGCGTCAGCGCGGCCGCGACGATGGTGCATGCGACGGCATGTCGAACGGAGTGCGTCATTGGTCGGACCGTATCAAAGCGGAGGCACGGTTGGCATTTTGCGGTCATGTACTGCCCACTTCAATTCTTCAAACTTGCGGTCTTATCCAGTCCGGCGCGCAAGCCTTCAGCGAGCTTGATCGCGTCGTCGTTGGCCCAGAAGTGCATGAAGAACAGCCGCGGCTGTTCGTTCAGCATGTGACTGTGCAGCGCCGTCACCTCGATGCCGTGTGTCCTCAGCGCCACGATGACCGGGTTCACCTCGTCGCTGGTCAGCACGAAATCGCCGGTGATGGCCGCCTTGCCGCCGCCGGTTGGCTGGAAATTGATAGCGGTCGCGACGCCCATCGCCCCAACGGGGGTGAGCAGCATGTCGTCTTCCTTGATCGGATCACGCCGCTTGACGTTGAACTGGTAGACACCGCCGTTGCCCTGCCCCTTGACGCCAATGACCTGGTCGAGCTTCGCGGTGTCGAGGTCGATGGAAGGCGGCGGGCTGGCGGGAGCCGCGACCGTCAATGGAGTTTTGCTTTCGGCCAGTGCATCGTGGATGGCCGACGCCAGCTTGGCGGGATCGCCATGTCCGGCGACGTGCATGTAAAAGGTCGCCGGGCTTGCGCGCAGGAGATGATTGTGCACGGCGGTAATCTCGAGACCGCTCGCGATCATTTTGGCCATCACGGGATTGACCTCGGTCTCGAGCAGAACAAGGTCGCCCATCACCATGGCGCCGCCATGCGCAGGCTTGAACGCGATCCAACCGCCTAGCGCCAGCGCCGGCTTGATCGGGACCCCGTCCAATGTCACGGAGAGATCGGTGCGTGGAAAGCCATAGCGACGGACGTCGTCCGAGACAGCCGGCTTGCGGCCCAGCGTCTCATCGACCTTTTGCCAGTCGGCATCTTGGGCGTAGGCCGGGATGAGGGGCGCGAAGCGGAATGCGAGAAGACAAACGGCAATGCCAACGACGGCCCAGATGGTTCTTTTCATGGCGCTACTCCTCAAGCTCAGTTTCGCTCTTTGATCTGGCCGCTGCTATCGACGACGAGCGTTACCTCCTTGCCGTCCTTCACCGCCTTCACGGTTGTGCCTTCCGCGGTCGACTTGATGTCCCTTACCTGCGAGTAACCGGCCGCCTGAATCTTGGCGACCAGTTCCTCTTGGGTCAGGGCCTGGGCCGGTGACAATCCCGCCGCGATCGCCAGCAAGACCGCCGAATATATCATCCGTATTCGCATCATCGTTCTCCCGGTTGTGTCCCCGCCCCAGGTGAAGTTCGCTCCGCGATGCCACCTATATGATGCCTGCCAGCCGCAGCACCACGCCCGCGATGCACGACGCGGCGAGCACGACGAGCATTCCGATATTGAAGCGGAAGATCGCGGTGGCCGCGGCGAGCGAAAGCAGGAGAGCCGGCACGTCGATGCTGGTAAGCACCGGCGCGTCGAACGAAAACCCCAACCCGTGAACTGGAAAAGTCTGCCGGAACACGGTGTGTAGTGCGAACCAGATCGAGAGATTGAGGATCACGCCCACGACGGCCGCTGTGATCGCCGTGAGCGCGCCGGCGAGAGCCTTGTTGCCCCGCAATGCCTCGATGTAGGGCGCCCCGACGAAGATCCAGAGGAAACAAGGTGCGAACGTCACCCATGTCGCCAGAAGGCCGCCCAGCGTTCCCGCGACCATGGGAGATAGGCCGCTCGCCTCGCGGAAGGCGGCCATAAAGCCCACGAACTGAACGACCATGATGAGGGGCCCAGGGGTGGTCTCCGCCATGCCGAGGCCATCCAGCATCTCCCGGGGCGTGACCCAGTGGTAGTATTCGGCGGCCTGTTGCGCGACGTACGCGAGCACGGCATAGGCACCGCCGAAGGTCACCATCGCCATTTTGCTGAAGAATATGGCGATTTGGCTGAAGACGTCGTTCGGTCCCAGCGCAATGAGCAGCGCGACGACCGGAATGAGCCAGATCGCGAGCCAAGCGGCCGCGACCCGCAGAGTACGCCCCGCGTTCGGCCTAACGTGCTCCGGAATCCCCTCGCCCAGCATGCTGTCGATGGCCGCAGAGTTCTTTCCGCCGTGTTCGAGAGCAGCGAACTCAGGCCTGCCGAGCTTAGCACCGACGAAGCCGATGAGAGCCGCGGCGACGATAATCAGCGGAAACGGTGCCCTGAAGAAGAAGATCGCGATGAAGGCGACCGCGGCCAGTCCGACCATGATGGGATTGCGGAGCGCCCGTTTGCCGACGCGGACCACCGCCTGGATTACGATGGCGAGGACTGCCGCCTTGAGGCCGAAGAACAACGCCTCGACGAAGCCAACGTTGCCATAGGCGGCGTAGATATAGCTGAGCCCCATGACGGCGAAGATGCCGGGCAGGATGAATAAGCCGCCCGCTACGATGCCACCGACCGTCCGGTGCAGCAGCCAGCCGATGTAGGTTGCAAGCTGCTGCGCTTCAGGTCCCGGAAGCAACATGCAGTAATTGAGAGCGTGGAGGAAACGGCTTTCCGATATCCAGTTCTTCTCCTCGACCAGGATGCGGTGCATGACCGCGATCTGACCGGCCGGTCCGCCGAAGCTCAAGATCGCCACTCGCATCCAGACAAGAAGCGCCTCGTTGAAAGAGATTCCGTGCGCCGGTGGCTCGGCGGCGATTTTCTGGTTTGCTGGAACGTCAGTCATCAATTCACCCTGTTGATCGGCCGGCTGTGCGTCTCCTTGGCCGCGTCGCAGCACCATCGGTAGAACGCCTTGGGGAGTGGAAAGTCGGCATTCAACGGCTCGACGTCGAAAGGAGTGGTGTCGAAGCGCTTGGCCACGGCTCCGACCTCGGCTGCCGTGCCGCCCCGCCCGTCGCGCTCGGGAAGGCAGCGGTGCAGCGCCGGCGCGGCCGCCGTGCCGATCAGTCGGGTGTCAGGTGAAATGGAGGGGTATGATGAAGACATGCTGCGCCCTTGGTGATCAGGACGCGATTCTTGGGCATGTCGCCTCGCGGGGAGATCGCAAACCCCCGTGCCTCGAATAGAACGCCTCGAGACCAAGCTGTCAACCCGCACGCGCTCGCAAGCTAACACCAGAAGGTCACGAACGCTTCACCGCCCATGATCCGTCCATTAGCATTACGGCGTGGCTTCGAAAGAGGCGGCGCGCTCGATGTAGGCCGACGCCCCGCCGGGTTCGTTCGACCTGCAAACTGACCGTTTTAGTGATAGGATGAGTGGTCTCACCCGATCGGTGCCGTTGGAGAAGCCGCAATGCCTCCTTTCGATCTTGTGGTGATCGTTGTCGCCGGCATCGCTTTATTTGCAGCCTTCGTGAACGGCGCCCTCGGCTACGGCTTTTCCTCGCTCACCGTACCGATGGCTCTCGTTTTTTATACGAACCGCATCCTGAACCCGGCAGTCGTTCTAGTTGAGGTGATCACAAATCTCTACGTTCTGTTGATCAATCTGAACGGGGTTGCAACGGTCTGGAGAAGAGTGTTTCCGGTCGTTGTCGGGCTTCTGCCAGGCATCGGAATCGGCGCCATGATTCTTACTTCGGTTCAGCCAGGCTGGATCAAATTGGTCACCTACTCTCTCATTCTGCCCCTCATCCTGCTTCAGGCAGCGGGCTGGCGGAGGCCAATTCGGTCGACATGGCTGGTCGGTCTACCCTTTGGAACCACGCTGGGCGTCCTATACTCCGTCACAACCATCTCCGGGCCGCCGCTTGCGATTCTATTCAACAATCAAGGTCTGGTTAAAACCGAATTTCGGGCTGGCCTGGCATTGGTGCGCGTGGCCGAGTCCAGCGTGACTGCCATGGTCTATTATCAGCTTGGCCTGTTTACGGCTGAAAGCGGCAAGCTGTTGTGGGTGTTTTTTCCCTGCATTGCGATTGGAGTGCCGCTCGGCTCCTACGCCATCAGCCGCCTGGATGCCGAAACGTTTCGCCGGATTTGCATGAGCTTCGATGCATGGGTCGTGGGCTTCGGTTTCTCCAGGGTATTGATCGAGGTGAATTTGATGGAGAGCCCTTGGGCCTACGGCGTATTGATCCTGACGCTGCTGATCGACGGCTGCTTGTTGTACATTTTTTTCTCGCGCAGGGCTGCATCAGCTCGCTCGCGAGGAGAATTACTTACGCACGGTGCACAGGGTGGGCCCGTATAATGGTAAAGACCATGAGATGACTGAACCTCCGCCTGACCGATATTCTACGCTCAACACCTTGCTCGGTTACCTCATAGCGGCGCTCGCCATCGCTATACTGGTCTTCGAAGTTCTTCCTTCGTTTCGCCTGGGTTAGAGCATCATTCCATTCAGACATGACCGCCTTTGCGCCTGACCGGCCGCACTGTTCCGCGCGGTGCACGCCGCCTTTGTCGACCTGTCCGTAGATCGGACCTCTCAAGCGGACTTTGGCGGAACCCGCTGCCGCCCTGGTGGCGTATCCCTCGGTGCTAACGTCTTGAAGGCTCCCCATAATCTCACATAAAGTGCTTCCAAGGGGACAAGCAGGCTCCCCGTGAGACTTCGGTCCAAGCTCTGCGCAGCACGCAAAACGTGGAGTTTGCGCATGACCGAACGTCAATCTTCTTCCCTACATTCTGTGGCCATTCTCTCGCGAGGCGACGCTGCCACGCGCCGCGATGCGACCCCTCAGAACAGCCGGTTTGTCCAAGTCTTCGAAGCACTCGCCGCCATTGGCATCGAAGCCAAGCTGGCGATCTACGATGAGAGCTTCGCCGAGGCGGTCCGCGAGCAACTGCTCGCCGTGGACGGCGTGCTCGTCTGGGTCAACCCGATCCAAGACGGTCAGAACCGCGCCGGTCTCGACGCCCTGCTGCGCGACGTCGCAGCGACGGGCGTGTGGGTGAGCGCTCACCCCGACGTCATCCTCAAGATGGGCACCAAGGAAGTCCTCTATCGCACCCAGTCTATGGGTTGGGGATCAGATACGGCGCTCTATGAAACCGCCGAGGCGATGCGCGCCGGGCTGCCGACCCGGCTCGCCGCTGGCCCGCGCGTGATCAAACGCAGCCGGGGCAATGGTGGCCAAGGCGTTTGGAAAGTCGAGAAGCTGCCGGCCTCGTCCATGATAAAGGTGCTGGACGCGACCAAGGACGCACCCGAGGAATTGACGCTGGATGATTTTGTCCGTCGCTGCGCGGAGTATTTCGAGAACGGTAGCGTGATCGACCAGGCGTACCAGCCTCGCCTAAGCGAGGGCGTGGTGCGCTGCTACATGGCAGGCGACCGCTGTGCCGGCTTCGGCCACCACAAAGTCAAAGCCCTGGTCGACTCGCCGGCCGCGCGGTCCGAGGCCGGACGCGGCTCTACACTTCGAACGCGGACCCCCGCTTTCAGCGGCTGCGCCGGTTGATGGAGGACGAGTGGACTCCGCAGCTAACCTCGCTGCTGGACATCGCGCGAAGCGATCTCCCCGCGATCTGGGACGCCGACTTCATGCTCGGCCCAGCTCAGGCCGACGGGAGCGACAGCTACGTGCTCGGCGAGATCAATGTCAGCTCGGTTCATCCCTACCCGGACGAGGCGCCGGCGGAGATCGCCCGGCGGGCTGCCGATCGGCTGCAGCTTAAGCTCTGACGCATGCTGACGGTCAGCGGGCTCAAGCGTCTGCACATCTCCGTGTCGTTCGACCTGCAGGACGGCGAATGCGTCGCCCTGCAGGGGCCTTCCGGGGTCGGAAAGACCTTGCTGCTCCGCTCCATCGCGGATCTCGATCCTAACGAAGGAAAGGTCAAGCTGGACGGCATGCTCAGGGAGGCGATGCCCGCCCCTGCCTGGCGAAGGAAAGTGACATACCTCGCCGCCGAGCCGGGTTGGTGGTCTGACACCGTGCAAGAGCACTTCTCAGCCTGGGAGGATGCCCTTCCGCTGGTCGCGCGACTGGGGTTGCCGGACGACTGCGGAGCGTGGTCGATCCAGAGACTTTCGACGGGCGAGAGACTGCGGTTGGGACTTGCGCGGTCGCTCATGCTGCGATCGCGGGTGCTTCTGCTGGACGAGCCAACCTCCGCGCTCGACCCGGCATCCTCCGCGGCCGTGGAATCTCTGATTGCCGAACGCATCTCGGATGGAACGAGCGTCCTCTGGAGTACCCACGACAATGCCCAAGCCCGCCGGGTCGGGACTAGGATATTTGCGATGAGGCCCGACGGCGGCATCGAGGAAAGGCGGCCGTGACCTACATCCAGCTTTCGTACGGCAATCTGGCCCTCCCCGCACTCCTTGTCGTCATGGACGGCGTCTTCTCGCTTGTTCTCCGCCTGAAACTTGAGAAGCAGCTGGCCATTGCGACCGTTCGCATGGTGGTCCAGCTCGTCCTCGTCGGATACGTGCTGACGTTCCTGTTTGCCGCGGTGTCGCCGCTCTGGACCGCTCTCGCCGCCCTGATCATGGTCTTCTTCGCGTCGCGAGAGATCGTCGCGCGGCAGAAACGGCGCCTTCAGGGCGTCTGGAAGTACGGTCTGGGCGCGGGATGCACGCTGCTCGCCGCCGGTACCGTCACGATGTTCGCGCTCCTGACGGAGCTACGCCCCGATCCTTGGTATCATCCGCGCTACGCGCTGCCTTTGCTGGGCATGATGCTGGGCAACACCATGACCGGAATAAGCCTCGGCCTGGACGTGCTGACGAACAGCCTGGTGCGCGAGCGGGCTGCCGTGGAAGCGTGTCTCGCGCTCGGCGGCACCCGACACCAGGCACTGCTGCCTGTCGTACGGGATGCCTTGAGAAGCGGCTTCATGCCGATCATGAACAGCATGGCGGCGATTGGCCTCGTTTCCTTGCCGGGGATGATGACCGGCCAGATTCTTGCCGGCGTCGAGCCCGTCGATGCAGTCAAATATCAACTGCTGATTATGTTCTTGATCGCTGGCGGAACAGGCCTGGGAACGCTGGCCGCCGTCCTGGGTGGCGCACGCCTGCTGACCGATCATCGACACCGATTACGCTTGGATCGAATTCTTGCCGAAAAATCCACTTAGATGCTTGAAATTCCCAACGCGATTGCAGGTGCTCGCAAATAATTGCAATGGATGCCTCAAGCCGAGACAGGGGCATTGGGCCTGACGCGAATGTTTGCGAACGCAACCGTACCAGTGTGTACCTGCAGACCGATGAAGCCGGAATCCGGATCCTCGCTCTTGCTGCGGCCCCGGAACCGTTCGGTTGGATCGTTGGGATCCGCTATGAATGTCGTGGCGGGCTGGCCGTTGAGCAGCACGTCGTACCTGCGACCCGTCACCGTGATGTCGTAGCTGTGCCAGATGCCTGAGGCGAGCCTTTGGTTATTGGTATAGTTCTGTTGGCCAGGTGCGGTGCCGATGGTTTTCACCTTGTAGACCGCTCCGGTCCGATTGTAGAGGAAGCCGTCGAGCTCGCCTTTACGGGTATCACCGCGCGCTTCCTCGTCGATCTGGATCTCGTAACCCGTATCGACCGCAACGGTGGCCAGATTTCCCGGAACGTCCGGCCCTGGCGTGCCTGGTAACTCAGGCAGTTTGGGATTGCGGAAGCGTAGAAAGATGCCAGAGTTGTCATTGCTAGTGCCGCGCGGGTGCGGCAAGCAGAAATCGAGCCGCAGGGTGAAATCGTCGAACTGATCGGCGGAGTAATAAAGCAGCCCGATCCCGTTCGAGTCGGGCTGCGCGATGAGAGTGCGCCCGGCCAAGATGAAGTTTCCGCCTCCCACCCGCTTCCATCTCGTAAAGAGATCTGCGGATTTTTCCGAGCCGTCGAACAGCGATCTGAAACCGGCCTCCGCAACGGAAGTCGGCGGCGGCGGCAACAAATGGTCGCCGAGCCTCCGGGCGAGCGCGATCCCGGTCAGCATCGGGTTCGGCGAACCAATCGTCGGGAAGAGCGCAGGACCCACCGCATAGGCGTTCTTTACGCCGTGGAAACGGCAGTTGGGATCGGTCACCGACTTGGTCGGATCGTCACCCATACGCAACGTACCTGCTTCGTGATGAGTGGAACCAAGTGCATCGCGCCGGCCGTTTGGATTCTGATCACGCCCGACATGAGGGATGACGGCCGCGATCGTCGTCACATCCGCCCCGAGTTGCACTTCCGCTCCCGACGCCGGATGCAGGAAATCAACCGCGCGGCCGTTGGCGAAGGCGATCGCCAGATCATCGGACGCCTTGTCCATGGCTTCCCAGAGCTGCATGTCCTTCGAGTTCGACTGTAAATTCACAAAGGCCTTGCGTTCGCCGAAGTCGACCTGACCGGGATCGAGATCAAGTGTAACGTTGCTTGCCCCGTTGTTGGGCTGCATCTCGCCGATGCCGCGGATCGTCACGATCACGTGGGAATCGGTGGTGTTCAGATGTTGCTGCACGGTGTCGAGGTCGGGGATCTTCTGAAACAACTCCGCCTCTGAGTTCGATCCGGCATTGCCGAGGCCGGATGCGGTGATCTGGAAGTGGAAATGGCCAAAAGAGCCGTCCGGCCTGCCGTCTGCTCCGACGAAGGCGTGCCGGCCCTTGAGCAGCAGCGCCGACGTTTGCAACGCCTTTACGTGAGGCGAGACGGTGTCGAACGCATCGCGTGGCACGCGCAGAGAGAGGTTCGATCGGAGGTGCGCCATGAGGTTGGTACCGATCCGGCCGTCTGCTCCAAAGGACAAGAGGGCAAGACGCGTGCTCTCGATCGTGCCGAGCGCGATGATCACCTTGGCATCGGGCGAGAGCGGGATGCGCCCGTGTTCGGTCACCACGCCATCGACGCGCAGCCCGTCCGGATCGTTCGCCAGGGTCAGCCGTGACACGTGGCAACGCGGCACCACCATCAGGCGCTTGCGCACGTCGTCACCTGGCCCGTCGCTGAACGCGCCCCGCGCTGCCTTGATCAGCAGCGGCACCGCGCTGAATTTGTTGAGCGGGAAAAAGCCCGCGTGTTCGGGCCGCGCCTGCACCGCCAGCGGCGCCTCGAGCTTGAGCTTGTTGTGCATCTCGGCCTCGAGCTGCTGGCGCTGCACCGGATCGGACGGCGGGTTCGGCGGCGGAACTCCCAACAGTCCGGCGAGATCATCAAGCGTGGGCGGGGTATCTAGAATTTCGACGGGCGGCGCTTCCGGCAAACTGCCGAGATCGATCGCGTCGGCAATCCTGTTGCCGGTGATCACCTTGTACAGCTGCTCGCGCATCCCATGGTGCAGCTCTCCGAAGATGTAATCGTTCGTAGCGGTGACGCCGATCTGCTGTCCTGATTGGCGGAAATAGCCGTTGTCCCCGTTCGGCAGCTTCTTCGCGTTGAGGTCATCGAGCACGGCCTGCGGCCAATCAGTGCCGGTTTCCGAATCGAGCAGCCGAGGCGACCACCCGCCCCACCAGATCGAGCGGCCGCCGACACAATAGGCAAGCCCGGACGCCGCATAACCGAGGACCGGCGCCGCGTTCCAAGACAGTCCCCAAACCTCGCGACCGAGATTGATCGACGGCAGGTTCTGCATGTGCTCGGCGAGCAGAACCGGCCCTGCCTCGAGAACGAGGATGCGCTCGCTCCGGCCCGTGCTCCGAAACCACAGATGCTCGGCGACGGCGGAGCCGAATGTGCCACCGCCGATGATGATGAAATCGAACGGCCGCATGTCGCTACGCGGCGGCAAGGGATTGCCCTTCACATCCCGCGCGCCGGCACGAAAGGCCGGATCAGAATTAGCGAGCGCCTCGTCGAAGGTATTGCAGACGTATCGACCGAGTACATCAAGGGCGAAGTCGGTGGGTTGTGAGGATGCGCCGATATTCATATTGGCCTCCGATCCCGAGCCTTCGTGCACGTGCCGGACGACGTTCGCCCAGCGAACGACGCGCATTGTAAGTCCGTCCCACCGCAACCTCCGTGAACTGCTTCACAGATGATGACAGTGGAGCGTGTATTAATGGAATGCCTTAGAGATCGTTCGAAGTGCAGGCCTGCAGAGAACTTTCGAGCCTCTCCACCTATTGGCGCAAGGCTGAGCTTAATCAGCCGCTAGAGCGCACGGCTGCCTGCTTGTCGTTGGGAGCCTTCTCATGCACGAGGAACCCGAGCTTCGCCCCGGGATCCCCTGCGAGGAGGCGTGACGCTTCGCCTATCCCGCCTGCCCGCCAACTTTGCCGACGAATGATCCCGCCAGGAGAAGAGCACCGTCGGCGATTGCCAGCGGGAGCGCAGCCAAGCGCCGGGGAGCCGGCCCGAACACGACCTGCGCATTTTGGCGAGGATCAAATTCCGAATTGTGACAAGGGCATTTGAGGATCGTCTTGTCCCCTTGCTCGGCCTTTACCCACTCGGAGACCGGACATGCAGCGTGGGTGCAAATCGCCGAATAGGCGATGATGCCCTCGGGCGCGCGAGCTCGTGTCGTCTCATCAAGCTCGGCTGGGTCGAGCTTTAGGATCAGGACCTCGTTAAGACGCGAGCCGTTTCGGATCACCGACGTCTTGGGGTCCTTTGGCCACGCGCGCAGTGGGGGACCGCCGAGCTTGAGATCGTCGGGCTTGATCACCTGCCCCTCCTGCCCTCCTTCCGAGATGACAAGAAGGTCGCCCTTTTGAGGTCGCTCGTCGCTGCCCGGCCGCTCCTCCGCGAGAACAGATTTCGTTGCCAAGCAGGCGCCGGCTGCAATAGCGGTCAGAAGAAGCGATCGTCGTTCTTGACTATGACTATGCAGGGCTCGAACTCCTGAAATGCTCGCAGAGCCGACCCGGAAATTAAGCGCCGTGACTCGGCCAAAAAGAAGGCGCGTGAACGCTTTTCGCCACTCGCACTACTTTCTTGTCCGCGCCGCCTGAGGCCGAAGAGGTTCGACATTTTTCGTGCAGTGGCTGGACAAAGCCGTGCCAATGCCAGTCTATGACGTGCGACCAATTACCGATTTGGCACGCATGCCGCGAGAGCGCGCGATTTCGCAATGGCTAGATAAGCGCGTCTCTATCGCGCATCAGTCTCCTTCTCTCGAGACGCACGTTGCACGGCCGGCCAATTAATCGCGGCCATGAAGACATCGACGTAATTCGCAGCCTTGGCGCCGTAATCGATATGATAGGAATGCTCATACATATCGAGCGCTAGGATCGGCACGCCACCAGCCAACGTGTGGCAGTGATCCGGAGCCCATTGATTGACAAGCTTGCGGTCACGAGCCGACCAAGTCAGCAGCACCCAGCCGGAGCCGCCACCTAGAGCCTTGCCCATGGCTACGAATTCGGCCCGCCATCGCTCGTACGACCCAAAGTCACGCGTCAGCGCTTCTTTCAGCGTCGCGTCGGGTTCGCTCTCGTCACCGAGCCCGGCGAAGAACACTTCATGGAGAATCATCGAGTTTGTCGCGATGAGTTGTTCGCGCTTCAGCCCGTTGATCAGGAACCCCGGCGCAGTGGCAAAGTCCAACCCGGAAAGTTGCTCATCGATCAGATTGAGCCGCTTGACCGCACCGCCGTAGTTGTTTTCGTAATGGCTGATGATCATCCGCTCCGACATGCCCCGAATGCGGCTCGGGTCACAGGGTAGCGGCTTCACGACATAGGTCATGGCAACCTCCCGACGTGTGGCGTGGATGGCAGGCAAATGCCGCGAACGCCGCTGCGCGGCGTCGCGCTTGAGGGATCAGAGACTGTTCGAAAAACGATCGCGATAGTGGCTGACATGGTGCGCCCTTGGTGAACTCGGACGCGATTCTTGGGCATGTCGCCTCATGGGGAGATCGCTTCCCCAACTCGAGAAATAAAAGCCCGCTGCGGCAACTTGTCAAGGCGATGGGTCATTCCATTCCGAAGCCTCGGAATCGTTCATGGAACTGCGTCCGCAAGACCTCTCACCTCGCTCCGCGATGAAGATCCCACCCCTGCTCCCGGTTCGGCGGTAACAAGGGCGACACCCATCACGCCCAATAGCGGCGCGCTGCTGCCTGCCAGAATCCATTCCTGTTCGTCGTCCATCTCCTTTTCTGACGGATTTCTCTCCCCCGTTTCAATTGCCGCCGGCGCCCACGGTGTAATCTGCGAAATACATGTGGCTGTCAGCCTTGGACCAGAGCCCGATCCTGCCCGAGACAGGTTGTGCGAGCGTGTGCTCCAGATATAGCTTGCCATCGAGATAGCCTTCTACCTTCGTGCCGTTCACGCGGATCTTGAGATCGTGCCATTGCCGTGTCGCAGTCGGCGTATTGCGCACCCATTTGACCGACGATCGTTTCCCATTCTCGAACTTCCACAGCACGATGTTGTTCTCCAGACAGTTCGCGCGGACTGTCAGGTAGTCTCCGTTCGGCTTGAGGTTGAATAGGATACCGGCGCCCTGATCGATCCGGCCGGATAGACCTTTAAAGCGCACCGAAATCTCGCCATCGCTGAAATTGTCGATCTTTGCCATGACCGCGTAGGGATAGTAGGCATACGCCTGCACACGATCGAGAAACTCAGCGTAGCGTTCACCGTAGAGAGCCCGAGCCTTGTCGGCGATGCCCGCCGACGACTGCCCCTCCTTCCACTGCCGGCCGTCGACTGTGAGCACCTTCTTTCCCCCTCCTCCTCGATCCTCCACGCGCCCACCACCGGCACCAGCGATTTTGGCTCCCCGCCGACGGTCTCATTCGAGAGGTCAATCCTGGTTGGTTCTGCGGCCAAGCCCGGCAACGCGTGTGCCACAAGACCAAGAGCCGCGAAGATCACCACTGCGCCTTTGTTGCTGACTGTCATGGCTTCACTCCTTAATGATCTAGGGGGCCTTTGTCGGGAGGCAGCCGGCGGACCTGCCGCCACGCGAGCACGATAAGGAGCGGCAATCCGCCGAAGAACCACAGCAGCGTCGCGTCCGCACTAACGACCAATGGATAACCAGGGTACTCTTCGCCAACGCTGGATGCAGGTGGCTCCGCGCCCGCAAGCGCATATATCAGCGGCAGTATCTCCCGCGGGCTGGTGGAGCGGCTCACATCACTTTGGTCACCGTAGAGATATTCGATCTGGCCATAGGCGTCCGAGGAATTGGCAACATTCGGTCGTTCGCTCACGAGAAGCACCGTGAGGTCAGGCGTGGCGCGTTCGAGCTTCGCCAGAACGTTCCGCCGGAGATCGATATAGCGGGGGTCCTCGGCAGCAAGATTGACCTTGATGACCAACGGATGTCGAAGCGTCGCGAGCAAGTGTTCGTCAGCGGCGGAAAACGAGTTGCGCCGATCTTCGCTGACATCCGCGGACGACCTGATCTGTGCCGCACCGGCGAGCGCAACGGCAATCGCAATCACGCAAGATACAGTGCGGATCATTTTCGTTCGCGCCGGCGTTCCGGGAGGGAGCCAGACAACTGTCAACGCAGCAAGTCCGCCGATGACGGTTATTATGCCGAGCACCAGGCCGGCCGAGAGAAGTCCCTGCTCAAACGGACGCAGCGCCTGTGTCAGCGACAATTGCGCAAGCCAGGCCGCCAGGCCTGAGCGACCCGCGAGCGTGAAATCCAGTACCCACGATCCGATGGTGACAGCGAACGCAATGATAGCCGCAGTGGCCGAGTTGTCGGAAAGGACCGCGGCGAGCAACCCGATGACACCCGCCAACAGACCATAGAGCAAATGACCAAACAGAAGGTTCAGTGTCTCTGACGCGGCCAGATGACCGCCCAATATCGCCCAAATCGCCAGCGCAGAAAGTGCAGGAATGCTCACCATCATCCAAGCTGCCAGGACCGCACAGAATTTGGCGGCAATCAGCGTCGAAGGCCGATACGGCAGTTGGACCAGCAGGCGCAACGCGCCACTTTCCTTCTCTTGCCCCAGTGCCCGGATCGCCACGAAAGGAAACAACAACGTCACCGCCACATAGAACGAGCCGAAGGTCGGGACCAGGATTCCGTCGAGCGGTGACAGGCTTCTCGCCAAAACTGGCGATTGGAGAGCCGCCGCACTTGACTCGCTGTAGAGCGAGACTGCCTGGACGAAGCTGTATCCGACGAGCGGACATACCAGCAGCAACATGGTCCAAAGTGCTCGCCCAGCCGTAACCTCGCGGAGTTCTTTTGCGAGCAGCGGAATGATCGGCGCGATCGATCGAGCGTGGGCCTCACGTGAGCACAAGGAAGATCTCCTCCAGCGACCCGTTCGGTAGTCCCGTCTGCGCCCGCAAGTCGGCCAGTCCCCCGGATCCACGCACCTGCCCTGCCGAGAGCAGGATAAAGCGGTCACAGACCCGCTCAGCGTCCCGCAATTGATGAATGGAGAGGATCAGCGTTCGTCCGCTTGCCGCCTGACGACGCAATGTATCCATGACATCCTGTGTCTGCCTCAAATCGAATCCGTCGAATGGCTCGTCCATCAGCAACAGGTCATGCGGCGCAAGCAGCCCGATGGTCAGCATCAGCCGCCGGGCATACCCCTTTGACAGAGCGTGCACGCGTTTTCGAAGGACCGGCCGTAACCCGAGTTCTTCAATGATCGACCTGATGTCTGCCTCCGATCGTCGAAAGACGCTGCCGACAAACGAAACGACCTGCAGTGCAGATTGATTTTGGTAGGGGCGAACGCCATCAGGCAGGTAGAACAGGGCGCTGCGTCGGCGGTCTGCCTGCAACCGCTCGCCACGCCAAAACACCTCGCCTGAGTTCACCGGCAACAGTCCGGCAACTGCTTCGAGCAGCGTGGTCTTGCCGGCGCCATTCGGACCGATAACGCCGAGGATTTCGCCGGGCGCAGCAGTGAATGTCACTCCGTCAACGCCAGTGGCGTCGCTTCCGTAACGCTTGGTCAGGTTTGCTACACGCAATGAAGGCGGCGCGCGATCTGGCGAAGACCTGTCGTTGACAGTTGACATGCTGCGTCCTTGTCAGAATCGGACGCGATGCTTGGGCATGTCGCCTCATGGAGAGATCGCCATCCCCAGGCCCGTGAGCCTGCCAGAGCCGGAATGCCTGTCAATTAGGAACCGGCAGAGGAGGGACCAACTAGCTTGCAGGCCTGTTCACTTCACCTTGATCAGGTCCCCTGCTCAGCGTTCGGGAGCGGCAATCTGAGCGCTGTGGGAGACTATCTTTGCGAGGCTCCGGCCGCTGCGAGTTTTCAGCGCTTCTCTTCACCTTCGGGACGTGCGCGCCAGTCACGACCTACTGTTTGATGGTCGTCGTCCGTCTTGCCAGCGGATCCCTCGCGCTCGGTCGCGGTTTGGTTGGCATTTTCTTGGGCCTTCCAATCGCGCTCGATCTGAACGCTCTCACCGCGCGCCCGCTCCTGGTCGCGAGATTGGTCCGATTGTTGCGGCGTACGGTCCGGCTGCACCGGAACGGATTGTGCCTGCTGATCGGCCTTCGCCGGTCCAGACTCCTCGGCAGACGCCGGGAGCGCCGCAAAGGACAATGATATTGCCATTACTACTGCAAGAACACGCATGATCTCTCCTCCTCCGTAGGATGGAGGTGTAACAACTTGCGTGGTCTTCGGTTCAGAGGCTTGCGCGGCCAACAGGCTCGCGCACTGCAGTGCACCCAGCCCGTGCAACCGTTGACCTGCTGGTCGCCACGATGCGATCTCCCTGTTCTCGCAATGAAGGATTCACCGCGTCGGCGCGAGAGGAGTTGCTAACTCCGGATTGACCATTGCTCTATTCGCCTGCGGACGATCGCCTAGGTGAGTGGCGCCTCGGTCCTTTTGGACGAAGGGCGCGCGACGGCCTCCGATCATCGGAATCCGGCGCCAGTGTCTTGAGCTGTCGGAGGTCCGCTGCGGCTTCAGCAAGAAGCCATTCGCGGAAGGTCGCGATCTTGGGCAGGGCCGCAGTCGCCTTCGGACACACAATCCAATAGGTCTTGGACAGAGGCAATGACTCAGGGAACGGCAGCACCAGCCGGCCATTGATCAGATCCCATGCTGACAGCGTCGTGCGTGCCAGCGCAATCCCCTGCCCGTTGATCGCCGCGTCGATCACCATGCTCGCGCGGTTCAGCACAGGACCGTGAGTGACGCCTGCATCGTCGATGCCTGCACCACGCAGCCAGTTCGCCCAGTCGGACCGGCTATCCAGGTGGATCAGAGGAAACTTCAAGATATCTGCGATGCCAGCGATGCGACGACGGCCCGACAGTAGTTTTGGACTGCATACGGCAAAGAGCCGTTCCGCGCAAAGCCTCACGACCTCCAGTCCCGGCCAGTTCCCATCGCCATGACGTACCGCCAGGTCGACGTCCTCCCTGGCAAAATCGACGTGATGCAGGGTTGCAGAAACCCGAAGATCGATGCCGGAATGTGCCTCGGCGAAGTTTCCCAACCGGTGCACCAGCCACTTGGCAGCGAAGTCCGGCGAGGTGCTGACAGTTAGAACGCCTGCGCTTTGCCGCTGCAGCAAGCGCTCCGTGCCTGCCGCAATCCGATCGAGCGCATCGCGCACGACCGAAAGATACTCCCGACCGGCCCCAGTGATGACGAGGCGCTGCCGTTCGCGGTTGAACAGCTTGATTGCGAGCTCCGTTTCCAGGGCCTTCACCTGATGGCTCACCGCCCCCTGAGTGACACAGAGCTCTTCCGCAGCGCGCGTGAAGCTTTCATGCCGGGCTGCAGCTTCAAAGGCCTTCAGTGCGTTCAACGGCGGCAAATGCGGGCGCACACAAGGGCTCCAAAGGTCATTAGAAAAACTCAGGCAGGCCCGAGAAAAGATGCTTTGCGGACTACGTCCTGCTGGTCCTATTCAGGCGCCAGCAATTTCGAAATCATGGGATTTGAAGCCGCGGAATGTCAACCCTTTTTGCCGATTCCGACCATCCACCGCGTATACGGCGCGATGTTGCGACAGCGGGTCATCAACCCAATTCATGGCTGGTGAGGCTCGACAAATTGCTCTCCTATAGCGAGCGAATGCATCAACGGGCCGACCTGCGTGCGGTCGCCGACGAACCCCATCTGCTTGCCGATATTGGAGTGACCCGGGAAGAGGCCTTGGAGCAGGCAGACGCGCCGTTCTGGCGATGACTGATTCTGATTGAATCATGAACGGGAGGAAGAGCTATGTCTGAAGCAGTCGTCTACGGATTTCCACGAAGCACGTTCGTAAACATTGTCCGGCTGGTCCTCACGCACAAGAACGTCGCTTACACCTTCGAGGATCTCGAGCCGGTCATGGGCAAGGGCGAACACCTTGCGCTTCACCCGTTCAACCGCGTTCCGATCTTCAGGCACGACGATTTCACTGTCTATGAGACAAGCGCGATCGTCCGCTATATCGACGAGGCGTTCGGAGGGGAGATGCTGACGCCCCGAGAACCTCAGGCGCGGGCGCGTATGAGCCAATGGATCAGTGCCGTCGACTCTTACTTTTACCCTTACATGATCTTTCACGTGACCCACGAACGCCTGGTCTTTCCGGAGCTTGGGATCGCGTCCGATGAAAGGGTTGTGGCGCACGCTCTGCCCAAGGTGGAGCACGCACTCGGCGTGATGGAGCGCGAACTGGCGCATGGCGGCGATTATCTGCTCGGCTCGCAGCTCACGCTGGCCGACTTTTACATGCTGCCCTGCACATTCGCATTTGGTCTGACCGACGAGGGGCAATCCATGTACCGGAAATTGCCCGCGTTCAGCCGCTGGCGCGCACGAATGGAAGAACACCCGACCACGCGCAAGCTCCGCGCCAGCCTGCCGCCACGCGAACCGATCCTTCACGCGCGCGAATGGGCGAACTCCCATCGGCCAAAATACTAACACTGCGGAGCAAGCCAGACGCGCCGCAAAAGGAGCTACGGATGAGACCTGTCTCAAGGCGCGAATCGCTCGCGCTCGTTGCCCAAGCCACCGCACTAACGCTGGTTGGTGCGGCAACCCCAGCCTATTCGGCGCCAGCCGACGCTGCCGCCGAAATCGCGAAATTCGTCGGCGGCGCTGCTCTTGAACCAGGCAAGATCACTCTCGACCTGCCGGAGATCGCTGAGAACGGTAACGCGATTCCACTTGCGATCGACATCGAAAGTCCGATGACGGCTGAGGACAACGTGACGGACGTTCTTGTCCTCGCCGACGCGAATCCCTGGCCGCGAGTCGCCAGCTTCCACCTCACCCCCCTGAGCGGACGCGCTGCCGTGGCCACCCGCATTCGCCTGGCAGGGACGCAAACCGTTAGCATCGTGGCCAAGACAAACGCCGGCCGATTCTTGATCGCGCAACGACAGGTCAAGGTCACCATCGGCGGCTGCGGCGGCTGAGTTTACAGCGTTTCAGGAGATCGTCATGACCGAAAAGCCGCCTCGGATCAAACTCCCCAAAGAGGCACGAAAGGGCGAGGTCATTCAGATCAAGACCCTCGTCGCGCATGTGATGGAAAACGGCCTGCGGCTGGATCAGAGCGGAGGTCTTGTTCCGCGCAAGATCATCAATCGCTTCACGTGCACCTTCAACGGCAAACCAGTATTCGCGTGCGACCTCGAGCCCGCGGTTGCCGCCAATCCGTATCTCCAGTTTTCAGTGAAGATCGACCAGAGCGGGGTCTTCAGCTTCACCTGGGTTGACGACGACGGCACGACGATCAACGCCTCGGAGACGATTGCCGTCACTTAACGCCCGAGTGTCACTTCGTTACTCGTCCAAGGACATATATTCCTGATGATGTTTACCGTCCGAACACTGATTTTCGCGGGCACAGTGATATGCGCCCTCATGGGACTTGCGATCATTTTCACAAAAGGCGGGAGCGCCGCGCCGGCCGAACGGCTGGCACCTCTCGCAGTCGATGGTCCTGCGGCGGCGCGGCCTTGGGTGCGATATAGCGGCTGGCCAACGCGCGGTACCTCAAAGTTCAATTCCCTGACGGCAATTGTGTCGCCGCCTCGGCCCGAGGCGCCGCGCAAGATCACCGCGCCTTTGACCGGCAATCCCGCCGCCGGTCAAAAGCTGGTGGCAGACCGCACACGCGGCGGCTCGTGCATCGCATGCCATGTGATGGGACCGGCCGGCGGCACGGATCTGCCAGGCAATGTCGGGCCGGACCTTTCCGAGATGGGCAATGCGGGGCGGGACGATGAATGGCTATTCAATTATATCAACGATGCGCGGGTCTATAACCCCGATACCGTTATGCCGCCCTGGGGCACGCATGGGCTTCTGAGCAACAGCGAGATTGGCGATATCGTCGCTTTCCTCAAGACGTTGACCAAGTCTGCTCCATTCAAGTCCGCGCTTGATGACCCCAGCCGACGCCCGATTCCCACCGAGCAGCGCGACAATCTCGATGCGATGATCAATCCAGCGATGTGGGCTGTAGAGGAGCGCGCACCCGCGCTGTGGAAAGCGATGGGACCTACAGGTGCCGCCTGCACCTCGTGTCACGCCACTCCCGATCAGGCTTTCAAGACCTGGGCTGCCGCGATGCCAAAGTGGGAAGCAAGGCTTGGCAAAGTTCTTGGGATCGAGGAATTCGTCACACGTCACGCGAAGGCCACAACTGGACACCAGTGGCTGATGCAAAGCGAAGAGAATACGGCGCTGTCAACCTATCTGCGCTACCTCGCCAATGGCTCGTCGATCGCTGTCGACGTCGAGAGTGAGCCGGCAAAGATCGCCTACGAACGCGGCAAAGCCTTGAGCATGCGGAAGATCGGCGCCTTGAATTTCTCCTGCGCCGACTGCCACAGCGCGGACAAGAGCGCGCAGAAGTGGATTCGCGGACAGTGGCTTGGCGATCTGCGCGGGCAGCTCGATCACTTCCCGACATGGCGTACCAGCCAGCAATCGATCTGGGACATTCGCAAGCGTTTTCAGTGGTGCCAGGTGGCTATCTGGGCCGATGATCTTCCGCCGGATGCAAGCGAATATGGCGACCTCGAACTCTACTTGGCGGCACAAAATGCCGGACAGAAGATGAGCGTGCCGGGTATTCGCCACTGATCGTCTAGACGGCGGGCATGACGGAGCGGGATCTCCGGCCCGGACGACAGGAGGGACGTGTGATAGCGCAGGGAAATCGGCGCGCATCTCTCAATCGGTATTTTCCAAGGATTTGTCCCGAATATGCCTAGCGGGGAGCGCACCAACCCACGCTCGAAGAGCTAGTGCTCTTGGTTGGTCCGTGGAGCTGTCCATCGTGGTGATTGGTGGATATGGCACTGCTCATTGGGCACTTGCTACCTGCCTCAGCCCCCCGCATTTGGTCATCCATGTCTGCCGACCCGATCCCGCTCCACCCGCTTCGTCACGCCTCTTACATTGGCTGTTGCAAGAATATTCTTGATCTCCCGGTGCACACGTCGTGCACACACAGGCTTTTAACCAAGTTGCCGGCTGACCGGTCGTCATTGAATGTAATGCACTGGCCAACACACTTATAGTGTGGCCAGCACGTCCTCCTGCGGTCTCGCGCGGGCTGAGACGCGCGTAGACTTGCCGCACCGGTCCAACCAGTTTAATGAAAGCATCGAGCACGTGGCTATTGCCGCCACGGTGTGCCCTGGAGAAGCCGCTAGGGCGTTCGAAGCGGTGGCGACCACAGGCGGCAAGCCAGTCCAGAGCATTGCCGGAGAGGTTAGCAATGTCGCCCCACGCGCAAGAGCATTCATCACTCCGCCAAGGAAGACCGCTCCGATCAGAATCAACGCGTTGACGAAATCACTGCCCCCACGTTTGGATGGCATTGCTCACGACCAGAGAGCCGAAAGTTCTTTGTTCGCACTACAACGGCGAACGTAGTGTTGCTTCGATGCACGATGCAATCTCGAGCAGGCGCCTGTCCGCATTCCTGCGACCGACAAGCATCAGCCCGATGGGAAGGGCGTCGACCGGCAACGGCAGCGAGATCGACGGACAGTCGAGCAAGTTAGCGACGCGCGGATTGCGCAGCACGAGGCCATTGAGCTCATGGAATGCCGCATCCGCCGTAAGAGAGGAAAGAAGCGGCGCTCGGATTGGCGCCGTCGGCAGGACGAAAACCTCGTTGGTGCCGAAGCACTGTTCAAAGGAACGGATTGCGGCCTGCCGGATCCGCACCATGCGGACATAGTCCGAGGCGAGGACGCCGGCCCCTGCTTCGATACGAACGCGCGTTCGGGGATCGACACCGTCGAGTTCCTGGAGCCCTAGACTGCGCAGCGTCGCACCGACCTCGATGGAGGGGAACGTGCCGATCTTGTCTATCTCAGCGACATCATGGAGTGCGCTCTCGATCGATCCGTCCTTGATCTGCAATCCGCCCTTTCGGAGCCGCTCCATGGCATTCTCGAACGCGCCGAGCACATCTGGCTCGCAGCCATGAAACAAGCGTCCGCGAGCAACGATGAGGCGGAAAGTGCCAGGAGAGGCTCCCCTGAGCCGCGATGGCGTGCCTTCCCCCGAAAGCACCTGATCAGTGAGGAAACAATCTTCGACGTTCGAGGCGATCGGGCCGATCGTGTCGAGGGTTGATGACAGCGAGAACGCGCCCGAGGTCGGCACGAATCCACTGGTTGGCTTGAAACCGACCGCACCTGACAGCGAGGCAGGAATTCGAATCGAGCCGCCGGTATCGCTCCCGATAGCGATGTCTGCCATACCTTCGATCACCGACACCACTGCGCCCGATGACGACCCTCCTGGAGCGCGTGCGCAATCTCGCGGGTTGCCTGGCGTTCCATCATGCGGGTTCGTGCCGAGCGCGGAGAAGGCAAACTCCGTCATCTGGGTTTTGCCGATGACGATGGCACCTGCAGCCCGCAGCCGTTTCACGACTTCAGCGTCCTCAACGACCGGCGCCAGACTGCGCAGCACGGCCGATCCTGAACTCGTGACCGTGCCGGCAACGTCGAACAACGCCTTCACCGAAACGATGCGGCCATCGAGCGGACCGCGAGGCGTTCCGGCAGCGGCGCGCCGATCCGCGGCCTCGGCCTCCCACCGGGAGCTGTCTGCGAAGACCGCCGTGAAGACGTCCTTCGCTTCCGGCGAACCGATCCGCGCAAGTGCCGCCTCCAGCCGCGCGACGGCCGAAGGGTGCGATGGATCCTTTGTTGCTGTCATGACACGCGCCGAGCAGAACGTTCAGGAGACGACTGGAAGTACGTCGACATCGTAACCATGCGTCAACGAGCGGTTAAGGATCGGATCCTTCAGCTCCATCTCGAAGCGCGTCCCCGGCCGAATGCCGCCGATCGCGCCCGGCGTACCGCAGAACATCAGCGTGCCGGCTGGTAGCATGTCCGTGCCGGTGTAGCGACGAATGAGATCGCGCGGCGTCCTGAGCGAGGACACCGGGCTGTCCTGGTAGAGCACCCGTTTTCCGTCAATCGTCGCCCACGAGTGAAGGATCAGCTCATCCCAGTGCCCCTCGACATCGGCATATGACCAGAGCTGCGGGCCGACCGGCTTGCCGCAGAGCTGCTTCGAAAGGGCGATGCCCGACGCTTCGGCCTTGCGATCGGTATGGTCGGAGCCGACGCCGACCCAGAGCCCGTCAGCCATGGCGACGATGACGGGTTCGACCTCGCCGGAACTGTCGGGGCCGAGGACGGTCAGCCGGCTTTGCTGGGTCAATGTTTGCGCCGCGACGCGGTAGTAGAGCGGTGTCGTCGAGGGGCGCGGAATGCCCAGCGCAGCCAGCTCCTCGATATGGTGCTCGATCGCCGCGGCATCCCTGCCCGCCCAGCCGGCAATGACGAGGGAGTCGATGTCTATCCCGACATGGTCGGCCCTGTCCATTGCGAGGCGGTCAAATTGCAGCAACATGGAATTCCCTATCCTTGGTCGAGGTCGTCAGGATTTCGCCGCGCTCGATCTGCAGCGTCGTGTCGGCGATCCGGTCGAGCAGCGCGGGCGACGATTCCGTAATCAGCATGGCGAGTTCGGGCCGATACTTTCGCAATTCGCCGAGCGTTCGCGCATAGTCGAGCGCGAGGGCCGGTGCCAGACCTTGGAACGGCTCGTCGAGCAGCAGAACCTTGCGTGCGACCGTCAGCGCGCGCCCCAGCGCGACCATCTTGCCCTGCCCTCCGGAAACGCCGCCGGCCGGCCGGGACCGCATCACGTGCAATTCGGGCAACAGCTGGTAGATCTCGTCGAGCCTGCGCGCGATCTCGGCGCGGTCGAGCTTCAGCGCCAGGGCCGGGAGGCGGATGTTCTCCTCCACACTCAACTCCGGAATCAGGCGCCGGTCCTCCGGCGCATAACCGATCCCGGCGCGGGCGCGGGTGTAGGCAGGCCTGCTGCCGAGATCGTCAGCATCGAGGCGGACAGAGCCTTGGTCCATCGCGATGAGGCCCATGATTGCGCGCAGCGTCGTGGTCTTGCCGGCGCCATTGCGCCCGATCAGCACCGTCGTCTTGCGCGCGATGATCTCGCAACTGACGCCGCGCAGCACACGGACGCCCTCGATCGAGACGCTGACCTTGTCGAGACCGAGCATCAGGCCACCCCTACGACACGCTGGCGCACCTGCGCATTGCTGAACACCTCGTCGGGCCGTCCCTCGGCCATGATGTTGCCGGCGTTCCAGACCAGGACGCGGCTCGCGTAGCGCGCGACCACATCCATGTCGTGCTCCACGAACAATGCGGTGATGCGGCGCTGGCGCAGAGCGCTCATGAGCGCCTCCATGAGCGGGAAGCGTTCGAGAGCGCTCACCCCGCTGGTTGGCTCGTCGAGCAGGAGCAGCCGGGGCTTGAGCGCCAGCGCGACCGCGATATCCAGCAGCTTGCGATGCCCTTCGGGAAGCGTGCTGCTGATCCGGTCGGCATCGTCGGCAAGTCCGACCAGGTCGAGCAGCGCCCTCGCCTCGTCGCGCCGTCTCGCGGTTTCGAGCGGCTGCACCGCGCTCCACAGACCATCGGTTGCCGCCAGCGCCAGCATCATGTTGTCGATCACACGCTGTGCGGAGAAGAGTTGCGGGATCTGGAATGCGCGGGCGACGCCGCGGCGCGCGATGGCGCGCGGCGACAGACGGGTGATGTCGTCGCCGTCGAGCAGCACGCTGCCCGATTTGGGGCGGATGTAGCCCGTGCAGATGTTGAGCAGCGTCGTCTTGCCAGATCCGTTCGGACCGATGATCGCGAGGAACTCGCCGTCATGGATCGCGATGCTGACATCGTCGGCGGCCTTGACGCCGTTGAATGAGACGTGAAGGCCCCTGGCTTCCAGGATGGGACGGGTCATAGGCTCGTCGCCTCCTTGCGCGCGAACAATCCATAGACCCCTTGCGGCATGAACATGATCACGATGATCAGTGTCATGCCCACGATCAAATTCCAGGAATCGGTGACGGTGACCGCGGCGCTGTGCAGCAGTTCCAGGAACAGGGCACCGATGAATGCGCCCGGCACGCCACCGATGCCGCCGAGCACGGCGATCAGCACGAGGTGGCCGGATGCGGTCCAGAACGCGAAGTCCGGGACCACGCGACCGATCGCAAACCCGGCGATCGCGCCGCCAAGGCCGGCGAGCGCCGCCGAGACGACATAGGCGATCAGCAGAACCGCCCAAACCGGAATGCCCAGATATTCGAGCCGGATTTCGTTGGTGTGGACGGCCGAGAGCGCGTGACCGAGCGGGCTGTTCAGGTAGCGCTGCACGGCCAGACCGACGAGCACCATCAGCCCCAGGCTGAGATAGAACAGCACGCTCTTGAACGCCGGCTCGCCAAGCACGATCCCGAAAACCGCCGGGATCGGCACCGCCATGCCGTCGGTCCCGCCGGTGACGCCGTAGAGCTTCGCGCACAGCGCGTAGAACACCATGGAGACCGCGAGGTTCAACATCGCGAAGAAGATCGCGCGATAGCGGACGAGAAACGATCCTGCAATGGCGCCAACGAGCGCCCCGCTCAGCACCGACAGGATCAGCAACAGGCCAAGGTCGTTGACCCCTGCGCGCGCCAGGAACGCGACCGCATAGGCGCTGGCGGCAAAGAACATCGCGTGTCCTATCGAGATCAGCCCGGCGCGGAGCAGCACGGCGACGCCGAGTGCCGCAAAGCCCTTGGCGATCGCCAGAGTGAGGACGAATTGAAGCCAGGGCGCGGCCACAGGCAACAGTGCGAGGACGAGGACCGCCGCGGCGGCAGTGATCGTTCGCATCATATCCTCCGCGCCGTCATCGATCCGAACAGGCCGTAGGGACGGATCAGGAGAACGACAAGCATGGCTGCATAGGGCGCGACGGCATCCAGCGAGGGGGCCAGATAGATCGCCAGCACGCGTGCCAGGCCCACGATCAGGGAGGCCAATGCGGCTCCTTCGATCTGTCCGAGACCGCCTATCGCTGCAACCGCAAAGGCGAGCACCATGGTGTCAGCGCCGAGGCCCGGCGCGATGCCTGAGGTCGGCGTGGCCAACGCGCCGCCCAATGCTGCCAGGAACACGCCGAGCGAAAACGCCAGGATGAAGATCCTGTTAGTGTCGATGCCGATCGACTGCGCCATCTCGCGATCGGTCACGACGGCCGTGACCAGGCGCCCCAGCCGGGTGTGGTTGATCAGGAGCCTCAGGCCGATCACGACGAGGAACGCCATCCCAATCAGGAGGATCTGGTAGTTGAGATAGACGACGCCGCCGATTGAGGTGGTGCCGAGCAGCCGCATCGGCGCGTCTTCGTAGAAGGACTGCACGCCGAAGATCACGCGCTGGAGATCCTCCAGGATGAGGAACAGTCCGAACGTGATCAGGATCTGCACCGCCTCCGATTTTCCGTAAGTCCAGCGGACCAAGCCGCGCTCGATCAGCGGACCGAATATCGCCGCAACGCATGCGGCGCTGAACAAAAGTGCCGCGAAGGACAAGTACGGATTGAGCTGCCGGCTCGCAATGAACAGGCAGATCGAGGCCGCGACATAGCCACCAATCGAATACAGGCTGCCATGGGCGACGTTGAGGACGCGCAGGACGCTGAACACGAGAGTCAGGCCGACCGCCGCGAAGAAGATCAACGCGGCGCTTGCTAGGCTGTCCAACAGCAAGGGGATGACTGCATTCAACATCGGCCTATGCCTTCCGTCATCGAAATCAGGTGAACGTCATCCCGGCCTATTTGTAGCTTCCCGGCTTCGGCAGGCGCTTGGCGAACTCGGGCTTGAGTGTCGCAATCCAGGCCAGCGGATCTTGACCCGCCTGCGGCATCAGGCTGTCGCCCTTGTAGCGGACCATGTCGGCGATGACGGGAAACTGCTGCCCCGACGTCTTCACGGTCACGCCGACGATCTGGTCGACGAGGCCGTCATTGTCGGCCCGCGTCTGCGCGGTGCCGGTCAAGGTCTCGACCTTGCTGCCCTTCATGGCATCGGCGAGCTCGGCACGCGTCGGCCATTTACCGCCGTTCTTCTGCATCGCGGCCTCATAGGCCGCCTTCACGTAGATCAGCGTGTTGGCCATCTTGATCGACGGGAACACCGGATACTCGCCGAAGCGAGCCTTGTAGGCTTCGGCAAACTTCACCGTTTCCGGCTTCTTCTTGGCGTCCGGCGACATCCACCAGCCATCGCCGAGAACACCGACGATCACCCCATCAGGCAACGGCACGCGCTGCAGCACGGTCTCGCCGAGCGCCAGGATCACCTGACTGGAGGTGAATATCCCACGCGGTGCGGCCTGACGAACGAAGTTCTCGAGATCGGCGCCCCAGAGGTTTGAGAAGACGACGTCCGGGCGCGCGGTGGCGAGGCGAGAAATCTCGGTCTGATAGTTCGGCGAGCCCAGCTTCGGATAGAGCTCGGCGACAATCTCGACGTCCGGCTTCAGGGCTTTCAGCGCCGCGGTGAAGATTTTGGCTGCGTCATGCCCGAACGCATAGTCCGGATTGATGATCGCAACCGTCTTCACATCGGGTTTGCGGTCCAGCAGGTAGATCGCGTAGGCGATGAATTCCGGCACCGTGTTGCCGTTCGGGCGAAACACATATTTGCTCTTGCCGTCCATCAGCAGCTGATGGGTATCGCAGTTCCAGCCCACGGTGGGGACCTCGAGCTGCTCGGCGAGCGGCGCCAGCGCGAGGCAGTTCGCGCTCGACAAGGCCGCGATCATGACCTGGTTCTTCGCGTCCCCGGCGAGCCGGCGATATTCCGCGATCACACCCTGCGCGCCCTGGGTTTCGTCGACATAGGTCGCGCTGACCGGCACGCCACCGATGCCGCCCTTTGCATTGATCTCGTCGATCATGAGGTCGGCGGCGTTCTTGCCCGGCATGCCGTAGGCTGCGGCAGGCCCCGACGTGAACGTGAAGATGCCCAGTCCCAACGCGCTCGGCTTGTCCTGCGCAGCGACCGGCGTCGCGGCCACCACACCGAGCGCGAGCGCCCCGGCAAGTCCGTCCACCGCCCATCGGACTTTGCTCTGCGGCCCACCGCGATCCAGCCTGAAGAGCCCTTCAAGTGACGACAGGCAACGCGCAACTACGGCAGAGATACCTCTAGACATCATGACTTCTCTTCCCCTGTGCTGGTCGAATGATGTTGTGCGGCAGCGATCCGGATCACACCGGATCGAAATAGTGCATCTCCAGAAGCAGGCAGCCGTTCACGGACTTGAACGGGCCATGCGGAGCGTGCGGCGGCCGGCAGGCATAGGTGTTCGGAGGGAAGCTCTTGCCGCCCTCGCCGTTCGCATCGTTGCCGACGATCAAATCGCCCGAGACGAGATAGACCTCTTCCCAATATTCGTGCGAGAACGGCGCGGTCGTGTAGACCCCCGGCGCGAAGCGGAGCAGCCGCGTCCGCGTCCCGCGCCGGTTCTCCTCGTCCAGTCCGCCAGAGATGATCTTCTGCTGGATGCCGGACGGATATCCCGCCGGCACTTCCCAGCCAGTGGTCATATCGAGCGTATGGAATTCGTCGTGCTTCTTGTTGACGGGCATGGGTTGTCTCCTTCGGATCAGGCGGCTTTGCTGGCGGGCGAGACGCCGTTGAGGTCGTAGGAATCGAGCATGGTCTGCACCAGCCGGTCGGCGCCGGCCCAGTCGTAGGTGCGATAGGAATGGCCTTTGGTGACGAAGGTCGCGCCGGCGTAGAACATCTCGTATTGCTGATGGCGCGAGCCGAACTCGGAGCCCACGGCATCCCAGGCGAGCTTGTAGAACTTCACGCGGTCATGCGAATTGGCCTTCGGCGACTGCTGGGTCTTGCCGATGAGGGCCGCGATCTCGGGGTTGTCGAAGTCCTCAACCGACGAAGGCAGCATGATCATGCCGCCGCCGGCGAGCTCGCGCAGCGTGTTGATGATGTGCGCGTACAGCTGCTGGGTCAGCACCTGCGCGGAGTAGAGCGTGTGCCGGTCCGGGATGAAATAGGGACCGACCTGCGTGCCCTTGGCCTCCATCGCAGCCACGAGGGCGTCGACCATGCCGGTCTCGGCCGCGAGCTGGCCGAGCATTTCGCGCACCTGCGGGAACTGGGTGACGCCGTTCATGTCGGCGGTCCGATGCGCAAGCCCGGTCAGGAATTTGAGCTTCACGCTTAATCGCACCATCGCCTGATAGTTCTGATAGACGTGACAGGGCGTGGCATGAAACTGCTTCTGGCACATTTCGACGTTGCCTTCGATGAAGACCCGGTCCCACGGCACCTTCACGTCGTCGAAATAGAGAACCGAATCGTTCTCGTCGAAACGGCTGGACAAGGGATTGTCGAACACGGCACCCGCGGCATCCTCGTAGGACTTGCGCGACAGCATCTTGAGGCCCTTCGTGTTCATCGGAATTGCGAAGGACATCGCATAGCGCTCTTCGCCGGGACGCATCGGCTGGATGGTCGTGACGAAGACTTCGTCGGCGACCACACCGCCGGTGGCGAGCATCTTGGCGCCGCGGATCGTGATGCCTTCGGCGTCGCGGTCGACGACGCCGGCGGTGAGGAACGGATCCGCCTGTTCGGCCGCGCCTTTCGAACGATCGGCCTGCGGATTGATGATGACGTAGGTAAGATAGAGATCCCGATCGCGGGCGTAGCGGTAGTAGCTCTCGAGCGCGCCGGCGCGGGCCGGATCATAGGCTTTGAAGACGTCGAGGCCCATGTAGAGCCCGGAAATGCAGGACGCCACGTGGTCCGGAGCGCGTCCCATGAAGCCGGCATGCAGCGAGGCCCACGCTTCGAGCGCCTTGCGTCGCGTCACGAGTTCGGCATAGGAGGCTGGAAGCTGCCAGATGCGGTTGGCGCGACCCGCGCCCGTGTCGAACGTCATCAGTTCCGCGTTGTCCGGAGCGCTCGCAAAGTCGAACAGGCCCGCCATGGAGCTCGCGAGATTGCGAAAGGCATGGTGCGTCGTGACATCGCCGACCGAGGCGCCGTTGATGTAGATGGTCCGGCCGTCCTTCAGGCCTGACAGATATTCCTTTGCGCTGCGCATCGCAGTTTCTCCGGTTCGAAACTAGTAGTGAATGGGAAGCGGCCAGGTTGGCTCGCGCTCGGTTTCATCGACGAGATCGCGGTATCGGCCGCGAAAGAAGATCAGGGGAGCGGCTGCCTCGGCGCGACTCGCGTGCCTGATGACGCGGACGAGGAAGATCACGTGGTCACCGCCCTCGTAGACCGCATACGGTGCACATTCGAAATGCGCCATCGCGCCCGAGATCAGCGGTGCCTCGGCATGGCCGACCGACGTCCTCACCTGGTCCCATTTGTTGGAGAGAGCGCGCGCGAACTGGTTGGAGATGTTTTCCTGGTCGCGCGCCAGGATGTTCACGGCAAAACCTTTGGCCTCGAGCATCGCAGGCAGGCTGCGCGCCTTGCGGTCGACGCTGAAAAGAACGAGCGGCGGATCGAGGGAGACGGAGTTGAACGAGCTCATGGTCATGCCAATGAGCTCTTCGCCGCTCCCGCGCGCGGTCACCACCGCAACGCCGGTGGCGAATTCGCCGAGAGCACGCCTGAATGCACGATCCTCCATGGACACCGCCTCGTCGCCCGGTCCTGATTTATAATTCCCAGATAGCTTTCTGACAAAGCTACTTTAGAATGTCAATACCCTTGCTGACAGTGCGCATGCGTGCTCTTTAGGCAGCTTCCAACGCTCTGATTTTGCGGAGAGAATGCCAGTGTTTGATGCGCTGTTGACAACGTCGAAGCCTGAGTTGCTCGACAAGGATGGAGATCGCACGCTTCGCGGCGTCCTCTACGACTACTTTGCATTCGGACGGAGCCTGGAAGCTGCGCGCGAGATCTTCGCGAGCTTTGTTGGCCTGTCCCCCACTCAGTATTTGATCCTGATCGCCATCAAGAATTCAACGGCGGAAAAGCCGATGGGGGTCAATCAGGTCGCCGAGCGCCTGTATCTAAGTGGTGCCTTCGTCACCAACGAGATCAACAAGCTGGTGTCTGACGGTCTGATCGAAAAAAGCCCTCACCCGGGCGACGGGCGGCGCGTGCAGCTCACGCTGACCGAACACGGGATAAACCTGTTGGTCCGTCTCGCCGCCTTGCAACGCCCGGTGAATGACGCGCTGTTTGGCATGTTGACGCGCGAGGAGTTCAGAGTGCTCTCCCAAATGCTCTCTCGTCTTGCTTCCAACGCCGAAAGCGCGTTGAAGCTTGCCGAGCACGTCCGGACAACGCTCACGTCCCAGAATAACGAAGCGTCCCGCACCGAGCCGAGAGTTCGCACGAAGCGACGAGCAAGCCGTCAAAGCCTGCGGGAGTGACTATTTCGACCAAGGCGTTGGGTGCTTCTGACCGCACTGGACTAGCGACTGCGTCGTCATAACGAGGGCAGTGCTCTCGATTGAGTCCGTGAGTCGCCCAACCGCATTGATTGAAGTGGAAAGGACTTCAGCCGCAGGACTGAGACTGTTGGTCAGCACTTGCCCTTCCCTTCCGCCAGAATTTGGCGTGCAGGCTGAACCACAAAGCCCCCTCGACGTTGGCTGTCATGAGATTTTTCTTGATCTCCCGGTGCACACGTCGTGCACACGCCGCCCTCTAACCAATTGAAAACTTATACTCTCGCTCCAATCCATCATGGGCAAGTTTGAGCTAGCTCCAGCAATCGATGTCCAATTGGAGCCAATTCAAGGAGGTTTCGTCCATCACCTCTTCCCATGAGCCACGGCACGGAGAGAGTGTCAGTCAACCTCCATTGAAATATGTACCGTTTTTCGATTCAGCACAGAGCAACCTACGATCTTGGCTACGGTAGCGACGCCCCACTTCAAGCATCAGGGATAGATGACCCGTGAAGTCATCGACTACTTCTCTCAAGTCCCAGACGCCTCGCGAGAAAGTGTTCGACGGCGGCGCAAGCTGCCGACAATCGTAGTAATTCAGCATTGGTTTCTTCTGAATGACCCTCCAACGGCAGCCAATGCGGCACAAACGCGCAAAGATGGCCCGATGCCAATTGGGAGCTGAGCATGTCCCAGTCAGTACACGTTCGGGCCTTTCGCGACCTTGTCGGCGACGGAGGCGTCGTTGACGACCCGGAGCGGATGGCTACCTACACGACGGATCAACGCCAGCTCTCCACGGGCTCGACGTTTGCCGTGCTGAAGCCGGCGACGACGAAGCAAGTCGCCGACATCGTGCGGCTGGCGGCGCATCATGGTATCGGAATCGTTCCGCAGGGCGGCAATACCAGCTACTGCGGCGGTGCGACACCGGACGCTTCCGGACGCCAGATTATCGTGAGCCTCGAGCGGATGGACAGGATTCGCGAAGTCGATCCCGTCTCCATGAGCATCTCTGTGGACGCCGGCGCCATCCTGAAGAACGTACAGGACGCCGCGGCGGCCACCGGACTTCTGTTGCCGCTCAGCCTCGGCGCGGAAGGCAGTTGCCGGATCGGCGGTAACATCGGGACGAATGCCGGCGGGCTATCGGTCGTCAGGTACGGAATGACGCGTGATCTGCTGCTCGGAATTGAGGCGGTGCTGTCGGACGGCACGGTGGTCTCCGACATGCGCAAGCTGCGGAAGAACAATACCGGCTACGATGTCAAACAGTGCTTCGTCGGAAGCGAGGGGACTCTGGGCATAGTTACGGGCGCAGTGTTGCGTCTCGCGCCCCTGCCGACCCGCCGCGCGACTGCCTGGCTGAAGCTCGCGAGCGGCGCGCCGCTCGCCGAGCTTCTCGCTCTGGTCCGTCGCGAATCCGCGGACCTGCTGACCACTTTCGAATTCATGGCGGCCCGATCCATCGCGCTTGCGACCGACGCAATGACCGACCCGCGCTCCCTTGGAGCGGGCCCAGCTGGCGCCGTCCTCGTCGAGTTAGCCTCTTCCTCACGTCATCTCGATCTCGACGAACTGATGGAAGCCGTACTGGCCGAGGCGATCGAGTCCGGATGGATCGAGGACGCACTGCTGGCGCAGAGCGAATCGCAGCGGACCGCGATGTGGCGGCTCCGCGAGACCATCCCCGAGGGCGAGAAGCGCCGGAACGGGTCGGTCAAGCACGATATCTCGGTACCGCTTTCCTCCATTCAGCGCTTCCTAGATCTGGCCGGCTCACAGGTGCGAGCATACGACGCCGACCTTGAGCTCTCCGTGTACGGCCATGTCGGCGACGGCAATCTGCACTACAACGTGCTCGTTCCCGCCGGCGTCGACCGCATCGAGTTCACCAAGCGGATCGAAAGCAGCCTGTCTCTGCAACTCTACGATACAGCCGCAGCGCTCGGCGGTACGTTCAGCGCGGAGCATGGCGTCGGCCGATTCAAGAAGCATCTTCTGGAGCGGTACGGCGATCTCGGGCGCATCGCGGCGATGCGCCGGATCAAGACCGCCTTTGATCCGGCGGACATCATGAACGCTGGCGCGATCGTCTGCCCATTGGGAGAGAAGTCTGCCCGTTGAACCATCGGCCGGCGAGTTGGCGATCCTTTCCAAACGGTGGGTCTTCGGCCGATGCACCTCGATCAGCCAAATCGTCTTGTCCATAAAGAAGAAAGAGCCACTCCGAAGGAGTGGCTCAAGTTGGGGAGGAAACGCCCCTTAGGGACTGCTAAATCGCGATCAGGTCCCGCACGGGGATAAGGATCTTCGAGCACAGCTCCGAGTCCTTTGCTCGCCACGGTACGTCGGGCCTGACGTCCGGCTCGATCTTCAGATGGCGGCGATGTCCAGCTTGGAACCATCGACCAGACGCGACAGCCGGAACGGCGTCGGATCGACGCAAGGCGTGTCGCTTACGACAAGCTCTGCGGCCAGATAGCCGAGCCCCGGGCCCAGACCGAAGCCGTGACCCGAGCAGCCCGCCGCGAGGACGAGGCCATCCACCCCGTCCACCTGCGATACCACGGGCACTGCGTCCGGCGTGCAATCGACGAAGCCGCCCCAGGCGCTATCGATCTCTATTTCGCCGAGTTGGGGGAAGGTTTTCCGGACACTCTCCACCACTTGGCTCTCCAGCCATTTCAAGGGCGGAGGGTCCAGCACGCGATTCTGTTCGAAGATCCGGTCGTCGTTGGTCAGCAGCGCCGGCAATGAATCCGGCCCCGAAACGAACGATTGGCCGATGCCGAGCCTGACGTTCTTCAGGCGACGCAAGAACTGCGGCATGAATTGCCGGCTATACCGGATGGCCTGGGGCGTGATTTCGAGGTTCGCCTTGCCGCTGATCGCAAGCGTGTAGCTGCCGTCCAGTCGGCGCGTAATCGTGCAATAGGGTGTGGAGACCGCCTCGCCTATGTTGATTGTCGGCGTGGAACGCAGCGCGGTCTGCCGGATGCTCGCTTGGGGGAAACTGATCCCGAGCGGCCGAAGGAAGCGCGAGGACCAGGCGCCGGCGGCGCACAGCACAGCACTGGTTCTGATGTAGCCCTTCTCCGTGTGCACGCCCGCAATCCTGCCATTGGCCAAGTCGAGCGCCCGCGCGGCGCATCCCTGGTGGATCGTGGCGCCCAGAACTCTAGCCCCCTCAGCGATAGCCGGTGCGGCGAGCGCAGGTTCGGCCTTGCCGTCTCGCGCCGAATAGGTCCCGCCGACCCATTTGTCGCGCGCTTCGGGGACGCGCTCGGCCACCTCGGCCCGGCTCAGCACGCGGGTATCGACGCCGTACTCCCTGGCGACCTCGCGCCACTTTTCCCAGCCCGCGAGCACAGCCTCGTCATGGGTCGCATAGACGAGACCGCAGCGACGAAATCCAAGGTCCCGATTGATATCGCGCGTGAGCTCGTCCCACAGCCGCATGGAGAGCACCGATAGCGGCAGTTCGCGCCGGTCGCGGTTCTGCTGGCGGCACCAACCCCAGTTTCGGCTCGATTGTTCACAGGCGACGTGCCCCTTCTCGAGGAGCGCCACGGAGAGGCCACGCTTCGCCAGGTAATAGGCGGCCGTAGAGCCGAGGATGCCGCCGCCGACGATGACGACGTCGGCCTCGGCCGGGAGACGCTCATCGCTGTGAATGCGCTCGACGTGAGGCGACATGGTCCAACGAACCTCGGCTGCCAAGAATGCGGGAGCAACGTTTCCGATCAGCCCTTCATCGCATCGTGCGCTCGGTAGAATGTGCTGAAATCATCCAGGACTTCGCAAGATGTTCGGTTTTCTGGCCGTTTGAGCGATACGAGATGCTCAAGCGCGAGAGTGATAAAATCCGAGGACGGCCTTGGTCTCGAGATACTCCTCCATGCCCTCGATGCCGTATTCGCGACCGTTGCCGGAGCGCTTGTAGCCGCCGAAAGGTGCGTTGGGGTCCCAGTCAGGATAATTGAGATGGACTTGACCCGACTGGATCTGCCCGGCGACGGTTCGCGCCGTCTCCATATCAGTGCCCTGCACGTGGGCGCCGAGGCCGTAGACGGTGTCATTGGCGATCGCGATCGCTTCGTCCACGGTGTCGTAGGGAATGATCGACAGCACCGGGCCGAAGATCTCCTCCTGCGCGATCCTCATGTCGGGACGGACGTTCGAGAAGATGGTCGGCCGCGCATAGAAGCCAGTCCGGAGATCGTCGGGCCGCCCTCGCCCGCCGATGACGAGCTTGACGCCTTCTTCCAGTCCGACGCCGATCATGGTCTGGATGCGCTCGAACTGCGGCCGGTTGGCGATCGGACCATGGGTCGTGCTTTCCGCAAGGGGATCGCCGACCACCAGTTCAGAAGCGGCCGCCGCGGCCAAGGTCTCGACCTCCTCGATCCGTGAACGGGGCACGAGCATGCGCGTCGGCGCACTGCAGGATTGGCCGAGATTGCGGAACGCGGCGGCGACGCCAAGCGGAACAGCACGGCTGAGATCGGCGTCCGGCAAGATGATATTTGGCGACTTGCCGCCGAGCTCCTGGGCAACGCGCTTGACGGTGGGCGCTGCCGCTTGCGCGACGAGAACGCCGGCGCGCGTCGAGCCGGTGATCGAGATCATGTCGACCAACGGATGCGACGCGAGAGCGGCGCCCACGATCGGACCTGTCCCATTGACGAGGTTGAAGACGCCGGGTGGGCAACCGGCATCGTCCATCAGTTCCGCGAATAGCAAAGCGCTCAGCGGCGATAATTCGCTCGGTTTCAACACCACCGTGCAACCGGCCGCAATCGCCGGGGCCACCTTCGCAGTAATCTGATAAAGTGGCCAGTTCCATGGCGTGATGAGGCCGCAGACGCCGATTGGCTCGCGCATGATCGCGGTGCTGCCGCGCGCGGCGATGAACGGATAATTCGCGAGATTGTCGTGGGCGACGCGGATATGCTCGGCGGCCAACGGCACCTGAGCGCGGCGCGCATAGGTGATCGCAGCTCCCATCTCACACGTAAGCGCCTGCGCGAACAGCTCCAGCCGCTCAAGGAGCAAGGCGTGCATCCGGTCGAGCAGCGCCGCTCTCTGAGCAGGCGGTGTCATGGACCAGGCGGCGAAGGCTCCTCTGGCGGCTGCGATCGCGCAGTCCACATCATCGTCGTCGCCGAGCGCGACGTCGGCGATCGGCTGTTCCGTCGCCGGGTTGACGACAATTGCGGCTGCCGTGACTGATCCGATCGGCTTCCGCCAGTCTCCGTCGATGTAGAATTTTCCGAGAAAGCCGGCTTCCGTCAAATGTCGAAGGGGCGAGGTCATTGGAAGCGATCCTTGATCCGGGAATAGGCGCCGATCGGCGGCGGGAACCAGGGGCTGGGAATGGCCCGGCCAGTGCTACCAGCCGCGCATCCGGGGCCATCGGGCGTGAGTCGCGTCGCCGCCGGCGGAGACGACGTTGTACAACTCGTGTTGCGACGCCGTAGCACAGGCGTGATTGGGGAGAATCCTGACCTTCGCGCCGATCGGAAGATTGGGCAAAGCGTGCGCCGACCCGGGCCTGATGGCGAGGATCCCGTGCTCCTGGCTTGCTTGCGAAACGATCAGGTCCGGATAGACCTTGCCGGCCACGTCGCAGACCAGACCATATCCGTGGTCGACCCGCTGCGCCGCGGTGCCGCGGTCGCGCGACAGCGCCATCCATCCGGCATCGACCAAAATCCAGCCCTTCTCGGGCTTCGTGCCGATCACGGTGGCGAGCACCGAGATCGCGATGTCGTCCGTCGTGCAGACACCAACACCGTGCATGACCAAGTCGAAGAACATGTAGACGCCCGCCCGCATTTCCGTGACGCCGGTCAGGTCTTCGGCGAAATGCGCTGTCGGGGTCGAGCCGACGCTCACGATGGGGCATTGGTGCCCGGCCGCCCGCAAGGCCTCCGCCGCGGCAACCGCTACCGCTCTCTCATTCTCCGCGGCCGCGACGAGAGCCTCGGGCGTGAAGAGGCTGTAGGATTCGCCTGCATGGGTGAGAACGCCGGCAAGCTTGATGCCGGCCTCGCCCAGCGCGACCGCGACTGCAATGAGCTTTGGATCGTCCGCGGTCAGCCCGCCGCGGTGACCATCGCAGTCAATCTCGATGAACGCAGTGGGTGTCACACCAGCGGCACGACCGGCGGCGCCGAGCATCCTCGCCTGCTCCGGCGAATCGAGCAGTACCTTGAGGTCAACGCCTGCTTTGCGCAGACGCATCGCTCTTTCAGCTGTGTGGGGCGCCAGACCCACCGCATAAGTCATGTCGCGAAAACCGTGCCGCGCGAAATACTCGGCTTCCGCCAGGGTAGAAACAGTGATCGGCCCCGATCCGGACGGATAAGCCCGTCGCGCCACGTCGATGGATTTCGCGGTTTTCATGTGGGGACGCAGCACGACGCCCCGCTCCGCCATGCGCGAGAACAGGCGGGCGAGATTGCGATCGAGCCGATGCACGTCGAGCAGGAGAGCCGGCGTTGCCAGCGTGCCGAGCGTTGCGGCCGTCTCGGAGTTCTGGTGATCCGTTCCGCTCATCTCCTCGCGTCGCACGTCGATGTCTCCTAGCCGAACGACTGATTGGGAATCGCAAACACGCGCGCCGGCCCGCTTGATGGTGCCGGCGTGCCCAAGATCATTGTGGTGGCATCGCCAACCTGCTCCAGGCCGATGCCTTCAAGCCAATTCCCGAGCTGCGATGTGGCAGAGGTGTCGATGCGGACAAAACCACTGCCGAGCCGCGCGAGCGCAGCCTCGATCAGCGCCTGTGCATCGGTCTCGGTTTCGGCGACGACGGGACCGATGACATGCCCGCGGCCAAAAAGCCGGGAGATGGCGTAGCCGCGGGCCATGCCGTCACGCTGCAGGAGATAGCTATCACCGCTTTGGAGTAGCTTTTCGAGCATCTGTCGTCTCTCCAAGCCCGTAGCGTCGCGATCGAGTCGCATGATCACCTCGAAATCCGAGGCAGCCATTGGCCTGACGAGCCCCGGCGGCGACTCATGGCGTCCTCTGGGAATTCCCTGATGCTGGTGGATGACCCCGATGGGGACGAAACCGCGCCGCTGGTAAAGCGCTTGGCCTTCGGCGGTCGAATTCAGCGCAATGCTTCGTGGACGCGCGGACGTCAGCAACGCATCCATGAGCCGGGCCCCATAGCCACGGCCCTGAGCGGTCTTCGCGACGATGATCATACCAGCGGAAGCATGGGTTTCGCCATACGGCCACCATGCCGCGGTCCCGATCACCGTCCCAGCGTGTTCCAGAACAAAGCCTTTGCCCAGCTGCAGCGCGACATCCCAATCTTCGAGCCGATAGGGCCAGGACATCTCCTGCGAGAGCTTCAGGGCGCCTTCCAGGTGTGATCTGGCGAATGGAACCAGCACCGCGGCTCGATCGTCGCGATCTCCGGCCTGGTAAGCTGCGGGCTTCATCATTGGTCGACGTTTCTCTTGCTCGCGGTACTTGTCGCCAATACCTGATTGACGGCGAGGTCCACCTGATCCTCGCATCGTCCGCACTGTACGTTTCACCAGACAGCATTACACAATTGGACTGGAGCAAAGTTCGGCATAGAATTTCATTGTTCGCGGCTCGACGCGGCCAATCTGCCGTCAGCGGCGGGCGCGCCAGGACGGCGCTCGAAAGCGGGCCGTCAGAGCTGACGCCTCACATGCGGCGGGAGCACCACTGCAAGCGCCAGACGGTGCGGATTGACGTCGGTTATCACGACGTGTCGCGCGCCGACGCGTCGGGCGCCGCGGCGCGGCCTTCGAGAGTCGGCGTCATAATTCCCTCCAATCTCCGCTAGGGCGCCATTTCGGCGATCATCATGGGGATCTCTCCACGCAGCACGCGCAACATGCGCTCGAAGTGACCCGGATCGTGTGGCTTTAGGAGCGTAGCTTTGCGGGGCAGATATACGTCCCACAGGCGCGACAGTAAAAACCGAAATGCCGCAGCGCGCTGCATCGCGGGAAGCAGCAAGCGCTCCGAAGGAGTCAACCTCCGGACGCTCTCATATGCGTCGAGGAAGGCGATGACTCGCTCCTCGTCGTAACGGCCGGCGGGACCATCGATGCACCAATCATTGACGCACACTGCAATGTCGAACAGAAGCGCGTCGCACCCGGCGAAATAAAAATCAAGAACGCCGGACAGTTGCCCCCGCTCAAACAAGGCGTTGTCGCGAAAGAGATCAGCGTGCACCGGTCCCCTGGGCAGTTGCCGGTAGGTCGAGGACAAAGCGACCTGGTTCTGAAACGCCAATTCACTCGCGAGCAGCGAGCGCTGTCCAGCAGATGCATAGCGGCTGACCACCGGCACAACCTCGTTCCACCACTGGAGGCCGCGCGGATTTATCTGTTGTCGCGGGTAATCGGCCCCAGCCAGGTGCACCTGCGCGAGGAATTTTCCGACGGCACCACAATGCGCGACCGTAGGCTCCATCTCGCTTGCACCGGGAAGCCTGGTAACGACGGCGGCAGGCCGCGCCTTCAGTGAGTGAAGGATTTCGCCGTCACGGTTGGCGACCGGATTGGGGACGGGCATGCCCCGCACCGCAAGATGCTTCATGAAGTGGAGGTAAAACGGCAACTGCTCGAAGGGGAGGCGCTCAAAAATGGTGAGCACGTACCCTTCCCGATCCGTATCGACGAAGTAGTTGGTATTCTCAATTCCGCTGGTGATCCCGCGAACGGAGCGAGGCGCGCCGAGACCCCGCGCTCGAAAGAACGCTGTGACTTGGTCGAATGACAGCTCCGTGAATACGGCCATGGGTTGACGCGACCTTCGTTCCGATATCTGCCGTTCAGCAGGCTTTATCGCGCACAATCTCGGTGATGTAGTTCTTGACAGCCTGGGCATTCGCGGGAAGGACTTTGACCCGCCTCGGCAACTTCTCAATGCCATCGTAGCTTTGCGGGCGATCGGGCTCACGGCCCAGAGCTTCCTTGATCGTCGCGGCGAATTTGATCGGCAGAGCAGTTTCGAGCACAATCATCGGCATCTCGGGACTCGCGTGCATGCGCCCGACCTTCACGCCATCTGCCGTATGTGGATCGATCACGGTGTTCCGACGCTTCCACGTGTCACGGATGGTCGCGAGCCGATCGGCATGTGTGCTCCTTCCGCTACGGAAGCCGAAACGGGCTGTAGGCTCTGCAAATCTGGATTCTCCACTCAGATCGAACGAGCCTCGCTCCCCGAGCTGATCAGCAAACAGCGATTTCGTTCGCTCCGCGTCCCGATCTAACAAGTCGAATACAAAGCGTTCGAGATTTGAAGCCTTGGAGATGTCCATGGACGGGCTTGAGGTTTCGAGCGTGTCTGCGCGACTTCGGACGCGATACACCCCGGTACGGAAAAACTCGTCGAGCACGTCGTTCTCGTTGGTCGCAAGGACCAACCGGGATATTGGAAGCCCCATCATGCGCGCAACATGCCCCGCGCAGATGTTGCCGAAATTCCCCGAAGGCACTGCAAAGCTTACACTTGTCGTCCCCCGTTCGGACGCCTGCAGATAACCGGAGAAGTAATAGACGACCTGCGCAAGGAGCCTCGCCCAGTTGATCGAGTTCACCGCACCGATCTTGTATTTCTGCTTGAATTCCAGATCGCTCGCCACCCGCTTGACGATGTCCTGGCAATCGTCGAAGACGCCTTCTATCGCGATGTTGTGGATGTTGTGGTCCTGGAGGCTGAACATCTGAGCTTGTTGAAAGGCGCTCATTCGTCCGCGGGGCGAGAGCATGAACACCCGCACCCCTTTCTTGCCGCGCATGGCGTATTCTGCCGCGCTTCCGGTATCGCCACTGGTCGCACCAAGAATGTTCAAGTTCTCCTGCCGGCGCGCCAGCTCGTACTCGAGCAGATTGCCGAGCAACTGCATGGCCATGTCCTTGAACGCCAACGTGGGACCATTCGACAGTTCCTGGAGGTAAAGTCCCCTCTCCAGCTTTCGCAGCGGCGCGATGTCAGGCTTTCCGAATATCTCCGGCGTGTAGGTCTTTGCACAGATGGCATTCAGGTCGGCGGAGGGAATATCGCCGACATAGAGCGACAGGATCTCGAAAGCCAGGTTGGCGTAGGACAGCGTACGCCACGCATCCAGCGTGGCGTGGTCCACACGAGGATAGGTTTCCGGGACGTACAGCCCGCCATCCGGGGCGAGGCCTTCAAGCAATGCCTCGCAGAATTGCTTGCGGCCTGAATGGCCGCGCGTGGACACGTACTGCATCGTCAATCTTCTTTAGAGAGGCGGAAGTGGCTCCGGAACTCAGACCTGGGTTGTAAGCTGTGCTGCCGGCCGTCAACGGCTGGCGCGCCACATCGCGATCCGGTCACGCATCCGGTAGCCTTGAATGAAGGCAGGCATGAACCACGGATTGCCTCGATAGAACGGGATGAAGGCCGGAGGCCTGAAGTCGAACGCGGTACGCGCCCTCTCCTCGTGTCCCAGGAGCTTGTGGGCCGCATGCATACCGACCCATGGCGCCCAGACCACGCCCGACCCGCAGAAGCCGCTGGCATAGACGATACCTTCCTTCTCGAAAATGCGCGGAATCATGTCGCGGTTCATGGCCACATGGCCGAACCAGCTGTGTGAGAGGCGAACGGGCTCCAGCTCAGGGAACAGATTCACCAGGCCCTTGCGCAGAAGCAGCTTCGGGGCGACGGGGTCGCCGACACGAGAGCTGTCGCGGCCGCCCAGCAAGATGCGTTTGCCATCAGGCGAGGGCCGATAATAGAAGCCGACCTCCCGGTTCTCCGTGATCATCATGCGTTTCGGCATCAGCCGCGCCATGACTTCGGGCGCAAGCTCCTCCGTCGCAATAATCCGGCTGCGAACCGGGACCAGCCGACGGCGCAGGAAGGGCACGGCGCCATCGGTGTAACCGTTGGTACACACCAGCACCTGACGCGCCTGCACCGGACCGGCCGCGGTGACGACGCGGAAACCGGAGCCATCTCTGTCGATCGAGATCACGGGCGTCCGCGCGTGGACTCTCAATCCGGAAGCGAGCGCGACCCGCAGCAGTTCGGCGTGAAACTTCGCCGGGTGCAGTCCGCCGATGTCCATCCGAACCGTACCGCCGCGATAGACATCGGTGCCGATATGCTGGCGCTGCTCGGCATAGGGAACTGCGTAGGCTTCGATCCCAAGCTTCTTTGCCAGCCTCTCCGCGGTGCGCGCCATGGCCTCGTATTGCTCGTAGCCGAAGGCGCCCTTGAACTGCCCCACCGGCTGGAAGTCGCAGGCGAGGCCTTCCGTCCTGATGAAATCGTACAGGAACTCGCGCGCGGCCTTGCCTTCCGCCTCGATCGCCAGCGCCCTCTCCTCTCCGAACCGGCGCGTGAGCGTCGCGTAATCGGGCCGAATGGATCCGCTGGTGATACCGCCGTTGCGCGTCGAAGCTCCTTCACCAGGGTCCATGGCGTCATAGGCCGCAACCGAGCGGCCCTCGCGCGCCAGCACCAGACCGGCCGAGAGCCCCGCATAGCCCGCGCCCACGATCAACACGTCGAGCTTCCTGGCTATTGGCTGCTGAGGCGGCGGCTTAAGCGGCGCGGCTTCCCACCAATAGGGCGTGGCCTTCTCGGCAACTCTCGGCGCGTGCATGGCTTTGCTTCTCGTATGGTCGCTGGTTTCAGCCGCGACTCAGTTGAAATCGTTCAGATGTGATCGTTTCGAACGTCGAGGGCATCTCGCAAGCCATCGCCGATGAAGTTGAAGCTCGTCACCGCCATCGTAATGGCGGCACCGGGAATGATGGCAAGCCAGGGAGCGCTCGCCAGATATTGCTGGGCGCCATTGAGCATGTTGCCCCAGCTGGGCAGCGGCGGCTGGATGCCGTAGCCGAGAAAGCTGATATAGGCCTCCAGAAGGATCGCGCGCGCGACGGCCAGACTTGCGGCGACGATGATGGGACCCATGGCATTGGGCAGGATCTCGCGAAACATGATGTGCGCCCTGCGAAGCCCGACCATGCGCGCGGCCTGGACGAACTCGCGCTCGCGCAGGGAACGGACCTCGGCCTCGACGATTCGCGCAGTCTCCATCCAGCTCGTGACGGCAATGATCACGGTGATCATCGCCGGGCTCGGCCGCAGCGTTGCGGCCAGCGCCAGCACGAGAAAGATCGAGGGATAGGACAGGAAGCCATCGACCGTCCGCATCAATGCCGCCCCGACCCAACCCCCGCGATAGCCGGCCGTCACGCCAATGAGCGTGCCGATCAACGTCGACAGCAACATGGCGGAGAACCCCACCGCCAGCGAGACGCGCCCGGCCATCAACAGCCGCACCGCGAGGTCTCGCCCTAAGGGATCCGTGCCTAAGTAATGGTTGCCTGTCAGCGGCGGAGCAAAGCGGGCGCGCAGATCGATGTGGAGCGAATCGTAGGGCAAGGCATAGGGACCGATGGCGCACGCCAGCACGAGCAGGGTGATCATCGCGATTCCCAAGAGCGCCAGGTGATGACGCATGAAGCGGATAACGGCACGGCTGTGCCACCAGCGGGCCGGAGCTGCGTGCGCGACGATGGCGGTCATATCTACTCGCTCCTCTTATCTGTCGTGAGTCTGCAGGCTCAGGCCAGGCGAATGCGCGGATCGACGGTGGCGATCACGATGTCTGCGATCAGATTACCCAACAGGACCAGGATGGCCGAGAAGATCAACAGCCCCATCACGACCGGATAGTCGCTGTAACCAAGGCTGTCGAGAAACAGCCGCCCCATGCCCGGCCAGGTGAACACGGTCTCCGTGACCAGCGCGCCGGTGAGAACGCTGGGCAATTGCATCCCTGCCAGCGTGATCATCGGCAACAGCGCATTGCCGATGACATGTTTCAGCAAGATGCGGCGTTCGCTCACGCCCTTGGCCCGGGCCGTCTTGACGAAATCCTGACTGAGCGCATCGAGCGTTGCCGTCCGCATGTAACGGCTCCAGATAGCGACATGAACGAGGGACAGCACCAGGCTCGGCAAGATCAGGTGATGCAGATAGTCCAGTACCGAGCCGTCGCCAATCGTGTACATGTTGCCTGCGGGCACCCAACCCAGCTTCAGGGTGAAGATGTAGATGCCGATCAGGCCAAACCAGAACGTCGGAACGGACAGCGCCACCATGGCGCCGACAGTCGCGCAGTAGTCGAACAGCGAATAGCGGTGGGTGGCGCCCCGGATTCCGATCCAGGCACCCACCCCGATCGCAAATGCGGTGGACGTACCCATAAGCAGTAGCGTCGCCAGCAAGTGTCGACCAATCACCGTCAGCACCGAAGAGCCATCGCGGAACGAGTGTCCCCAATCGCCCTGGAGCAGCCGCCAGGCCCAATCGAGATACTGCATCCATAGCGGCCGGTTCAACCCGAGCTGCGCTGCGAGCCGCTCCACATCCTTCTGGGTCATCCCCGGATCGAGCCCGAACTGCGCCAGAGGACCACCCGGCATGAGGTTGAGAACCGTGAAGCCGATGATCGAGACGATCACCAGCAGCACGATGCTCTGCAAGAGACGATTCAGCAGGAAGGCGGACATTCGAGTCCTCCATTAGCGTGACAACACCGTCCGACGCGGTCCGTCCGGCGAGACATCAGCTCGCCCAATACCAGGCGAGCGCGTTCCAGGACTCCGTGCGCGTGTTGCCATTCGGCACGAATCCATTGATCCCTTTCTTGAGACCTTGGACCGAGTTGCTCTGATACAACGGCAGGAAAGGCAGATCGCGGCGCACGAGTTCCTGTACGCGAGAGTAGATCGCGCGCCGCGCTTCGGGATCGAAGGTGCGGGCGCCTTTGTCAAGGAGGGCATCGACCTCCGGATTGGCGTATTGGGCATTGTTCGAGCCGCGGCCGCCCTTCGCTGCGATCGAGCGCGAGTGGAGGCGATTGGTGACGTCCGGATCGGCGCCAATCAGATACGAGCTGCCGACGATCACGGAATCGAACTGCGATTGCACCCAGAAATCGCCCCACATCACGGCGGCGGGCAGGTTCGATATCTTCATCTCGACCCCCAGTTGCGCGAACGTCTGCTGCAGGAACTGCTGCACCTGTTCACGAAGGGGATCGCCCGACGTGGTCGAATTGGTAAAGGACAGGCGAACGCCGTTCTTGGCGCGAATGCCGTCCGCGCCCTTTGCCCAGCCGGCCTGGTCGAGGATCTTGCCCGCGCGATTCACATCAAATTTGTGTAGGGGCAGATTGGCGTTGAAGAAGAAGGACTGCCGCGGCATGAACGTCTCTGTCGGGGTCGGCACGCCGTAATAGAGCCCCTGAATGATCGCCTCCTTGTCAATCGCCGCGTAGAGCGCCTCGCGAACAGCAAGCTCCTTGAACTGCGGGCGCTCGAGGTTCAGATAGAAGGATTCGAACGAGGTCCTTGGGACGAGCGTCACCACACGGTTTGGCAGCGTCTTGGCTTCCCCGTAATGATCGGGCGTGATGTAAGGCTGGCCCACGAGATCAATGTCGCCGCTCTTGAACTGGGTGTAGAGGACCGTGAGATCGGGAATGTATTTGAAGACCAGCCTCTCGATGTGAGGGCCATCACCGAAGTATTCGGTGTTCGCAACGAGTTCGAGATGATCACCAGCAACCCTCTTGCTCCACTTGAAGGCGCCGGTTCCGACCGGTGCCTGGTTGAAGGCGGCGTTGTTCGGATTGGCCTCTTTCTCGAGGATGTGCTTGGGGACGATGAATGTTTCGGTCAGGAACGACAGATACGGCGCAAAGGCCTCCTCCATTCGCCACGTCATCTCCGTCGGCGAGACCACCGTGATGTCGCGCACGAGAGCATGGCCGGCCGTGCGCCAACTCCGGAAGTTCGGATTCGTAATCAGCTCGAGCGTGAACTTCACGTCCTCGGCGCTGAACGGTTTGCCGTCGTGCCAGCGGACATCGTCGCGCAAACGAATACGCCATTTGAGACCGTCTTCCGAAATGCCGCCATTCTTCTGGTTCGGCACTTCCACGGCCAGGTTGGGCTGAATAACGCCCTGAGGATCGATGCGAAACAGCGCGTCGAAGACCGAGAAATGCACGCCATCATCGACTTCAATGTGTACCATCAGCGGATTGAAGACGGTCGGCTCTTGTCCAAGCCCGACGATCACGCGGCCGGTTGGCTTTGTCGGAGAGGTGCGCGCGTTGGCCGGCTTGCCCAATAGATTGGGCGCGATCAGGCCGGCAGCTCCGCCGATCGCCACCATTCGCAGAGCATCACGCCGCGAGTAGCTCGATGTCGTTGCAGAACCCTTGGTCATAACGTCTCTCCTCCCTTGTGCTGTCCGCCATACTCTGCATGTTCGGGCATGCTCAGGGGTTGCTCGCCCGGGATTGCTGCCACCAGTTCTCGCGTGTAGGTGGATTTCGGATCGAGGAATATCTGGGACGGCGGTCCGCGTTCCACGATTTGTCCTCGATGCATGACGGCGATTTCATCGCAGATTTGGCTTGCGACGCGCAGATCATGCGTGATGAAGATCATCGAGACGCCGGTCTCCCGCTGGATCTGGTCGAGCAGCTTCAAGATCTGGGCCTGGATCGATACGTCGAGCGCTGAGACCGCTTCGTCGGCAATCAGCAATTTTGGCTTGAACATCAGCGCCCGCGCGATGCCGACGCGCTGGCGCTGCCCGCCGGAGAACTCGTGCGGATAGCGCTCAAAGGCGCCTGCATCCAGGCCGACATGGGACAGAAGCTCCCGCGCACGCTCGCAAGCTTTGTCATAAGGCATGCCATGCGCGACCGGGCCGACAGTGAGAATTTGACCGACCGTCGATCGCGGATTGAGCGATGCGAAAGGATCCTGAAAGATCATCTGGATGTTCGGCCGTAGCGGCCGAAACTCGGCTTCGGAAAGCCCAGCGATGTCGCGGCCTTCGAACAGAATCGAGCCGCCGTCGCACTCCATGAGCTTGATCAACAGCCGACCGAGCGACGACTTGCCCGAACCGCTTTCCCCGACGACGCCGAGCGTGCGACCCGACGTGAGGTCGAAGCTGACCCCATTGACCGCAGGCACGATGCGCTGCGTACGGAAAAGCGCGCTGCCGCTGCGATAAGTCTTTGCCAGGCATTCGACCTTCAGGATCGACGCTCGCTCCAGGGCTTCCGAGGGAACGCGGTCCTTCCCGGTCAGGTGGGGCACGGCTGCGATCAGACGGCGCGTATAGAGATGACCGGGCGACTTCAGCACCTGCGCGGCACTGCCCTGCTCCACGCAATGGCCCTTCTCCATCACCACAACGTGGTCGGCAATCTCCGCGACGACGCCGAAATCATGGGTAATGAACATGACGCTCATTCCCTTGCGGCGCTGAATGTCGCGGATCAATTGCAGGATCTGCGCCTGGGTCGTCACGTCGAGTGCGGTGGTCGGCTCGTCCGCAATCAGGATCGCAGGTTCGAGAGCCAGAGCCATAGCGATCATCACCCGCTGCCGCTGCCCGCCCGAAAGCCGGAAGGGATATTGGTGATACATGAGCTGCGGATCAGGCAGACCCACTTCAATCAACAAGTCTATGGCCCGGCTGCGGCGCGAGGCCGGCGTGCCCACGTCGTGCGCGGCCATCACCTCCTCGATCTGCGCGCCCACGGTCATCAGCGGGTTGAGCGCCGAGAGAGGATCTTGAAAGATCATCGAGACGACTCGGCCGCGCAGACTGCGGAGCTTTTCTGGCGCGAGGCCTACGATGTTCGTCCCATTCAGGTGGATCGCCCCCGAGGTGACCCTGATCACCTTCGGCAGAAGCCCCATGATCGCATTGGCGGTGACCGACTTGCCCGATCCAGATTCTCCGATGATGCAGAGAATCTGTCCACGTTTGAGATCGAAGGAGATGTTCTCGACGGCGTGGGCCCGCTCCATTCCTTCAGGCAGGCTCACGGTCAGTTCGCGCACCGACAGCGCGACATCGGCGGGGGCTGCAGCCGGCTCGCCAGAGGCCATCGGAACATCCTCCCTTTTTAGCTTCGTTCGGCCATCCTGCTGCGAGCCGCGCCTTCGGTTCTTTGCCTTGCCACGCTTCTTCGACAGGTCGACGATTTGACGTTCGACGTGCCATTCCTCCATTGGAGGCTGCGACATGATTCAGGCCTCCCCGCGCAAGAGGCAAGAACTCTTCTTCGCAGTGCGGCGCCGACCGAACAGGTCAGTTCGATCGAAGCGAAGCATGGATGGTGCCGAGCTCATAGCTTGATCGCTTCTGCCAAGATCTGCTCCTCGACAAGGCTCATGCGGGTTGCCTCTATGGACTTCGATCCTTCGATCCGTTCTGCCGATCTTGACGATTTGAATCACCCTGGAGTCGCCGAAAGCCGGCATCGAAGCAGCAGGAACTTCTGAAAACGAAGTCCGATTTGGCATTTCAGTCTGCGCCGCCAGCCCTGCCGCGGCGGCGCGCGACGGATCGCAGGAGCACGTGCATCAGTCTCGCCGCCTGCAAGGCTGCGACCCAAGCAAAGTATTTTCGCAATAATAGCCTGTGTCAAAGGCAGTAAACCGCAGGATATTCGGTCTCATGGCCAAAGTCCGCGGGGCCTGCCGCAATTCCCCGGTTACGCTACGCAACCACCGGAGATCCCTGTCGGATGAGCGCGCCGCTCCTGCATATCGAATCCAGTCCATCCCTGCCTCGTGAGGCGGACGTCGTCGTCATCGGCGGCGGCGTCGTGGGTGTGTTCACAAGCTACTATCTCGCGCGTCGCGGCCTCAAGGTTGCCTTGCTCGAGAAGGGCCGCGTCGCCGCCGAGCAGTCCAGCCGCAACTGGGGATGGTGCCGACAACAGAACCGCGACGCACGCGAGCTGCCGCTTGCGACCAAGAGCCTCGATCTCTGGCAACGAGTTGCCCAGGAAACGGGTGAAGACACGGGCTTTCGCCGCTGCGGCCTATTGTATTTGTCGAACGACGAGAATGAGCTGGCAGGCTGGGCCAAGTGGCGAGACTTCGCCAGGACCGTTGGCGTCACGACGCATCTGTTGAGCTCGGAAGAGGCGAGCGGTCGGGGCAAGGCGACGGGTCGCAAGTGGAAGGGCGGCGTCTTCTCGCCGACAGACGGGACGGCGGACACTTCAAAGGCCGTCCCCATCGCCGCGCGTGCGATCATGGCGGCGGGCGGCACGGTGCACCAGCTCTGCGCCGCGCGCGGCATCGAGCTCAGTGCCGGCCGGGTCAACGGCGTGGTGACCGAGGCGGGCACGATCCGGACGAAGACGGTGGTCATGGCAGGAGGCGCATGGGCATCTTCGTTCTGCAACCAGCTCGGAATTCGCTTCCCGCAGGCATCCGTGCGCTCTTCGATTCTCGCCCTGGCCCCGGGCGCGGCCGACCTGCCTGATGCCCTTTACGCAGGGCTCGTGTCGGCCACGCGCCGCGGCGATGGCGGATACACGCTGGCCATCAGCGGGCGCGCGCGACTGGATCCGACGCCGCAGCAGGTCAGGTTCGGCCGCGAATTCCTCCCCATGTTCGCCCGCCGCTGGCGAAGCCTCAGCCCCGGCGCCTTCGAGGGCATGCGGCAAGGCCACGAATCCCTGGCGAAATGGAGGCTCGACGAGGTGACCCCGATGGAGCTGAACCGAACGCTCAACCCCCGCCCCGACATGAGGCAGATTCGGCTGACGCATCGACGCGCGTGCAAGCTGGTCCCCGAGCTGCGGCACCTCGCCATCTTAAACGTCTGGGCCGGCTACATCGACAGCACACCGGACGGCATTCCGGCAATCGGCGAAGTTGAATCCATTCCAGGCTTCATCCTTGCGGCGGGGTTCAGTGGGCACGGCTTCGGGATTGGGCCCGGCACCGGGCACATGATCGCCGACATCATCACCGGTCGAGCACCGATCGTCGACCCGCGCCCCTACAGGCCGGAACGGCTGAAAATGAGCGCCTGGGGGAAGGTCAGCGAGTTCTGAATTGCAGTTTCCGCCTCGTTGGGAAAAGCTGCTGGTTGATGCTATGACAATGCATATGACGCTGAAGACTCAAAGCCCTGACGCCGTTGTCGGCCCCATCTGATGGCATTGCTATGAAGCTCGATAAGATCGACATCAGGATTTTATGCGAACTGCAGAAGAACGGGCGCATTTCCAACGTCGAGCTCGCAGAGCTGATAAATCTTTCGCCGAGCCCGTGCCTGATGCGCGTCAAGAGGCTCCAGACGGAGGGCTTCATCACCGGCTATTCCGCCCAGATCGATGTTGCCAAGCTCGGACAAACTCTGACGGTCTTCGCTGAAATCACCCTGAAGAATCATCGGCAGATCGATTTCGCTCGCTTTCTCACGACGATCGAAAAGATCGATTCGGTCGTCGAATGCCATCTGGTTTCGGGCGGGTACGACTATCTCGTCAAGTTCATCACCGCGGGGATCAGCGAATACCAGGCGGTCATGGAACGCCTGGTCGAGATGGATATCGGCATCGACAAGTACTTCAGTTTCGTCGTGCTGAAGTCCCCGATCGTGAAATCCCATCTGCCGCTCGAAAGCATCTTCGATAGCTAAGAACAATCTCCGACCGGCAGCGCGGTGATCATCCCTTCATCGCCGCGCGGACGTCCTTGTCTTCGAGCGTCTGGTCGAGCGTAGTCTTTGTCCGCTCAATAATGCCGTCGATGTCGTCATCGGTGCAGCACAGCGGCGGCGCGTAGCCCAGCACGCCTTGCGCGAAGGCGCGGATCACGAGACCATTGTCCCACGCGCGGTCGAAGATGCGGCGCGCCGCGTCGGCTTCCGCCGGCAGAGGCGTCTTGAGCTCCTTGTCAGTGACGAGCTCGATTGCAGCCAGCATGCCGCGACCCCTGATATCGCCGACAAGCGGATGATCGGCAAGCGCCCGAAGACCTTCCATCAGCCGGTGCCCGGCCTTCCGGCCGTTTTCCAGCAAGCCGTTTTCATAGAGATCAAGGCACGCGAGCCCAACGGCTGCGCTGACGGGATGAGCGGAATAGGTGTAGCCGTGGCCGACGGCCACCTTGCCGGCGCCATCGGCAATCGTGTTGTAGACGCCGTCGGACATGAGAACGGCCCCCATCGGCACGTAGCCAGAGGTTAGCCCCTTTGCCGTGGTCATGAGATCCGGCACGACGTCATCCTCTTCACAGGCGAAGAGCGGACCGACACGGCCAAAGCCGGTGATGACCTCATCGGCAACGAACAGAATATCGTGCTCCTTGCAGACCGCATGCATCGCCTTCAGCCAGGACGGCGGCGGAACGAGGACGCCTCCTGACCCCTGTATCGGCTCGACATAGAAGGCGGCGACGCGTTCGGCGCCCAGTTCGGCGATCTTGGCCCGCAAGGCCGCGACCGACGCCGCAATGATAGCCTGGGGATGGGAACCGACAGGGTTGCGATAGGCGTAGTGCGAGGGGATCTTGTGTTGCCAGTCGTATGGCACCCCAAAGCCCGCATGAAAGGCGGGCAGCGCCGTCAAGCCAGCCCCTGCCGTCGACGATCCATGGTAGCCAGACTCGACGGAAATGAACTGGTCCTTCTGCGGTCGCCCTTTGGAATGATAGTAGTACCTGATGAACCGGATCGTACTGTCGATGGCATCGGAGCCACCCAGCGTGAAGTAGACATGGTTCAGATCGCCAGGCGCCAATTCAGCCAACCTGGCCGCCAGCCGGATCGCCGGGTCCGAGCCCAAACCGAAATAGCCCGTCGCATAAGGCAGCTCCTGCAGCTGCCGCGTAGCTGCTTCAACGATGCTGTCCTGTCCGTAGCCGGCATTGACACACCATAGGCCGGCGAAGCCGTCCAGCAATTGACGTCCCGAGACATCGGTCAGCGTCGCGCCCTTCCCTGACTTCAGCACGCGGACACCCGTCGTCTCGTGGCTTCGATAGGATGAGACCGGGTGAATCAGATGCGCGCGATCGAGTTCAATCAGCGAGTTGCTCAACATGTCGTCCTCCAGATCAACCGCAATTTTTGTGCGGTCACCCCGATGTTTTCGCACTCAACATAGGATGACCAAGACAGCAGTTGCTCCCAGGCTGGACATGGACGAAGGGCATTTTGACTGTCATTGACGATCGGCGCCGCATCTTATGCCGGCATCGGCTTGCGCCAGGCATTGGCGCTCACGTCGGATGCGCCTATTTCGCACAACTCTCTGCCACAGCTCCGATCCGATACGACACAATCTGCTCCCGGTCACCGCGACATCGGTGCTTTATCTTGTCGGGTGCTCGCTATGATGCTTGTCGTATCGGCAAGCGGTGCGTGAGATCGCAAGGATTGGAGCTATGGCGACGTTCAGACCCAAATACATCACCTTCGACTGTTACGGCACGCTGACCAATTTCGACATGGCCGGCGCGGCGAGGAGAGTCTATGGCTCTCAACTTTCTGCCACGACGATGGCTAGTTTCATCAAGGATTTCGCCGCCTATCGCCTGGACGAGGTTCTTGGCGCGTGGAAGCCGTACTTCGAGGTCGTGCATAATTCGGTGGAGCGCGCTTGCAAGCGCAACGGTATCGTATTTCGGCCGGAGGATGCCCAGCGCATCAATGAAGAGATCCACACGTGGGGTCCACATGCCGACGTCCCGGCTGGTCTGGCCAAAGTTGCCAGGGAGATTCCGCTGGTCATTTTGTCGAACTCCATGAAGAACCTCATCATGTCCAACGTGGAGAAGCTCGGTGCTCCCTTCCACACGGTCATCACGGCCGAGGAGACTGGCGCCTACAAGCCACACATGAAGGGCTTCGAATACATGCTCGACAAGCTGGGCTGCGGCCCGGAAGATATCACCCACGTCTCCTCCTCGTTCCGCTACGATCTGATGACCGCCTACGATCTGGGTATCAAGAGCAAGGTATGGGTGAACCGCGGTCACGAGCCGGCGAACCCCTTCTATGAATACACCGAGGTCCCTGGCATCGGCGGCTTGGCTGCCGCAGTCGGCCTGGAGCCTCTTCGTAAAAGCGCCTGAGCGCAGTTCTTTCGGGATCGCTCGCGGCATTTCAGCAATAGAGATCTGCGCTGGTCAAGGAAAAGGGGCGGTTCAACCGCCCCCTTTTCTTGTTTCAGATCCGATGGACGCTCAATCCAGGCCGCCGACATGAAGGGCCTTGCTCTCGAGATATTCTTCTATCCCGAGCTGAGATCCCTCGCGTCCCAGGCCCGACTGTTTGACACCGCCAAAAGGCGCAACCTCGGTCGAGATCAGGCCGGTGTTCAAGCCGACCATGCCGAACTCCAGCGCTTCGGCAATACGCCAGGAACGCTTCAGGTTTTCAGTGTAGAAATACGCCGCAAGACCGAAGGGCGTACCGTTTGCGATCGCTATCGCCTCGTCCTCCGTCTCGAACCGGAAAAGCGGCGCGACCGGTCCGAAGGTCTCCTCCGAAGCCAGGAGCATCTCGGTCGTCGCGCCACCGAGCACGAGAGGCCGAGCAAATTGCCGGCCCTCCGGCACCGCCTCACTCTCAGCGATGATCTTTGCGCCTTTATCCAGCGCGTCCATGACGTGCCGCTTGATCTTCTCGATCGCTGCGCCATTGATCATCGGCCCGATTGCGACCCCATCTTCCGTACCGGCACCTACCTTCATTTTCGCGACCTTGCCGGCGAGCTTCTGTGCAAAGGCATCGTAGACACCCGATTGGACAAGAATGCGATTACAGCAGACGCAGGTCTGTCCGCCGTTGCGGAACTTCGACGCAATTGCGCCCTCGACGGCGCGGTCGATATCGGCATCGTCGAAGACGATGAACGGCGCGTTGCCGCCGAGCTCGAGACTGAGCCGCTTGATGTTGTCGGCGGCGCCTTTCATCAGCAGCGCGCCGACGCGGGTCGACCCCGTGAACGAGATCTTGCGGACGGTCTCATTGGCCATCAGCTCCTTGCCAATGTCGGCCGGCATGCCCGTCACGATGTTGATCACGCCAGGTGGAATTCCTGCCCGCTCCGCCAGCACACCGATCGCGAGGGCCGAAAACGGCGTGAATTCAGAGGGCTTGATGACGACGGTGCAGCCCGCGGCAAGCGCAGGCGCCACCTTGCGTGTAATCATCGCGTTGGGAAAATTCCAGGGCGTGATGATCCCGCAGACGCCGACCGGCTCTTTCAAAACCAGAATGCGGCGATCGACGGTGGGAGACGGGATCGTCGATCCGTTGATCCGGCGCGCCTCTTCCGCAAACCATTTGACGAAGGAGGCCCCATAGCGGATTTCGCCGAGCGATTCCGCCAGTGGCTTGCCCTGCTCCAGCGTGAGCAGAAGAGCCAAATCCTGCTCATGGTGTCGCATGAGCTCATACCAGCGCTCCAGCAGCGCGGCGCGCTCTGCATGGGCCTTGGTCTTCCAATGCTTGAACGCGTCGGCCGCAGCGCGGATGGCAGCCCTGGTCTCCTCGCACCCCATATCGGGGATGGTGCCAAGAACTTGCTGGCTGGCAGGATCGATGACATCAACCGTCGCCTTCGCACTCGCGTCGCGCCAGTGGCCGCCGATCAGTGCCTGCTGGCGAAACAGATCCTTGTCTTTCAATGCAACCATGTATTTGTTCCCTTACTCTTCGGGGTCAAACCGCCAACACTGCCGGATATGCGATTGGCGAGACAAGCCGTCTCATCTGAGCCATACAGCACCGCGCGCCGCATTTTTCATCGAGAAGAAAGCGTCTGACCGCGTTGAATCCGGTCAGACGGGCACTCGAAAGTCGATTGTTCTGGCCGTCGTTTAGTGAGGCCGCCGTCAGGCATCGTGCTCAGTCATAGTGGCAGACATAGATCTTCCGCACGGTCTCGATCGTGCGCCAGACGCCGACAAAGCCCGGCTTCATCACAAAGCTGTCGCCGGCGCGGAAAGTCTTCGTCTCGCCACCCTTTTCCTCGATTTCGATAAGACCCGAGATGATGTGGCAGAACTCGAAGGTGGTGCCCTTGATGGAATGCGTCTCGCCCGGCGTTGCTTCCCAGACGCCGGTCAGCACCTTTTCGCCTTTCGAGGCGTCCTGCGCCCAGGTCTTGAAGGACGGATTGCCCGAAATGAGCCGTTCCGCATCTGGCACGGCCTTCTTCGGTACAAAATCCGGATTGGTGTCGATGGTAATCAGAAGTGACATGGCATCTTTCCTGTTAGTAACCGAGCGTTCGATCGACGAGGCCGATCGGATTTCGTCCGGCGCGGTGGCGCCGGATGTTCTCTATGACAGATTCCGCGGCCGTATGCGGTTGCGTCACGGACGCGATATGCGGCGTGATGATCACCTTCGGATGCGACCAGAGCGCATGGGCTCCCGGCAGCGGCTCGGGATCGGTCACGTCGAGCATCGCTGCGGCAAGGCGCCCGCTATCGAGCGCTTCGATGAGTGCGCCCTGGTCAAGCTGCGGACCGCGGCCGACATGAAGCAGCCTTGCTCCCGCCGGCAGGAGAGAGAACAGCTGTGCGTTCAGGATGCCGCTTGTTTGCGCCGTCAGGGGCAGAAGACAGACGAGAATGTCCGTTCCTTTCAGGAAGTTGCCAAGCTGACCATCGCCGTGGAAGCAGGTGACGCCCTCGATCGTCTTGTTGTTGCGGCTCCACGCGGCAAGCGGAAATCCAAACGGCTTGAGGCGATCAATCGCAGCTTGCGCCAACATGCCGAGGCCCAGAAAGCCGACGCGCCGATCGGCCGCCTGGGGCGTTTCAAGAGCCTGCCATAGGCCTCTTCCCTGCTGCTCCCGATAGGCAAGCATCTCGCGATGGAGTGTCAGCACCCCAAGCACGACGTACTCCTGCATCATGCGTATAATGCCATCTTCGATCATGCGCACGAGCTTGACGTGGCCAGGTAGGGTCTCCGGCTTGAATTGATCGACCCCCGCACCGGTGGAAAAGAGCATTTCCAGATTTCGAAAGCGCGAGAGATCGTCGGGCGCGTTCCAGGTTATCAGGTACCGTACCTTTTCCGGCTCGAAGCATTCGCTGGAATGATAGAATTCGAGATCAGGGAGCTCGCGCGCAAAGGCCTGCCGGAATATAGCCGCCCGAGCAGCATCGGAATTGAAAAGGAATGCCATCGACGTGGTCCTCTCAGGTCCTCGCCCGGGATGCGGCGCGTTGAGACCGGACTGGCCGGCCACCGAGGGCTGGAAAGGCGGCGAGCCCTACGAAGCCTTCAACGTTCACTGGGGTCACCCTGCCTGCTGTTGCCGGATATCGATAGGCCGCAACCAGTAGCTTTCCCTGCTGAATCGAGCTGAACCAGCGGCGAAACATTCCGAGTACCGCCCGCCAAACAGGCGAAACCTGCTGGCCTTCCGCGCTATGCTGCTGCAAAAGAGGGCTTGTGCGGCACGCAACAGAAGGCCGGCGGGGGATAGGCCGCGGGCTTTGAGCTCGCAAAGGAATGGATGAGCGGAATGGGACGAACGGTACGCGTGAAGTCCTTTGAACTGGTGGCCAAGGACATAAACGACGTTGATGTGAAGCTGCTCCACGCGCTTTCGATCGGTGTCGGTTGGCCGCATCGCCCCAAGGACTGGGATTTCCTGCGCCGCGCCGGCCACGGCATCGTCGCCGTTGATGGCATCGGCCGCGTTTTCGGCAGCGCGATGTGGTTCCCTTATAGCCAGGAATTCGCAACGATTGGCCTGGTGATCACATCGCCCCGAACCCAGGCACAAGGTACTGGCCGCTGGCTCATGGAGCAGGTTTTCGAGCGGTGTGGCGACCGGAATTTGACCCTCAACTCAACCCATGCCGCCTATCACCTGTATCTGTCGCTGGGGTTCACGAAGGAAGCCACCGTATATCTGTGGCAAGGAGAACTCGTCTCACCACCTCCGCCGGTGCAGGCTCTGGCCGGTGAATTGAGCTCGCTGTCCACGGCGGACATCGGAGAGATCGCGGCACTGGATGAACGCGCGTTCGGAACTAACCGGCAGAAGCTGCTCGCATTGCTTTCTGAAGGTGCTTCAATCTCCGTCCTGCGCCGGGGCGGAGAGGCCGTCGGTTTTTCCATGAAGCGCGAATTCGGCCGCGGTCATGTGATCGGCCCGATCGTTGCCAGCAATGATTGTGACGCGATCCATCTCACCGCTGTGCATCTTAGGAATCTCGCGGGACAATTCGTCCGCGTCGATACGCGGGAGCAGACGGGTCTGTTTGCCGACTTCCTTCAACAGAGCCGCCTCGCAATGACCGACACCGTCACGACGATGTCTAAGGGCCGGCGATTCCTGAACCGAAAGGAAAATGAGCCGTGGGTGTACGGGCTAGCCGGTCACGCGTTGAGCTGAAGCTATGAAGCGAAGCTCCGTGGGGACTGGTACCAACGGCCGATCGCGACCCTACAGAGACGGGCCGTGGCTAGCGCGGCTAGCGGAGGGGCGAGTCGCTCGCGAAGCGGACCCAAGCGCACGAAATCGTAGTTTGGCGTGCGCAATCGCGCAATTGGCGGAGAGATGTGAGTCAAACTCACGACGTTCGACCATTCCGCGTCGAAAGCACTCGCCCGCACCCTACCCTCGGAAGTTCAGATCCTGCACATGTGCCAAAAGCCTGCGCACGTTGGCTGTGGTGAGATTTTTCTTGATCTCCCGGTGCACACGTCGTGCACACGGCGCCTTCTAAGCGATTGAAAACCTTAACCTCTCATTCCAATCCATCATGGGCGCCACGGAAAAGCGATAGTCTTGATATTTCAATGATTTACCTTATGCTTTCAATAGGATGAAGCATGAACGTGTGCACTCCAAACTAGCCGAATTTGCACACGTTTGTACCCGTTTTGACCTCTCGGTGCCCACATAGTGCACACGAAAAGTCGGAGTGCACACGCGTGGCGACCTTCACACAATTTGGCATCCGGAAACTGGCGCGTCCAGGTCCGCCGCAAGACCCGCTACGTGGCCGAGACTTTCCGACGGCGCAAGGACGGCGAAGAATGGGCGCTCGAAATGGAGCGCAACATTGACCGAAATGGCTCGTCCAAGCCCCGCGTGGTCCGGAACGTTCGCACGTTTGGCGAGCTGATTGACCTGCACGACGAAGATATGCGCGAGGTCGGAAGACCCCCTCGCCGGTCAAAGGCTGCTGTGATGGCGTCGCTCAAGGCCGAGCTCGGTAGTGTGAAACTTCCCGCACTCAATCGACAGCGGCTGATTGAGTTCGGAAGGAAGCGAGCCAAACAAGGCGCTGGTCCCGCAACGTTGGCGATCGATTTGTCGTTCATCCGAACAATCATAACGCATGCCGCTGCGGTCCAAGGCATCGAGGTTTCTGCCGAGGAAGCCCGCCTCGCACGCGTCGCGTTAAGTCATCTCAATCTGGTTGGAAAGTCTCCCTCCGGTGAGGGCCGTCTTGCCGGGTTAAGAGGAGTGCTGTGTAACAGCCCTTATGGACAGTAATAAGTTCAGTGCACGGATTGAACGGTTCGAGGTTGTCGAGACTGGCCGTCGCCGTCGCTGGACGGATGACGAGAAACCTAAGATCGTTCTGGAGAGTTTGCAGGCACCGCGCGCGGTCTCGTCGACAGCACGACGATACGGCATCTCGCGCTCGCTGCTGCTGACTTGGCGACGATCGTTTGGGACGCAGACGAACGAACGACCTCAGCCAGCCTTTGTGCCGGCGATGGTGATGCCGGACCAACCGCCGGTGCCGCCAGTAGCTTTGGCGGGGCCAGCGGGCGGACGCATGGAGATTGTCGTCGGCAAGGCCTGTCGCGTGATCGTGGACGCCAGCGTTGATATGACCGCGTTGTC
>NZ_KB902807.1:0-65431 GCF_000379585.1 Bradyrhizobium sp. WSM2793 | reverse complement strand
TCGCGGGGCGAGGGAGGCCAGAAGGAATGGTCGGCTCCCGGGAGATCACGGCATAAGCCGTCCAGCCACTGCGCAGGGAAGGCCGAGTGATCGGCCACACCTGTATGCTGCTGTGCGGTTCTTCCTGCGCGTGCTTTTCGCGCAGCGGACCGCGGGTGCGAGCCGGCACCCGGCCTTCCCTGCGCCCTCTTGGATGAGAGGGTCGCGAGACCAAGCAAAGCTCGGGCGAATGAAGCCGCGAGGCCGCGAAGGCATGTCTGTGAGCTGAGCTGCGTGCCACAATCTCGATCTCGTAGGGTGGGCAAAGCGCAGCGTGCCCACGGCTTGTTGCTTATGGACGGAGATCGCGGGCACGGCGCTATGCGCCTTTGCCCACCCTACGGCACCGCCGCTGGGATTTGCACTAGAACATCGCAATGACGATGCTGAAGCAGCGAGATCTCACTCCATGACCGTCGCCCTGAGGTGCGCGCTCGGCGGCGCAACCGCGCCGCGGAGCAAGCCTCGAAGGGCGACGGCCCGGCTGCCAGCTCGGCCGTGCTCCTTCGAGGCTCCCGATGGAGCGCTTCGCGCCCCATCACTCGCGCCTCAGGATGACGGGATCACAACCAATTGTCTTTATTAGGAAACAATCATTCCCTAATATCCCGCAATGCAAAAAGCCGCCCGCCGATCCCCGTCTGCCGCCCGTCCGCCCGGTCGTCCCCGGGAATTCGACATGGATACGGCGCTGGACCGCGCCGTGCGGGTGTTTCGCGAGCGCGGCTATCATGCGACCTCCATCGGCGACCTCGCCGCGGCGATGCGGCTGGCGACGGGGAGTATCTACAAGGCGTTTCGCGACAAGCATGCGGTGTTCCTGGCTGCCTTCGAGCGGTATACGGCGCTGCGCCAGGAGCAGACCCGCAGTGCCGCCGCGCGCGGCACAAACGGACGCGATCGGGTCCGCAATTTGCTGCTGTCCTATGTCGCGCAGTCCCAGGGCACTGAGGGACGGCGCGGCTGCCTCGTGGTCGGCAGCGCGGTCGAGTTGTCGGCGGTCGATTCCGTCGTCGCCGCCCGCGTCGGCGCGCAGCTCAAGACCAACGAAGACTTCATCGCCGGCCTCATTCGCGAAGGGCAGGCCGACGGCTCGATTCCCGGTCATGTTGCGGCTGACGACACCGCGCGGCTGATGATCTGCATCACGCAGGGCCTGCGTGTCGTCGGCAAGGCGCGCCTGCCGCTCGACGGGACCCGCCTCGTCGGCGTCGCGATGAAACTGCTCGCCTGAACTTTTGACTTGTTAGGGAACGATCGTTCCCGATTTCGGAGACCGTACGTCATGACGATGAATGCCACGATCGAGACCGCGCCCGGGCCGGATGCGGTGTCGCAGCGCCTGACCTTCGTGCTTGCCGCGGCCTGTGGCATGATCGCGGCCAACATCTACTACGCGCAGCCCCTGATCGCCCCGATCAGCGCCGCGCTCGGCCTGTCGCACGCAGCGGCCGGGCTGATCGTCACCATGACGCAGATCGGCTACGGCACCGGGCTGCTGCTGATCGTGCCGCTCGGCGATCTCGTCGAGAACCGTATCCTGATCTGCTCCGTCATCACGCTCGGCGCCGCGGCCCTGCTCGCCGCCGCGTTCGCCACCCATGCGCTGCCGTTCCTGATCGCCGCGCTGTTCATCGGCCTCGGCTCGGTCGCGGTGCAGATCATCATTCCCTACGCCGCGCATCTGGCGCCGGAAGCCATCCGCGGCCGTGTCGTCGGCAATGTCTCGACCGGCCTGATGCTCGGCATCATGCTGGCGCGTCCGGTGTCGAGCTTCGTCACCGCGGCGCTGTCGTGGCACGCCGTGTTCTTCGCTTCCGCCGCGTTGATGATCGTGCTGACGGCCGTGCTCTGGATGACGCTGCCGAACCGCAAGCCGGTGACGCGGATGCACTATGGCGAACTGTTGCTGTCGATGCCGCATCTGGTGCGGGCGACGCCGCTGCTGCGGCGCCGGGCGCTCTACCAGGCGAGCCTGTTCGGCTGCTTCACTTTGTTCTGGACGGTGGCGCCGCTCCAGCTTGCGGGCGCGTTCGGCTTCACCCAGCGCGGCATCGCGTTGTTCGCGCTGGCCGGCGTGGCCGGCGTGTTCGCGGCGCCCATCGCCGGACGGCTCGCCGATCGCGGCCACAGCCGCATCGCGACGCTGGTCGCGATGTTGCTCGCGGCCGGGGGCTTCCTCGTGACCTATCTCGGCGCGCCCGGCTCGATGCTGAACCTGGTCTGCCTGGTTGCGGCGGCGATTGCCATCGACGTCGGTGTCCAGGGCAACGTCGTGCTCGGCTTCCGCGCTATCTTCGCGCTCGGGCACGAGCACCGCAGCCGCCTCAACGGGCTCTACATGGCGACGTTCTTCACGGCCGGTGCAGCCGGCTCCGCGGTCGGCGCCTGGGCTTTCGCGCAAGGCGGCTGGACGCTCGCATCGGCCATCGGCCTCGCTCTGCCCGTCGTCGGATTGCTCTATGCGGCGACCGAATAGCCGCCGGCCGCGGCAATTGTGCGATGCGGGCGTTTACCAAGGCTCGCAGACGAAGCCGCGGGCGGCGCAATTTCCGTCTCGCGATTTCGGTGCCGCTGTAGTACTTTGGTCTCAAGCGGGCCAGGTTAATGGGCGGCAGGGGGAGGCTGATGAGGCGTGCGGGGCTGTTTGGCGTACCGCGGGTACGGCCATGGTCGTGGCAGGCGTTTCTGCTCGGATGCGTCGTTGTCGCCATGTCGGCTGCATTTCAGGGCATTTGCGTCGCGCTCGGCGCAAAGCTCTATTTTGCAGCATTCCTGCCCGGCCTGTTCATGCTCGGCATCGTTGCGGGCACGCCGGCGGCGGGATTTGCCGCGCTGTTCACCATTCCCCTGGTGTGGTGGGCGTTCATTCCGCCCTTCTTCGAGTTCAACGCGCTGAGCAGCGCAAATACCGATTCCATCAACCTGTTCTGTCTGCTCGCGGTACTGCTGATTGGCCTCGCCGATCTCTGCCGCGAGACCATGAGGATCGTCAGCCAGGGCGGGCTGAAGTCCCCGGGCGAGAGCGCGGCAACGAATCCGCAATAATTCGCCTTTGCACGACGGTGCGCGTTGCCTGCGCGCAACAGTCCGGCAACCATCCGCAAGCTTGCCGCGCGCCGCTAACTTTTCGAAAAAGATTTGGCCGCAGGTTCTCCCCCGGGAATGACGAGGGAGTTTTCGGACATGAACGGTCAAGCCATCTTGGAGAATGTGCGGCGCTACCGCGGTATCGCATCGCTCTATCGCCAGACCGCTGCGTTCCGCCCGGGCCAGAGCTGGTCGCTGCTGGAGCAGGCGAAGGATTGGGAAGCGCGGGCGTTGTCGGAGCTGGAAGCCTATTTCGCGTTGCGCGCGGACTACGCCGCTCCGCTCGCAGCCTGATTGTTAACCATCGCTCACGATATGATCGTCAGATCGGGTGCGGGCACCACGAATTGTCCGCCCCAGGAGCGAACCTCCGCCAGCTGGCCGATGATCTCGTCCTTCAGATTCCACGGCAGGATGAAGACGTAATCAGGCCTGGCCGCGATCAGGGCGGCGGGATCGCGGATCGGCAGATGCGTTCCCGGCAGCAGCAGGCCCTGCTTGTGCGGATTGCGGTCCACGGTGAACGGAATCAGCTCGCGCGTGACGCCGCAATAATTGAGCAGCGTGTTGCCCTTCGCGGGCGCGCCGTAAGCCAGCACCGTCTTGCCCGCGCGCCCCGCCGCGACGAGGAAGTCGCGGATCGTCTCGCGCTTGGCCGCCACCTTCGCCTGAAAATCACGATAGATCGCGGGCTGGTCGAGCCCCGCCATGGTCTCGCGCAGGCGCAAATTCTCGAGTGCAGGCGAGGCTCTCGGAGGCGCAGTCTCGCTGCAGACGTGCAGACGGAGCGAGCCGCCATGCGTCGGCAATTCATCCACATCGAAAACGCGCAAGGCGTGTGCGCGAAAGACCGTCTCGAGGGTCGCAGTACGACAGATGCTCGTGATAGATCGTGTCGAACTGGATGGCTTCGATCAGATGCAACAGATGCGGAAGCTCCAGCGTCGCGCGCCCGGTCTCGGGCAGGAGAATGCGCAGGCCCGCGACGAAATCGTTGATGTCGGGGACGTGCGGCAGCACGTTGTTGGCGACGATCAGCTCGGGCCCGTGGCCTTCGGCGCGCAGCGCGGTCGCGACATCGCCGCCGAAATAGCAGGTCCGGGTCGGGATGCCCTTGGCGATCGCAGCGGCCGCCGGGCCGCTGGCCGGCTCGATTCCGAGCGCGCGGATGCCGGCGCGCTGGAAATATTGCAGCAGATATCCGTCATTGCTGGCGATCTCGATCACCTCGGACGCTGCGCCGAGCTTCGCGCGGGTGATCATCTCGGCGGCGTAACTCTCCGCGTGTCGCAGCCAGCTCTCGGAATAGGACGAGTAGTAGAGATACTGCGCGAAGATGTTGGCCGCAGGCTCGAATTGCGGAAGCTGCACCAGCCCGCAGGCACCGCACGCACGGGCATGCAGCGGATAGGTCGGCTCGGTCGCATCCGCCTGCTCCGGCGGCAGATAAGAGTTCGCCAAAGGCGACAGGCCGAGATCGACGAAGGTCTCGTCGAGCTCCTGCGCGCAAAAGCGGCATCGGTGCCTGTCCATGAACGGATCGTCCCGTTGTGCCGTCGTGCCGCGGCTGTTAGTGAATTCCCTCAAGCCACGGAAATTCCGACAAGGTTGCGCGTGATGCAACCGAAAAGGCGTTTCGGTGAACCGACGTTCGCAACGGCGGTGTCGCGGCGCGGAGGCCCGGGATGAAGTTCACTGCATTGGCTCTCCCAGGCGTAATTGAAATCGGGATCGAGCCGGAGACCGACGCGCGCGGATTCTTCGCCCGGCTGTTCGACGCTGAGGCCTTCGCGGCGCAGGGCCTGCCGACGCATTTCGCGCAACACAGCCTGTCGCGCAACGAACGCGCCGGCACGTTGCGCGGCCTGCATTACCAGGCGGGCCGGCCGGAGGCCAAGCTGGTGCGATGCGTGGCCGGCCGTGCCTTCGACGTGATCGTCGATCTGCGTCGCTCGCTGCCGACCTACGGACAATGGTGCTCGGTCGAGCTCGCCGCCGATCGCCGCAATGCCGTGTTCATTCCCGCTGGATGCGCGCACGGCTTCCAGACACTCGTCGATGGGACCGAGCTGATGTATTGCATCGATGTGCCCTATGACGCGCAAGGCGCGGCCGGCATTCGCTGGGACGATCCATCGCTGGCGATCGATTGGCCGCTTGCCGATCCGATCCTGTCCGCGCGCGACCGCGCGCTGCCGTGTCTCTCATGAGGCGGGTGCTGGTCACGGGCGCGTCGGGCTTCGTCGGCCGGGCGCTGCTGCCTGCGCTGGCTGGTCGCGGCTTCGAGGTCCACGGCATCGCGCGCGCGGCTCAACCGACGATGGCCGGCGTAACGTGGCACGCGGTCGATCTTCTCACCGAAGCCGGCCGCGCGCATGCGCTATCCGCATCGCGTCCGACCCATTTGGTTCATCTCGCCTGGGAAGCCCGGCCGGGCCGTTATCGCGAGGATCCAGTCAACCGTCTCTGGGCAGAGGCGAGCATTGACCTGCTGTCGCGCGCGCGAGCCTGCGGCACCAAGCGCATCCTCGGCATTGGAAGCTGCCTCGAATACGGACCGCAGAGCGGCCTCTGTGAGGAACGCACCAGCCAATGCCGTCCGACGACATTGTACGGACAGGCCAAGCTCGCTACGGCTGAGGCCTATATCGCGGCAGGCGCCGCCTGGGGCCGCGTGTTTGTCCCGTTCGGGCCGCACGAGCCCGAGGCGCGCCTGATCCCTTCGCTGATCCGGAGCCTTCGCGCAGGAGCGAATTTCGATTGCTCGCATGGCGGGCAGCTGCGCGATTTCGTCTATGTCGATGACCTCGCGCAGATGATCGCCGCCGTGCTCGACAGCGAAATCTCCGGCGTCGTCAATCTCGCCAGTGGCGAAGTGCGCAGCCTGCGCAGCGTGATCGAGCATGTCGCAGGTCTGCTCGACGCAAGGCATCTGGTCAGGTTCGGCGCCGTCGATGCAACGGGAGTCGACGCCGAGCCGATCATTGCCGCCGACGTCCGCCACCTCCGCGGCGTGACTGCGGGCGTGCCGATCATCGGATTCGAGGAGGGCGCCGCGCGCGATCTCGCATGGTGGATCGACCGTCTGCCGGGGAGGGGATGACGTGCGATCTCCTCGCAACAGGCCGGCGGCAAGCGGCACCCGTGGCAATTACGGAGTTGTCTGGCTGGGTGCCTGTGCTAGCAACGGGCCGACCGAAATCTCCCTCACGTCGGCCGGGGCAAGCAATGATCACGTTCAACCGCATCTTCACGACCGAGCGTCTGCTCCAGATCATCGTGATTCTGGCGGCGACCGTTGCCATGAAGCTGATGAGCTGAACGCGGGCTGGTTATCGCGCGCCGAAGTCGGGCACGTCGGGCAGATAGTTCGACCCTTCCGAGCCCAGAAAATCGAACATCGCCTGCGCCGGCGGCAGCAGCACCTTGTCGCTGCGGCGGATCACGTACCATTGCCGCACGATCGGCAGGCCCGCGACATCGAGCACGATGAGCCGGCCTTCGGTGAGCTCATGCGCCACCGTGTGGGCCGAGATAAAGGCGATGCCGAGCCCGGCGATGACGGCCTGCTTGATGGTCTCGTTGCTGCTCATCTCCATGCCGATGATCGGCTCGAGATCGGACTTCTGGAACATGCCCTCCATCAGCGTCCGTGTGCCCGAACCGGGTTCGCGGGTGAGGAAGGTCTCGTGCACGAGGTCGGTCAGGTTGAGGCCGGAATCGTTCTCCAGCCAGTGCCCCTTGCGCGCGACGATGATGTGCGGATTGCGCCCGAGCTGGCGGACGTCGACCGTGACGTCGGCCGGTGGCCGACCCATCACCGCGAAATCGAGGTCATAGCCGTGCATGGCCTCGCGGATCTCCTCGCGATTGCCGATGGTGAGCTTGATCTCGATCTTGGGATACCGCTTGGAGAACGCCGCGATCGCATGCGGCACGAAATATTTCGCGGTCGAGACCGCGCCGAGATGCACGGTGCCGCCGGTCCGCCCGGCGAGCAGATCGAGGGCGCCCTGGCAGTCCATGATAGCGGCCTCGACGCGTTCGGCCAGCGTCAGCACCTCCTTGCCCGCCTCGGTCAGCAGCATGCCGTCGCCGGTCCGCTGCACCAGCGGCAGGCCGGCGAGGTCCTGAAGCTGCCGGAGTTGCTGGGTCACGGCCGGCTGGGTCAGCCCGAGATGGCCGGACGCGGCCGTCACGCTGCCCTTGGCCGAGAGCGCCGCAAGCGAACGCAGCTGCCGGATCGTCAGATGCCGGAGCTGGGCCGCCGCGTGGCCAGGGCCATTATAAGAAAATTCTTTGACGCTCATTATGAATAGAAATTTTCCTTATTAAGTCGCCCCTGTCAATCTCCTGATGCCGGGACTGACCGTACCGACCTCCAGAGGGGAGGGAACTGGATACGGCGCCGGCAAAGGGGATGCGCAGATGACCGGGCAACTGAGGCTGGACGACCACCTTCAACGGTATTCCGAGACCGCACCTCACGCCCTCGCCGTGGCGGCCGCGGTCGATGCCATCGCAGCAGCGGCGATCGAGATCGCCGACCTGATCGCCACCGGCGATCTCGCGGACGCTTCCGGCCTGACCACCGGCCGCAACAGCGACGGCGACGTCCAGCGCGATCTCGACGTGCAGGCGGATGCGATCCTGCGCCGCTGCCTCAGCAAGCTGCCGGTCGCGGCGCTCGCCTCGGAAGAGATGCGCGAGGCCCAGATCGGCGATCGCGAGGCGAAGATCTGCATTGCGATCGATCCGCTCGACGGCTCCTCCAATATCGACATCAACATGACGGTCGGCACGATCTTCTCGATCCTGCCCGCGCCCGATGATCTCTCGCTCGCCTTCCATCAGCGCGGCTCGGCGCAGCTTGCGGCAGGCTTCGTCACCTACGGGCCGCAGACCTCCCTGGTGCTGACGCTCGGCGAAGGCGTCGACATCTTCACGCTCGATCGCAAGGCGGGCTGCTTCCGCCTCGCGCGCAGCGGCGCGCAGATCGCCGAGGCCTGCGAGGAGTTCGCGATCAACGCGTCGAACCGCCGGCACTGGGATTCGCCGGTGCGTGCCTTCGTCGACGAGTGCCTCGCCGGCGTCGAGGGGCCAGCCAACCACAATTTCAACATGCGCTGGGTCGGCTCGCTGGTCGCCGAGGCCTACCGCATCCTCACCCGCGGCGGCATCTTCCTCTATCCCTCGGACGCGCGTGCCGGCTACGGCGACGGCCGCCTGCGCCTGACTTACGAAGCGCATCCGATGGCCATGATCATCGAGCAGGCCGGCGGCTCCGCCACGACGGGGCGCGAGCGCATCCTCGATCTCTCGGCGCAGAGCCTGCACCAGCGCGTGCCGTTGATCATGGGATCGAGCAACGAGGTGCGCCGGGTCGAGGAGCTGCATTGCGATCCGCTGCTGGTCGCCAGCGTCTCAGCGCCGCTGTTCGCGCGGCGCGGATTCTTCCGGCTGTAAGGAGGGCCTCCGATGTCCAGGAAGCATCCGATCATCTCCATCACCGGCTCCTCCGGCGCCGGCACCACCTCGGTCAAGAAGACCTTCGAGCAGATATTTTTCCGCGAGAAGGTCAACGCGGCCTACATCGAGGGTGACGCGTTTCATCGCTACGACCGCGCCGAGATGCGCGCGCAGATGGCGAAGGAGGCCGATCGCGGCAACAAGCATTTCAGCCATTTCAGCCCCGAGACCAATTTGTTCGAGGAGCTGGAGCGCGCGTTCCGCGACTATGGCGAGACCGGCACGGCGACGACACGGCATTACGTGCATGACGCCGAGGAGTCCGCGCTGCATGGCGCGGCGCCCGGCACCTTCACCGACTGGAAGCGACTGCCGGAGAATTCGGACCTGTTGTTCTACGAGGGCCTGCACGGTGCCGTCGTCACCGACAAGGTCAATGTCGCGCGCTATGCCGACCTCAAGATCGGCGTCGTGCCGGTCATCAATCTCGAATGGATCCAGAAGCTGCACCGCGATCGCAGCGCGCGGGGCTATTCGACCGAGGCGGTCACCGACACCATCCTGCGGCGGATGCCCGACTACATCCACTACATCTGCCCGCAATTCACCGAGACCGACATCAACTTCCAGCGCGTGCCGACGGTGGACACCTCCAATCCGTTCATCGCGCGCTGGATCCCGACGCCGGACGAATCGATGGTGGTGATCCGCTTCAAGAACCCGCGCGGCATCGACTTCCCCTATCTGCTCTCGATGCTGCCGCAGAGCTGGATGTCGCGCGCGAACTCGATCGTGTGCCCCGGCGCGAAGCTAGATCTCGCGATGCAGCTGATCCTGACGCCGCTGATCATGCAGCTCATCGAGCGCAAGCGCAGCTTGAAGTGAACGAGGAGAGAACCCGATGAACATCTCCGTCCACGCCGAAGCCGACCTCAATGCGGTCACGCACAACGATCTCGCAAATGCCGTCCGCTTCCTCGCGGTCGACGCCATCGAGACGTCGCAGTCCGGCCATCCCGGCCTGCCCATGGGCATGGCCGATGTCGCAACCGTGCTGTTCTCGCGCTTCCTGAAGTTCGACTCGGCGCACCCCAACTGGCCGGACCGCGACCGCTTTGTGCTGTCGGCGGGCCACGGCTCGATGCTGCTCTACGCATTGCTGCATCTGACCGGCGGCGACGTCAGCCTCGATGACATCAAGGCCTTCCGGCAATGGGGCTCCAAGACGCCGGGCCATCCGGAATATGGTCACACGCCGGGCGTCGAGATGACGACAGGGCCACTGGGGCAGGGGATCGCGACCGCGGTCGGCATGGCGCTCGCCGAGCGGATGGCCAACGCGCGACATGGCGACGGTCTCGTCGATCATTTCACCTATGTCATCGCCGGTGATGGCTGCCTGATGGAGGGCCTCAGCCAGGAGGCGCTCTCGCTCGCCGGGCATCTCGGGCTCGGTCGCCTGATCGTGCTGTTCGACGACAATGGCATCTCGATCGACGGGCCGACCTCGCTGGCAACGTCCGACGACCAGCTGGCGCGTTTCGCCGCCTCCGGCTGGTCGGTGCGCAGCATCGATGGCCACGATCCCGAAGCGATTGCGCAGGCAATCGCAGAGGAGCGCGAGACCGCAAAGCCGTCGCTGATCGCCTGTCGCACCATCATCGGCTACGGCGCGCCTGATCGGCAGGGCACGGAGAAAGCCCATGGTGCGCCGCTCGGCACCGAGCAGACCGCGGCGGCGCGCCGGACGTTGGGCTGGGACTATCAGCCCTTCGTGGTGCCTGTTACCGTCCAGAAGGCGTGGCGGATGATCGGGCAACGCGGCCAGGTCGATCGGCTCGCCTGGCTCGATCGCTATGAATGCGCGACGGCCGAGCAGCGCGACATGTTCATCGAAGGCAAGGCGGTTGCCCTGCCAGCCGCCTATGCGATGGCCGCGGCGAAATTGCGCGAACGCTTTGCGTCCGAGCGGCCGAAGCTCGCGACGCGGCAGGCCTCGCAACAGGTGCTCGACGGCATCGCCGGGACGATTGCCGGCCTGGTCGGCGGCTCCGCGGACCTGACGCATTCGAATCTGACGCACGCCAAGGTGCAGGCTCCGGTCAAGAATGGCGCGTTCGCCGGCGACTACATCCACTACGGCATTCGCGAGCACGGCATGGCCGCCGCGATGAACGGCCTCGCGCTGCACGGCGGCTTCATCCCATACGGCGGCACGTTCCTCGCGTTCTCCGACTACAGCCGGCCGGCGATCCGCCTCGCGGCGCTGATGCGGCTGCGCGTCATCCATGTGATGACCCACGACTCCATCGGCCTCGGCGAGGACGGCCCGACGCACCAGCCGGTCGAACACCTTGCCGCGCTGCGGGTGATTCCGAACCTGCTGGTGTTCCGTCCCGCCGACGCGGTGGAGACGCTGGAGGCCTGGGATTGCGCGCTCAATTCCGAGAATCGTCCGTCCGTGCTGTGCCTGTCGCGGCAGGCGTTGCCGACCTTCCGTAGCGATGCCCGCGGCAGAAACCGTGTCGCACACGGCGCCTATCTCGTCGTATCGCCGGACGGCGGCCGCGACGTGACGCTGATCGCAACCGGTTCGGAAGTCTCGATTGCACTGGAAGCCGCCCGCCTGCTCGCGACCGAGCACATCCGCGCCGCCGTGGTGTCCGCGCCTTGCTTCGCCCTGTTCGAGGAGCAGCCGGACGAATACCGCGCCAGCGTGCTCGGCACCGCGCCGCGCGTCGGGATCGAGGCGGCCGTGCAGGGCGACTGGTCGCGCTGGATCGGCACTGAGGGCGAATTCGTCGGCATGCGCGGCTTCGGCGCCTCGGCGCCGGCGCCGGTGCTGTACCGCGAATTCGGCATCACACCGCAAAGCATTGCGGAAGCCGCCCGCCGGGCGATCGCTCGCAAGCGACAATAAGGAGGACTTCACGTGGCCCGTATCACCCTTCGCCAACTGCTCGACCACGCCGCCTCTCACGGCTATGCGGTGCCGGCGTTCAACATCAACAATATGGAGCAGGGCATCGCGATCATGCAGGCGGCGGCCGAGGTCGATGCGCCCGTCATCATCCAGGCCTCGCGTGGCGCGCGCAGCTACGCCGGCGATCTCATGCTCTCGCACATGATCGATGCGCTGGAGCGGACCTATCCGGACATCCCGCTCTGCATGCACCAGGACCACGGCAATGACGAAGCGACCTGCGCCTCCGCCATTGCGCACGGCTTCACCTCCGTCATGATGGACGGCTCGCTCAAGGCCGATGCCAAGACGGCGGCCGATTACGATTACAACGTCGCGATCACCCGCCGCGTCGTCGATCTCGCCCACTGGGTCGGCGCCTCCGTCGAAGGCGAGCTCGGCGTGCTCGGCTCGCTCGAGCACGGCGGCGGCGAGCAGGAGGATGGCCACGGCGTCGAGGGCACGGTCAGCCATGATCAGCTCTTGACCGATCCCGACCAGGCGGTCGACTTCGTTCGGGCCACCAAGGTCGATGCGCTCGCCATCGCGATGGGCACCTCGCACGGCGCCTACAAGTTCAGCCGCAAGCCGGACGGCGACATCCTGGCGATGCGCGTGGTCGAGGAGATCCATCGCCGCCTGCCGAATACGCACCTCGTCATGCACGGCTCGTCCTCGGTGCCGCAGCCGCTGCAGGACATGTTCAACCAGTTCGGCGGAGAGATGCCCCAGACCTGGGGCGTGCCGGTCGAGGAGATCGTCCGTGGCATCAAGAGCGGCGTGCGCAAGGTCAATATCGACACCGACTGCCGCCTCGCGATGACGGCCGTGTTCCGCAAGGTCGCCGCTCAAACGCGCTCCGAGTTCGACCCGCGCAAATTCCTCAAGCCCGCAATGGACGCGATGCGCGAGCTCTGTCGTGATCGTTTCGAGCAGTTCGGCACCGCCGGCCACGCCAGCAGGATCAAGGTCATTCCCTTGAGCGAGATGGCGCGGCGCTATCGCGCCGCCGAGCTCGATCCGCGCATCGATGCCCGCGAGCCCGTTGCGGCTTAGTCAATCGGAAACAACAGAGAAAACAACAGGAGAGAGACATGAACGCACATGCAGGCACGGTTCGCGGCAAAGAGCGCTATCGCTCCGGTGTGATGGAATACAAGCGCATGGGCTATTGGGAGCCCGATTACACGCCAAAGGACACCGACGTCATCGCGCTGTTCCGCGTGACACCGCAGGAGGGCGTCGACCCGATCGAGGCCTCGGCTGCGGTGGCAGGTGAATCCTCGACCGCGACCTGGACCGTGGTGTGGACCGATCGCCTGACCGCGGCGGAGAAGTATCGCGCGAAATGCTACCGCGTCGATCCCGTGCCGGGCACGCCGGGCTCGTATTTCGCCTACATCGCCTACGACCTCGACCTGTTCGAGCCGGGCTCGATCGCGAACCTCTCGGCCTCGATCATCGGCAACGTGTTCGGCTTCAAGCCGCTCAAGGCGCTGCGGCTGGAAGACATGCGTTTCCCTGTCGCCTATGTGAAGACCTTCCAGGGGCCGGCGACCGGCATCGTGGTCGAGCGCGAACGGCTGGATAAGTTCGGCCGGCCGCTGCTAGGCGCGACGGTGAAGCCGAAGCTCGGGCTTTCGGGCCGCAACTATGGCCGCGTGGTGTACGAGGCGCTGAAGGGCGGACTCGACTTCACCAAGGACGACGAGAATATCAACTCGCAGCCCTTCATGCACTGGCGCGACCGTTTCCTCTACTGCATGGAGGCGGTGAACCGCGCGCAGGCGGCTTCGGGCGAGGTCAAAGGCACTTACCTGAACGTCACCGCGGGTACGATGGAGGACATGTACGAGCGTGCGGAGTTCGCCAAGGAGCTCGGATCGTGCATCGTCATGATCGACCTCGTGATCGGCTACACCGCGATCCAGTCGATGGCCAAATGGGCGCGGCGCAACGACATGATCCTGCATCTGCATCGCGCCGGTCACTCCACCTATACGCGGCAGAAGAGCCATGGCGTGTCGTTCCGCGTCATCGCCAAGTGGATGCGGCTCGCGGGTGTCGATCACATCCATGCCGGCACGGTGGTCGGCAAGCTGGAAGGCGACCCCAACACCACGCGCGGCTATTACGATGTCTGCCGCGAGGACTTCAATCCGACCAAGCTCGAGCACGGCCTGTTCTTCGACCAGAACTGGGCGAGCCTGAACAAGATGATGCCGGTCGCCTCCGGCGGCATCCATGCCGGCCAGATGCATCAGCTGCTCGACCTGCTCGGCGAAGACGTCGTGCTGCAATTCGGCGGCGGCACCATCGGCCATCCCATGGGCATTGCGGCCGGCGCGATCGCCAACCGCGTGGCGCTGGAAGCGATGATCCTCGCCCGCAATGAGGGCCGCGACTACGTCCACGAGGGTCCCGAGATCCTGGCCAGGGCGGCCGAGACCTGCACACCGCTGAAGGCCGCGCTCGAGGTCTGGAAGGACGTGACGTTCAATTATCAATCCACCGACACGCCGGACTTCGTGCCGACCGCGCTCGAAACCGTCTAGGGAGACGCAGCATGAAACTCACTCAGGGTTGCTTTTCGTTCCTGCCCGATCTCACCGACGACCAGATCTATAAGCAGGTGCAGTATTGCCTTGGCAACGGCTGGGCGGTGAATATCGAATTCACCGACGATCCTCATCCCCGCAACACCTATTGGGAGATGTGGGGCCTGCCGATGTTCGACCTCCAGGACGCCGCCGGCGTGATGATGGAGCTCGCGGAGTGCCGCAGGGTGTATGGCAACAAGTACATCCGCATCAGCGGCTTCGATTCCAGTCATGGCTGGGAATCGGTGCGGATCTCCTTCCTCGTCAATCGGCCTCCGCATGAGGCGGAGTTCGAGCTGGTGCGGCAAGAGGTGGGCGGCCGCGCGATCCGTTACACCACTGTGCGGAAACCAGCCCACGCGTCGACTTAACGATCCGCTTCCGCGCGGAGCTCTCCCTGCTCCGCATCCTTGGCGGACCAACTGCTTCGCCGCTCCCCCGCGGCGAAGCTCTTTTCTTCGAGGGTAGCCATGCTCGATGTTCCCCACGCAACCACGACTGAGCCCAACGAGACCCAATTCGATCTCCGCAAGGAAGCCGAGGCGGCCGGGATCACCGACACGCTGCAGCAGCTCGAGCAGGAGTTGATCGGATTGAAGCCGGTGAAGAACCGCGTGCGCCAGATCGCCTCGCTGCTGCTGATCGAGCGCATCAGGCAGCGCGCGGGCCTGGCATCGGCTCCGCCGACGCTGCACATGTCGTTCACCGGCAATCCCGGCACCGGCAAGACGACCGTCGCGCTGCGCATGGCCAAGATCCTGCACGGGCTCGGCTTCGTGCGGCGCGGGCAGGTGATCTCGGTGACGCGCGACGATCTCGTCGGCCAATATATCGGCCACACTGCGCCGAAGACCAAGGAGATCCTGAAGAAGGCGATGGGCGGCGTGCTTTTCATCGACGAAGCCTATTATCTGCATCGCCCCGACAACGAGCGCGACTACGGTCAGGAGGCCATCGAGATCCTGCTCCAGGTGATGGAGAACCAGCGCGAAGACCTCGTCGTGATCCTCGCCGGCTATGGCGAGCGCATGACGAGCTTCTTCGCCTCCAACCCCGGCTTCCGCTCCCGCATTGCCCACCACATCGAATTCCCTGATTATGCCGAAGCCGAGCTGCTCGTCATTGCCGAGCTGATGCTGAAGGAGCGGGGCTATCGCTTTTCGGCCACGGCCCGCGAGGCGTTCGAGAAATATATCGCATTGCGCCGGACCCAGCCGTTCTTCTCCAATGCGCGTTCGATCCGCAACGCCGTCGACCGCATCCGCTTGCGGCAGGCCGATCGCCTGGTGTCCGACCTCGACCGTATGCTCGATGTCGACGATCTCGAAACTATCGATCCCATGGACGTCCTGGCGAGCCGCGTCTTCAGCGGCGGCGCCGATGCGCGGAGTGCAAAGCCATGACCAGAGAGATCATGATTGCTCCCTCGATCCTGGCCGCGGATTTCGCGCGCCTCGGCGAGGAGATCGCCGCAATCGACACGGCCGGCGCCGATTGGATCCATTGCGACGTCATGGATGGACACTTCGTGCCCAACATCAGCTTCGGTGCCGATGTCATCAAGGCGATCCGCCCGACGACGAAGAAGATATTCGACGTGCATCTCATGATCGCGCCTGTCGATCCCTATCTCGAGGCGTTCGCAAAGGCCGGGGCTGACGTCATCACGATTCACGCCGAAGCCGGCGCCCATCTCGACCGCTCGCTGCAGGCCATCCGTGCCCTCGGCAAGAAAGCCGGCGTCAGCCTGTGTCCCGCGACTCACGAGAGCGCGATCGAATATGTGCTCGACCGCATCGATCTCGTGCTGGTGATGACGGTCAATCCGGGATTTGGCGGCCAGTCCTTCCTCGAATCCCAGCTCGAGAAGATCGAACGGATCAAAGCCATGATCGGCGACCGGCCGATCCGGCTCGAGGTCGATGGAGGTGTCACGCGCGACAATGCCGCTGCCGTGGCGGCAGCGGGTGCCGATACGCTGGTGGCGGGTTCCGCCGTGTTCCGCGGCAAGAGCGTTGCCGAATATGCCGCAAATATCGAGGCCATTCGCATGGCCGCCGAGACGGGCCGGATTACTAAGCTGCAAGATATTTCTACGCAGCCGCTGCGCGTCAGCGAGGCAGGCCGTAGCCGGTAGACTACGGAAGGCGCAAGCCGTGGAAGATCCGCCCGTGCCGGTTGTCCCACGGCGTGGCACTTATCTCGGGGGTTCCACGGAGGTTGCGGCAAAAAGCGATCGCGTCTTTCAGGTCGGGGTAACCAACGCATTCGAGGCGAAAATTCGATTAACGCCCGCGCAATGCTGTGCATCGCAACCTGCGTGCAGGAATGCCAAGAGAGCGCGGGGATGCGGATCAAGGCTATTGCCAGGCATGAGGCCTGCACGCGGCATGGGGCGATGGCGTGAGCATGCATCGCTTGTTCGCCGAGCAGCTTCGCTGCGCGACCGATGCGGCCGGACATGTCGACGTCCTCAAGCTGGGCGAGCTTGTCAGCGCGGCCTATGACGCGAGCGATCGCGACCGCCAGCGGATGACCGACGCACGCGCTCACACGCACGATGAGGTCGAGCTTGATCTGCTGCGAACCCAGGAATTCCTCGACACCATCGTCGAGAACATTCCGATCGCCGTCTTCGCGAAATGCGCGAAGAGTTCGCGCTATATCCTGCTCAACCGCGCCGGGGAAGACTATTACGGCGTGCCGCGCGAACAGATGCTCGGCCGAACACCTGAAGAGATATTCCCGGCCGACGTCGCGCGCGTGGTCATTGAACAGGATCGTCGAGTCGTTGCCAGCGGCATGCCGATGTTCCTCGAGGAGCATCTGCTCGACATCGGCGTCAAGGGCCACGACCGTGTGGTCAATTCACGCAAGATGCTGATCGCGGATGACGCCGGCGAACCGCAATATCTGGTCGGTGTGATCGAGGACGTCACCGAGCGCGTCACCACCCGCGAACGCATCAGCCATCTTGCGCATCATGATGCGTTGACCGACCTGCCGAACCGCAGCGCCTTCAACGCCGTGCTCGGCGAACGGCTGGAGCGGGCGCAGGAGGCGGCGACCAGTTTTGCCGTGCTCAGCCTCGATCTCGATCGCTTCAAGGAAGTCAACGACGTGTTCGGCCACCCCGTCGGCGATCTGCTGATGCGGGCAGCGGCGGACCGCCTTGCCGAGGAAGCCGACAGCGCCTTCGTCGCCCGTATCGGCGGCGACGAGTTCATGATCCTGATGCCCGATGACATCAGCCGCGATGACGTTCTGGCGCTCGCCGAGCGCCTGGTCGAGAGCATCGGCCAGGAGCTGGAGGTCGACGACTATCTCTCCCATGTCGGCCTTAGCGTCGGCATCGCGTTCTATCCGGACGACGGCGTGAATGCCGCCACGCTGCTCGCCAACGCCGACTCGGCGCTCTATCGTGCCAAGCGCGAGGGCAGGGGCCGGGTGCGCTTCTTCGAATCCGAGATGGACCAGGAGCTGCGCGACCGCAGGCTGTTGCAGCACGATCTGCGACAAGCGCTGGAGCAGAACCAGTTCCTGGTCTACTTCCAGCCGCAGGCGCGGGTGGATGGCGAGGTCATCGGCTTCGAGGCTCTGCTGCGCTGGAACCACCCGACGCGCGGCTTCGTGCCGCCGGACCAGTTCATTCCGCTCGCCGAAGAGAACGGGCTGATCGTCCAGATCGGCGAATGGGTCTTGCGCGAAGCCTGCCGCGAGGCGGCATCCTGGCCGCGGCCGCTGCAGGTCGCCGTCAATCTGTCGCCGATCCAGTTCCAGGCCGGCGATCTCGAACGTTCGATCCACCAGATCCTGCTGGAGACGGGGCTGACGCCGACGCGGCTCGAGGTCGAAATCACCGAGGGCGTGCTGATCGGCGATTTCACCCGCGCGCTCAATCTGCTGCGGCGGCTGAAGGCGCTCGGCATCCGCATCGCGATGGACGATTTCGGCACCGGCTATTCCTCGCTGTCCTATCTCCAGTCGTTCCCGTTCGACAAGATCAAGATCGATCGCAGCTTCATCTCCAATCTCGAGGCGACGCCGCAATCGGCCGAGATCGTCCGCGCGGTCCTGAGCCTCGCGCACGCGCTGCATATCCCGGTCATTGCCGAGGGGGTGGAGACGGAAGCGCAGCGTGCCTTCCTGGCGGGGGAGGCCTGCGAGGAGATGCAGGGCTATCTGGTCGGCCGACCCGCCCTGATCGAGCGCTATCTCGACCTGGTCGGCATGACCGTGGAGAGCCGGCTCTACGCCTAGAGCGCGATGCGATTAGAATGAATCGTCATCGCGCTTTAGGTTGTTATTTAAGTATAATCCGGAATACCGCTGCGCACTTTTCCGGATCATGCTTTAGTCCCTGGCTCCGGTGGCGGGTTACCGAGTTAGTCATCGACATTTGGAACCTTCCCGGATACGCGCTTCCCAAGAACGAGCCGAGGTCAGGCGCGCGACGCGCAGCAAATCTTTTGCACAATCGCCATCGGCCTGACGCAAATCGGGGCAATAAGCCTTGTGAGTGCGAGGGAGGGTCTCATGGAGAACGTACGTCGCTACCGGGCGCTGGCGTCCCTCTGTCGTCAGCAGGCGGCCTACCGGCCGCTTCAGAACTGGGAACTCCTCGGCCAGGCCGAACATTTCGAATATCTCGCTGAGGTCGAGCTCAAGGCGCATTTCGACGCGTGCAATGTGCAACACGAAGAGGGCGCTGCCGCGCCCGCGACGTGGGAGACCCCGGTCGCGGCGTGACGGCGCCGGGCCGGCCCGGCTCAATGCGACATCAGCGTCGGGACCGTCATGGCCTGCAGCATGGCGCGGGTGACGCCGCCGAGAACGCGCTCCTGCAACCGCGAATGGCCGTAGCCGCCCATCACCAGGAGATCGAGCCCCTCATCGGCCGCCAGTGACAGGATGGTCGGCTGGATGTCGGCGCGCGTCGCTGACAGGCCGACCGCGCGGGTCGACAGTCCGCGCCGGCCGAGGTGTCTTGCCAGACCGTTCGCTGAAGCTTCGTCGGAGACCGCGGCGGCCTCGTTGATGGTGATGATCACGATCGCATCGGCGCGCGCCAGGAACGGCGCCGCGTCGTGCACGGCGCGAGCCGCGAGGCGGCTGCCGTCCCAGCAGATGCCGATCCGGTTCGCCTTGAAAGGTCCATGGAAGGTGTAGGGCAGGAACAGCACCGGGCTGCCCGCCTGGAACAGGATCTCGCCCGGCACGTCGTTGTCGAACGAGCTTTGCGCCGGATCTGGCTGCAGCACGACGGTGAGGTCGTGCAGTCGCGCCATCTCACCGAGCGAGCCGGCCGCATCCACCGGGATCGCGCCCAGCGCGCGGCAGCCGTAGGAGATGCCGGCGTTCGCCGCTTCGATGCCAAACACCGCGAGCGCGGCCTCGGCCCGCTCGACTGCGCGCTCGCGCTCCAGTTCGAACACGGCCGCCACCGCGGCGCCGCCTTCCATTACGTAAGCCGCACTGGTTGCGACATAGCCGATCGCAACTGCGTCGAGATGGGCGTTGACCTGCGCCGCGAGCGAAATCGAGCCTTCGATCGCGCTGCGCATGGGGCGTTCGGTGGGGATGTGAACGAGAATGTCCTTGTACATGGCGCGCCTCCGATGAACATCAGCCGGTGGCCGCAGTTTTTCACCGCCGGAAGGGCCCGCGTTGAGCTGCATCAAATGCGCAGGGGAGGACTTCCGCTGGGGCGCGCGCATTGTTTGCCAAGATTTAATCGGATGGACGGGACGTCGTAAGGTGACGATGGCCATGTTGGAGGCAAGGCGACACCTTATCCAACATGGACATTTCGACATGAACGATCGCGTCAATTCCGACACCACGACGTCCCGCAGAATCTTGAGGCCCCGCCGGCTTGCGCTGCTCGGCACCGTGGCCGCGCTCGGCGTGGCCGTGCTGGCGGCTGCTCCCGGCTCGTCGCCGTTCGGTCCGAGCTCCTTCATTACCCCGGCCCAGGCCGCCGAATCCGCCGCGACGCCGCCTGGCTTCGGTGACCTGGTCAGCAAGGTCAAACCTGCCGTCATCTCGGTGCGGGTCAAGATCGACCAGGACAACGACAAGAGCGCGATGCTGCAGCAGAACCGGATGGATCAGGACGAGGACACCCCGTTCGACCAGTTCTCGCGGCAGTTCGGCTTCCGTGGCCCGGGCGGCATGAACGGCATGCCGCGCCAGCGCCATCAGATGATTACGGGCGAAGGCTCCGGCTTCTTCATCTCCGCCGACGGCTATGCCGTGACCAACAACCACGTCGTCGACCATGCCGAGTCGGTGCAGGTGACCATGGATGACGGCACGAGCTACACCGCCAAGGTCGTCGGCACCGATCCGAAGACCGATCTCGCGCTGATCAAGGTCGACGGCAAGAAGGATTTTCCGTTCGTCAAATTCTCCGACCAGAAGCCGCGCATCGGCGACTGGGTGGTCGCGGTCGGCAATCCCTTCGGCCTCGGCGGCACCGTGACTGCCGGCATCGTCTCGGCCAGCGGCCGTGACATCGGCAACGGCCCCTATGACGACTTCATCCAGATCGATGCGCCCATCAACAAGGGCAATTCCGGCGGCCCGGCCTTCGACATGAACGGCAACGTGATCGGCGTGAACACTGCGATCTTCTCGCCCTCCGGCGGTTCGGTCGGCATCGGCTTCGACATTCCGGCCTCGACCGCAAAGCTCGTCGTCGCGCAGCTGAAGGACAAGGGCGCGGTGACCCGTGGCTGGCTCGGCGTGCAAGTGCAGCCGGTTACCGCCGAGATTGCCGACAGCCTCGGCCTGAAGGAGGCGCGCGGTGCGATCGTCGACAATCCCCAGGATGGCAGCCCGGCGGCGAAGGCCGGCATCGAGGCGGGTGACGTCATCACCGCCGTCAACGGCACCGCGATCAGGGATTCCCGCGACCTCGCCCGCACGATCGCGACCCTTGCGCCTGGCAGCTCAGTGAAGCTCGACGTCTTCCACAAAGGCGACAGCAAGACGGTGACGCTCGCGCTCGGCGAACTGCCGAACGAAAGGCAGGCCAAGGCCGATGTTGGCAAGGACCAGCCCGGCCCCGGCACGCCGCGCCTCGGTCTTGCTTTGGCTCCGGCCGGTGACGTCCAGGGCGCTGGCCAGAAGGGCGTTGTCGTCACCGAAGTCGATCCGCAAGGGCCTGCGGCGCAGCGCGGCATCCAGACTGGCGACGTCATCCTCAATGTCGGCGGCAAGGCCGTCGCCAATGTCGGCGACGTCCGTTCCGAGCTGGCGCAGGCCAAATCGTCCGGCAAGCGTAGCGTGCTGTTGCAGGTCAGAGGCGCACAGGCGACCCGCTTCGTCGCGGTCCCACTCGCCTGAGGCGAACCTCGATCGGCATAGATCAAGAAAGGCGGCCCTCGTGGCCGCCTTTTCCGTTCGGCTTCAGGACTGCCGGGAAGCGATCGATAACATTCTCGTTAACGGCAGCGACGATGACGCGGTTCGTCCGAAAAAGCCGTGTTCGCTCATCAAAGTTCCGAACCGTGCAGGTCGCCGGTGGCAACGATGCCACCGGGACGCAAGCGTGGAACTTCGAACTTGCCGCCGGCTTCTGGAACTGGCCGCTGGTTCGCATTTGATCGGTGCCGACATGGATCGATTGAAGCTCTCGCTGAGGAGTGCGCTGCTCGTGGCGCCATTCGTGCTGTGGGGCGGAGACGCTCTCGGGCGGGACGACGGCCGCTACGCGGATTCACCCCTGAAGCCCTGGTTCGACAGTTTGCGCAGCCACCTTGGTCCGTGCTGCTCGGATGCGGATGGCTTTGCCGTCGCCGATCCCGACTGGGAGTCGCATAACGGGCATTATCGCGTGCGTCTCGACGGCGAGTGGATCGAGGTGCCGGACGAAGCCGTCATCACCGAGCCGAACCGGGCCGGCCGCACCATGGTGTGGCCGGTGAAGACCGCGTTCGGGGTTTCGATCCGCTGCTTCATGCCGGGCAGCATGATCTGACGCGGGCCACCGTCAGCGCTTGCTGGATTTGCGCTTCGACGATTTCTTGCTTGTCTTCTTCGTCGTCCTCTTCTTCGACGTCTTCTTGGAAGTCTTCTTGGCAGCCTTCTTCGGGACCTTCTTGCCCTTCTTGCGTGCCTTCGACAGTCCGATCGCGATCGCCTGCTTGCGGCTCTTCACGCGTCCGCCTCGGCCTTTGCGACCGCTCTTTGCCGTGCCCTTCTTGTAGCGTCGCATCTCGCTTTCGACATCGCTGCCGGAGCTGCGCGAGTAGCGGCGTTTCTTTGCCTTGCGTGCCATGCATGTTCTCCCTTGGCCGGGGAGAACCATTCGACACGGGCATGGTTCCCGAAGGACGCGGACAGCGTTCCAGGCGCAGCCTAGAAGGAATTCGCCAGCTCGATCTCGGCTTCCAGCACCTGGATGCGACGTGCGGCCTCGCTGAAGGACAGATCGCGCGCATATTGTGCGGGCTGATACGCTTCTTCACTCAGCCGTTTCAGCCTGAGCCCCTGCGTCCGTGTCATCTGCTCGGCGAGGAAAACCCTGGCGTCGTATTTGCCTTGAACCTGCATGTCGCTTCTCCGCTCTGAAATCGTGACTTGACTATATGTTCTTAGTTTGTTCTAACAAGCCATGGACAACAGAATTAATGAAATTCGACGTCAAATCAGCGCCTTGAGGGTTGAGATGGCCGGCGTCGAGGCCTCCGTGCGCGATCTCATCAACGGCGATCGAGATTGCGCCGCGCAGGCCCTGGCGCAGATGGATTTGCGCCGGAAGGTCAATTTGCTGATCGGCGAATGGAAGGCTGCCGGCGGCGGCGATGTCCTGCCTGACGTTCGCGACCGGGTGCGCCTTCGTCTCGTGAAGACAGTCGTTAGTCCCGAGCGCGCGAGCACGCGGCGCTGAACCTTTTGGGGGGCGCCATGGAGGAAGACCCGGACACTTACCGGATCTTGAGGTTGCGCGCCGAGATTCTCGAATTGGGCTCGGCCATCCGGCAATTGCAGCGTGCCGGTCTCGATGATGCTGCGGCCCAACTTCTGATCGGACGCAAGCGGGCGCAGCTCGAACAACTCGTGAAGACGAATGCTGCGGGCCGCGCGCTCAACTCTGAAACGCGTCGCCCGTAACGAGCTGACGCGGGCGCTCGACGGTGTGGCGGCTCGATTGCCGATCGGCATCAAGAAACAAGAAAAAAGCCCCGCGTCGCGGCGGGGCTTTTGATGTCGTGTCGGCCTGAGCTCACTTGGTATTGCTCATGCCCTTGCTGCTCTGGTTCGTCATGGTGCCGCCCTGGTCCGAGCCGGGACCGGAGCCGCCCTGGCCGGAAGGATCCGCGCCCTTCGAGGCCTTGGTGTTGGCGCCCGTGGTCTGCGAGGACGACATCGATGATCCGTGTTTCGCCTTGTGCGACTTGGCCTGTGCGGCGAGCGGCGCGGCGGCGAGGCCGGTGGCCAACATTGCGGTGAGAACGAGCTTGGCCGTTGTCATGCGGGGAACTCCCTGAGTTAAATTGACGCAGGCAGCCAACCTCCATTTGCCGAAGGAGTTCCCGACAAACGCATCTGCCGCGCGCACGCGCGCTTCAAGATTGCTTGTCCTCAGCGAGGATGAACACGACGCCGGTCAGTGTCGCGCCGATCGCGAACGTCGTCACCAATGTGAGGGCGAAGACGATTACGGCCTGGCTTCCGCCGTGATCGAGCAGCTTGGCGACGGCGGGATTGGACAGGATCAGCGCGAGGCTGAAGGCGAGGCCGAGGGCTGCGCCCATCATCGCATGCGTCATCAGCTTGATGAGGCCGGTGGGAGAGATCAGGTCCGACGACTTTTTTGCGCGCATGGGAACTGCATCCCGAACTGACATGCAAACGCGGACGATATTCACCGGTTCCAAATGCATGAAGGAATTGTCATCACCGGCTTCATCCGACGTTCATGCCGGGCCTGCGAGGATAAGCGTCGGCAAAACGGGAACATTCGATATGGGTAAGGTAGTCTTTCTTTACCGCTCGCTGGCCTATCGCAACGCGGCTGCGGACATGCTGCGCAAGGCCCGCAAACTGCCGCGCGGCGCGGAGCGAAGTGCGGCCCGCCGCTACGCGAGGGCGCTACGCGATCTCGCTCAGACGGAAGCCTGGCTCGAAGGCCGCCTTGCCGAGGAAGCGCGGCCGGCGCGGCAAACCAGGATGGCGGCGTCGGGCTAAAGCATGATCCGGAAAAGTGTGCAGCGGTTTTCCGAAAAGATCATGCTCGAATAACGACCCAAAGCGCGATGACGATTCATCCTGATCGCATCGCGCTTCAGCCCGAGGCGCGTTGCAATTCGGCGGAGCCGGGGGCGTCGAATTTTCCGGGTGCCGTCGTCGCCATCTTGCGTGTCAGCGGCACCTCGAGGCGGCACAACAGTCCTTCGGCTCGCCAATCGAATTGCGCCTGTCCACCGAGCTGGGACTCGACGCTCGCAAGCAGGCTCCGCGTGCCGAAGCCGCGAGATTTCGGGGTCATGACGAGCGGACCGCCGGACTCTTCCCACCTCAACGTCAGCAGCTGGTCCTCGACCTGCCAGCCGATCATGAGCCGTCCCGACCTGGTCGAGAGTGCGCCATACTTGGCCGAGTTGGTGAAGAGCTCGTGCAACGCGAGCGCCAGCGTCTGAGCCGTCGCCGGCACCAACTGGACCTCCGGACCCGCCAATACGATCTGGCCGCCGAGCGAATAGGGCGCAAGCTCCTCGTCGATCAGCTTGGAGAGCTCCGCGCCCTGCCAGCTCGACAGCGACAGGATGGTGTGCACGCGCGCCAGCGCGTTGATGCGTCCCTCGACGGCGTTGACATAGGCCTTGACCTCGTCGGCACGGGTGAGACGCACGATGGACTGCGCCAGCGCCAGCGCATTCTTGGCGCGATGATCGACCTCCCGCGCCAGCAGATTCTGCCGTTCCTCGGCTCGCTTGCGTTCGGTGATGTCCACGGTGACACCGCTCACGCGCACGACACGACCGCTGTCGTCGACCGTCGCGGCCGCCGTGCCGACGCACCAGCGCACCTCACCGTCGGGCCGCACAATGCGAAACTCGGTCTCATAGGCCCGCGTGCCCTTGTTGAACTCGGCGATCGCCTTGCGCAACTGATCGACGTCGTCGGGATGCAACAGCGCCTGAACGTTGGCCGGATTGACCTCGAAGCTCTCCGCGCCGACGCCAAAGATGCGATATTGCCCCTCGTCCCACATCCAGTCGCCGCTGATCCAGTCCCAATCCCAGGAGCCCATCTTGCCGGCGGCGATCGCCATGCTGCGCCGCTGCTCGCTTTCGCGCAGCTTCGCGGTGGAGTTCTCCAGTTCCGCGGTGCGCGCGCGGACGCGGTCCTCGAGCTCCTGGTTCAGCCGTTCCAGCTCGCGGGTCTTGCGGTACAGCTCGGCAAACACCTTGATCTTGGCGCGCAGCACTTCCGGTACGACCGGGACCGGCACGTAGTCGACCGCGCCCATCTCGTAGCCGCGCAACCGGTCGATGTCGCTGACCTGGATGGCGGAGATGAAGATCATCGCGGTCTTCTGGAAGCGCGGATGCTCGCGGATCATCGCGGCGAGCTCGAAGCCGTCGAGCTCGGGCATGCAGACGTCGACCAGGATCACCGCGATCTCGGTCTTGAGCAGCACCTCCAGCGCCTCGCGTCCGGACGAAGCGATCACGAGGTTCTCGCCGAGTTCCTTCAGGATCACCTCATAGGCGAGCAGCTTGGCCGGCTGGTCGTCGACGAGCAGGATGTTGACCTTTTCGTGGTCCATTCGCGGGCCCAACTCAGCGGTGCAGCCACATGCGGATCGCAAGCAGCAATTGATCGGTGTTGACGGGTTTGGCGAGGTAATCGGACGCGCCGGCTTCGAGGCATTTTTCCCGGTCACCCTTCATCGCCTTGGCGGTCAGCGCGATGATCGGAAGGCGGGCGAAGGCCGGGTTTTCGCGAATGACGCCGATGGTCTGGTAGCCATCCATCTGCGGCATCATGATGTCCATCAGAACGATGGCGATCTCCGGGTTGGATTCGACCAGGGTGACGGCTTCACTGCCGGTCGTGGCGGTCAGCACCTTCATGCCGCGCCGTTCCAGCACGCTCGACAGCGCGAAGATGTTGCGGGCGTCGTCGTCGACGAGAAGCGCGGTCTTGCCGATCAAATCCTCGTCGGAACTGTTCAGCTTCTCCAGCATGCGCTGCTTCTCGACCGGAAGCTCCGTGATCACGCGGTGCAGGAACAGCGCGGTCTCGTCGAGCAGGCGCTCGGGCGATTCCACGCCCTTGACCACGATGCTGCGCGCCATGGTGTGGAGTTCCGCATCCTCCTCCGCCGAAAGCTCGCGGCCGGTGAAGACGACGACCGGAACGTTCGACAGCGCCTCGTCGTTGCGGATCTGGTCCAGCACCTCGAAGCCGCTCATGTCGGGCAGCCTGAGGTCGAGCACCACGCAGTCGCAGGGCGCCTCGCGCAGCGTCGACAGCGCGCCGGCGCCGGTGTCGGTCGTCACGATCTCGATGTCGTCGTGGTGCAGCAGCTCGCGGATCGAAAGCTGCTCGGCCTCGTTGTCCTCGACGATCAGGAGCCGCTTGCGCCTGGGACGCGCATATTCCTTGATCTGCGTCAGCGCCGCCGAGACGCCTTCGGTCGTCGTCGGCTTGTTGACGAAGGAGAACGCGCCACGGGCCAGCGCATGCTGGCGGTCCTCGTCGAGCGTGATGATCTGCACGGGGATGTGGCGGGTCAGCGGGTTGTGCTTGAGCTGGCTCAGCACGGTCCAGCCGAGCATGTCAGGCAGGAACACGTCGAGCGAGACTGCTCTCGGCTGGTACTGCTTGGCAAGCTCCAGCGCCTCGGCGCCGCGGCCGGCGACCAGGACCTTGAATCCCTTGTCGCGCGCGAGGTCGACCAGCACACGTGCATAATGCGGGTCGTCCTCGACGATCAGGAGGATGCTGTCGCCAGGCTCGAGGTTGAGCCGGTCGTCGGGAAGCTGCTCGATGACGCGCTGCTGCTCCGGCGCGGCCGGCTGCAGCGCCGGCGGCTGGTTGTATTGCTGCGGCGCGGGTGCGGCGCGCGGCGCGAGCGTCGGGCCGGAATATTTGAGCGGCAGATACAGCGTGAACGACGAGCCCTTGCCTGGCGAGCTGCGCAGATGAATCTCGCCGCCGAGCAGGCTTGCCAGTTCGCGACTGATCGCAAGCCCAAGGCCGGTGCCGCCATATTTCCGGCTGGTGCCGGCGTCGGCCTGCTGGAACGCCTCGAAGATCAGCTTCTGCTTCTCCAGGGGAATGCCGATGCCGGTGTCGGACACTTCGAACGCGATCACCGCCGGCGCGGAGTTCAGTACCGGATGATCCGTTCCCCAGCCGCCGACCGCGGCGGCGACATTGAGGCGCACCTCGCCTTCGGCGGTGAACTTGAAGGCGTTGGAGAGCAGGTTCTTCAGCACCTGTTGCAGGCGCTTGGAGTCGGTGACGATGCTGCGTGGGAGGGCCGGATCGACGTCGATCTTGAATGACAGATTGCGGTTGTCCGCCTCATGCCGGAACGGCCGTCCGACGGTCTCCAGCAGGTTCGCGGTCAGGATTTCCTCGGCGTCGACCGTCACCGTGCCGGATTCGATCTTGGACAGATCCAGAATGTCGCTGATCAGATTGAGCAGGTCGGTGCCGGCGCCGTGGATGGTGCGGGCGAATTCGACCTGCTTGGCCGAGAGGTTGCCGTCCGGATTGTCGGTGAGCTGCTGTCCCAGGATCAGGATCGAGTTCAGCGGCGTGCGCAGCTCGTGGCTCATATTGGCGAGGAATTCGGACTTGTACTTCGAGGTCAGCGCGAGCTCGGTCGCCTTTTCCTCGAGGGCGCGGCGGGCCTGCTCGATCTCCTGATTCTTGCGCTCGACCTCGACGTTGCGCTCGGCGAGCTGCTGTGCCTTCTGTTCGAGCTGGTCGTTGGTCTGCTGCAATTCGCGCTGCTGGGTCTGGAGTTCGCCGGCAAGCTGCTGCGACTGCTTGAGCAGGCCTTCGGTCTGCATGGTCGCTTCGATCGAATTGAGCACGATGCCGATGGAGTCGGTGAGCTGCTCCAGGAAAGTCATCTGCGAGGTCGTGAAGGAGACGAGCGAGGCGAGCTCGATCACGGCCTTGACCTGGCCCTCGAACAGCACCGGTAGCACGACGAGGTTCTTCGGCGCGACCCGGAACAGCGCCGAGTTGATCGGCACCGCGTCGGACGGAATGTCGGCGACCACGCGCGGCCGCTTGTCGAGCGCGCACTGGCCGATCAAGCCGTCGCCGAACTGCAGCACGCGCTGATACGGGTAGATGCCGTCACTGGCATAGGAGGCCAGCAGCAGGAGCTGCGGATTGTCCTCGCTCTCGACCTGGTAGATCACGCCGGTATGGGCGTTCACCAGCGGCGACAGCTCGGTGAGCAGCAGCCGGCCCACCGTGGTGAGGTCGCGCTGGCCTTGCAGCATGTTGGTGAATTTGGCGAGGTTGGTCTTCAGCCAGTCCTGCTCGGTGTTCACGTCCGTCGTGAGACGGAGGTTCGTGATCATCGTGTTGATGTTGTCTTTCAGCTCGGCGAGCTCGCCGCGGGCGTCGACCTGGATCGACCGCGTCAGATCGCCTTTGGTCACGGCGGTCGCGACTTCCGCGATCGCGCGCACCTGCGAGGTGAGGTTGGCCGCGAGCAGGTTGACGTTACCAGTGAGGTCCTTCCAGGTGCCGGCGGCGCGGGGCACGTCGGCCTGGCCGCCGAGCCGGCCTTCGACGCCGACCTCGCGTGCCACCGACGTCACCTGGTCGGCGAAGGTCGCGAGCGTCTCGGTCATGTTGTTGATGGTATCGGCGAGAGCGGCGACTTCGCCCTTGGATTTCACAGTGAGGTTCTGCTTGAGGTCGCCGTTGGCGACCGCGGTCACAACCTTGACGATGCCGCGGACCTGCTCGGTCAGGTTCGCCGCCATGAAGTTGACGGTGTCGGTGAGATCCTTCCAGGTGCCGGCGACGCCGGGCACCTGGGCCTGGCCGCCGAGCTCGCCCTCGGTGCCGACCTCGCGCGCCACGCGCGTGACTTCGCCGGCGAAGGCGTTGAGCTGGTCCACCATGGTGTTGATGGTGTTCTTCAGCTCGAGGATTTCGCCCTTCACGTCGACGGTGATCTTGCGCGACAAGTCGCCGCGCGCGACCGCCGTGGTCACTTCGGCGATGTTGCGGACCTGGGTGGTGAGGTTCGCCGCCAAAAGGTTGACGTTGTCGGTCAGATCCTTCCACGTGCCGCCGACGCCGGGCACGACGGCCTGACCGCCGAGCCGGCCTTCGGTGCCGACCTCGCGCGCGACGCGCGTCACTTCGGCGGCGAAGGAGCGCAGCTGCTCGACCATGGTGTTCAAGGTGTCCTTGAGCAGCAGGATCTCGCCGCGCACGTCCACCGTGATCTTCTTCGACAGGTCGCCGCCGGCGATGGCAGTCGCGACCTCCGCGATGTTGCGGACCTGGGCCGTCAGGTTCGAGGCCATGAAGTTGACGTTGTCGGTGAGGTCCTTCCAGGTGCCGGCGACGCCGGGCACTTCAGCCTGGCCGCCGAGCTTGCCTTCGGTGCCGACCTCGCGCGCCACACGCGTGACTTCGCCGGCAAAGCCGTTGAGCTGGTCCACCATGGTGTTGATGGTGTTCTTGAGCTCGAGGATTTCGCCCTTCACGTCGACGGTGATCTTGCGCGACAGGTCGCCGCGCGCCACGGCGGTGGTCACTTCGGCGATGTTGCGGACCTGGGCGGTGAGGTTGCCCGCCATCGAATTCACGCTGTCGGTGAGGTCCTTCCAGGTGCCGGCGACGCCGGGCACGTTGGCCTGACCACCGAGGCGGCCTTCGGTACCGACCTCGCGCGCCACGCGCGTCACCTCGCCCGCGAAGCGGTTGAGCTGGTCGACCATCGTGTTCAGCGTGTCCTTGAGCTGCAGGATCTCGCCGCGCACGTCCACGGTGATCTTGCGCGACAGGTCGCCGCCGGCGATCGCGGTCGCGACCTCGGCGATGTTGCGGACCTGGGCGGTGAGGTTGCCCGCCATCGAGTTCACGGAGTCCGTCAAGTCCTTCCAGGTGCCGGCGACGCCGGGCACGCCGGCCTGGCCGCCGAGCTTGCCGTCGGTGCCGACCTCGCGCGCGACGCGCGTGACTTCGCCGGCGAAGGCGTTGAGCTGGTCGACCATGGTGTTGAGCGTTTCCTTCAGCTGAAGGATTTCGCCCGACACGTTCACCGTGATCTTCTTGGACAAATCGCCTTTCGCCACGGCGGTCGCGACCTCGGCGATGTTGCGGACCTGGCCGGTGAGGTTCGAGGCCATCGAGTTGACGCTGTCGGTGAGGTCCTTCCAGGTGCCGCCGACGCCGCGCACGACGGCCTGGCCGCCGAGCTTGCCTTCGGTGCCGACCTCGCGGGCGACGCGCGTGACCTCGCCGGCGAAGGCGTTGAGCTGGTCCACCATGGTGTTGATGGTGTCCTTCAGCTCCAGGATCTCGCCGCGCACGTCCACGGTGATCTTCTTCGACAAGTCGCCGCCGGCGACCGCGGTGGTCACCTCGGCGATGTTGCGGACCTGGGCCGTCAGGTTCGACGCCATCGAGTTGACGCTTTCGGTGAGGTCCTTCCAGGTGCCGGCGACGCCGAGCACGTTGGCCTGGCCGCCGAGCCGGCCCTCGGTACCGACCTCGCGCGCCACGCGCGTCACTTCGCCGGCAAACGCGTTGAGCTGGTCGACCATGGTGTTGAGCGTCTCCTTCAACTGAAGGATTTCGCCCGAGACGTTCACCGTGATCTTCTTCGAGAGGTCGCCGCTCGCGATCGCGGTGGCGACGTCGGCGATGTTGCGGACCTGCGCCGTCAGGTTCGAGGCCATGAAGTTGACGTTGTCGGTGAGGTCCTTCCAGGTGCCGGCGACGCCAGGCACCTGCGCCTGGCCACCGAGCTTTCCTTCGGTGCCGACCTCGCGGGCGACGCGCGTCACCTCCGAAGCGAACGAGTTGAGCTGGTCCACCATGGTGTTGATGGTGTCCTTTAGCTCCAGGATCTCGCCGCGCACGTCCACCGTGATCTTGCGCGAGAGGTCGCCGCGCGCCACGGCGGTGGTGACGTTGGCGATGTTGCGGACCTGCGCGGTCAGGTTGCCGCACATCGCGTTGACGGAGTCGGTCAGGTCCTTCCAGGTGCCGGCGACGCCGGGCACGATCGCCTGGCCGCCGAGCTTGCCGTCGGTGCCGACCTCGCGCGCCACGCGCGTCACTTCGGAGGCGAAGGAGCGGAGCTGGTCCACCATCGTGTTGATGGCTTCCTTGAGCTGAAGGATCTCGCCGCGGACGTCGACCGTGATCTTCTTGGAGAGGTCGCCGTTGGCGACCGCGATCGTCACCTCGGCGATGTTGCGAACCTGGTTGGTCAGGTTGTTCGCCATCGAGTTGACGCTCTCGGTAAGGTCCTTCCAGACGCCGGTCACCTCAGGCACCTGGGCCTGGCCGCCGAGCTTGCCTTCGGTGCCGACCTCGCGCGCCACGCGCGTCACCTCGGAGGTGAACACGCCGAGCTGCTTGATCATGGTGTTGACGATGGTCGCCGACTGCAGGAATTCGCCCCGGAGCGGACGGCCATCGACGTCGAGCTTGACGGTCTGAAGCAGGTCGCCTTGCGCCACCGCGGCGACCGCACGCGTCACCTCGCGGGTCGGCCACAGCAGGTCGTCGATCAGCGTGTTGACGGAGCCTTCCATGTCGGCCCAGGAGCCGGAGGCGAGGCCGAATTTCACGCGCTGGCGCGTCTTGCCTTCGCGGCCGACCACCTGGCCGACCAGCTCGAGCTGCTGCGCCATGCGCTGGTTGGCGGCGATGATTTCATTAAAAGTGTCGGCGATCTTGCCGTCGATGCCGAGATAGTCGCCGCTCATCCGGACGGAGAAATCGCCGCTGCGCATGGCCTGCAGGGCGAGCAGCAATTCGGCCCGGGAATCCGGATCCGATACACCGTTGGGTTTTGGCTTTGGGACGCGACGACCGGACCGTGATGCAGATCCGGGATCGAGGTCGCTCATACTGATTCCCCCGCAGGTGTCGGCCGAATCCACGGCAAGACGCAATTGTCAAAATAGAGCGTCAGCCAAATTCGAAATCAAGCGCCAACGTGTGACGCGAGGTATGGAACCTGTCTTGCTCAGCCCGACGGCAATAACCGCAATCCGCTGAATTGGTTCCATTGGGGTTCAAAAAAGAAACGGCATCGGCGACCCGCCCCATTGTCGATCCCCGGAAGGCCCCTTCGGAACGGAGCGCCGAGCCTCGCGGTTAGCCCCAAAACAGGGAGAAGGAATATGAAAGCAGGACTTGCTGCGATCGTCGTCATGCTGTTTGCCGGGTCAGCCTTGGCGCAGGGCGGAGCGCCCAGCGGCCGCGGGGCGGTGACCGGCGATCCCGCCGCGAGCTCCGCCAGCCCGAAGGCGGATTCACCGACCACGGGGGCGGCGACCCGGTCGAACCCGAGCGGAAGCGGCACCTCATCTTCGGGCGGCAAGGATGACAATGGCGATGCGGGTCGGGACAAGATGCCGGAGAGCGATCGCACCGTGCGGCCGCAGAGCCAGCAACATCATCCGAACTCCAAGTAAGAACTCCAAGTAACGAGGCTACTTGTCCGCCATGGTGCGCTCGGCGTTCTTGACCTGCGCGCGCAGCATCGGGAGCTGCTCGCGCGCAAACGTTGCGAGCGCCGCATTGTCGGGCGCCTTCAGGTAGCTTTCGAGCAGCTTGATGGCCGATTCGTATTCCGGAATCTGCGAGGCATAGAAGCTTCGGACGTAAGTCGGTCCGTCCGAGGTTTCGGGCTCGATCAGGCTGGCGCCGACGGACGTCGTCTTGCCGACGCGCGGCTCCGCGCCGATCGCCTCCTGGATCTGCTTCAGCGCCTTGTCGCGCTTGGCAGCTTCCTCGGCACGCAAGGCGGCGAGGTTCTTGACCTCGGCGTTGCCCTTCAGATCGGTGCTCTCCAGGAGGCCCTGCTGGAAGCGGCTGAAATCATAGAGGCCGCTGATGACGTCGGTCGCGCTCGGAGGGCGGTCGCCAGACTTTCGTTCACCGGTGCTGTCGGCAAGCGCGGCGGTGCTGATGAATGCCAGAACGATCGCGACAGGAACACGCATCGATATCAAACAGCGAATCGCGGGCGAAGTTCCCTGAACATTACGATCCGGAAAGCGGGTTGCGACGCGAGAGTTCCGTCCCCACGTCTTCAACATGAAACAGTCTGACATCTTCAGGGATAATGCCGATAACTGTCTTCAGCTCGCTGAGCGCGCCGAGGGACAACCCGCTCATAAGCGCTTTTCGCGCATGGCGGACGCCTGGACGGCGCTCGCTCACGAGCAGGATTGGCTCGATGGCGAAATTCCGCCCGTCGTGGTCCGTTTCCCTCAAAAGCGGGATGCGTGAGCGCTCTCCTTTCTTTTCGTGAATCCGCGTGTGAGACCGCTCACGGAACACAAGTGACCAATCCAGAATGATCAGGGAATAGTCGATCGCGTTGGTTTTCGCTTCCAGAAGGAGGTTTTGTGATGGCTCCACGTCTGGCTCTTCTTTCACTCATTCTCGCCTTTGGTGTCTCGGTTGCGTTCGCGACGGTGACGACGGTGCGCCAGGTTCATCTGGAGAAGGCATCGGCTCCAATCCACGCGGCACACAGCTAGCGCCGCGCCGGAACATTCGACGCCGTAGTGCGTAACCGCTTCGACACATCAGGAGAGGCGAAGCACATCATGGCCCATTCCGACCACGGCATCGTCAAGGACAAACGGGCGGAGGAGCAGCCGCGCGACAAGCAGCGCGCGCAGTCCGTGCACAAGGCGGATCCGCAAAAGGCGGGTTCGAAAGGCTCACCGTCGCGAGAGGCGACGCGCGATCCCAAGCTGAACGACAACAGCAAGACCCCGGGCTCAGGCATGACGCCGGACGATTCCGGCGACGCGCCGAGCGGCTAAAGCATGATCCGGAGAAGCGCGCAGCGGTCTTCCGGAAAGGATCATGCCTAAACAACAACCTAAAGCGCGATGACGATTCATCCTCATCGCATCGCGCTTTAGACGCAACGGATTAGCGCGAGGAACAAATCCTCGCGCGAGGCGTCGACAGGTTGCTTCCGGTTGTCATGCCCCCGGTGCGCCGGAAGCAATCTCCAAGGACGGCCCTGGCACCCACCGTGCCGGGGTCGTTCGCTTATGGACGGTTCTTGCGAGTCAGCCCCCGGTGCCGTTCTCGGGATCTTCCTGCGTATGTCCGTCGGGTCCGCGCCCGAACACGCCAAAGCTGCTCGACTTCACACCCGCGGCTGCGTCGACGCCGACGGCGGCCAGTCCGAACTTGAGCAGTTCGCGGACCGCTGCCGCTCGGGTCGGCATGCGATGCTTGAACCGGAAATCGTCAACGGCGGCCAACTCGTCCGGCGAGAGCATGACCTGAAGGCGCTCGGCGCGAAGGTCGTTCATGGTCGATCACGCAATTGAGTAGATTGAGTAGGTTACTCAACAAACTAACTTGGCGGGAGTTCCATAAGAGTCGAAAAAGACGCCAAATGAGTAGGAAAATATAGCAAAATCAATAGGTTATTATTGAAACGACTTTGGCGGTGGCGCATTCTCTTGGAAAGGGAGAGAAGCCATGACCGACGAAGTCAGGTTGCCCCGAAAGCTTTCCGAAGAGCCGGAAGCCCCCAAGCCGGTGCGTCCCAGCCACCAGAAGGTCATCGAACAAGTCGAGCGCTGGGCCAACAGCCCGGGGCTGCAGCCACCGAGGACGGAAGATGCGAAGACGATCTGAGCCACATACATTCGAGCAGCGTCTCGGGGCGCAGAAGCTGCGGCTCGAGCACGAACTGTCGGGCCTGCCGGACGGCCGCCAGCGTGACGTTGTTCTCGCGCGCATCGATCAGCTTCAGACGGCCGCCGAGATGTATGGATTTCTGATGCTACGGGAAGAGGCCGCGGCCCCTCGCTGATGGCCCCATGCGTTCGGTCTGCGTGGTGCGCGAGGTGATGCGAAGCTTTCGCCGCAGCCACCACGCCGACACCGACACGGCCGCCCATACCACGATGGCGGCCACGAATGCGCCGATCACGGTTGTCGAAACCACGACGTAAAAGACTGCAGCAAATGCCGCCAGGCCGATGCTTCCAAGGCCGGCACCGGCGGCATCGAGCGCCGCGGCCTGCTGCCCGCGTCTGTCTCCGCTGAGGCCGGCCTTTTCCTTGGCGCGGCGCTCATGGCTTTCGATCAGCGTTGCGCTGGCGCAGAAGATGGCGGGGAGCGCGAGGAAGAGGCCGCCGACGGAGACGCCGAAACCTGTGGTCACGGCCCCCGCGAGGACGGTCGCCAGTCCGCCGAGCAGAAAGCGGATACCATACTCGTACCACCGCGTCTGTTTGAGCGCCGATGTAGACAGTTTGACCAGCATCAGACAGCACCTCCGAAACCCGCGAGCAGAGCGAAGGCGACGACGAGCCATGCGGCAAAAGCGAGGGTGGTGGCTGGCAGAGCGGAGAAGTGAAACCTCATCAGGAGATGGCAGACGACGAGGCTGTAGCAGCCGAGTGCGATGGCACCATAGATCATCGTCCAGCTTTCGGCGGCGACATATCGCGGGCCGTGCTGGACGACGGCTATGCTGAGGGTGGCCAGCGCGACCGACGGCGCCGCGCCGAGCAGGCCGGCAAAGCTCTTCGGTCGCAGCATGTCGCCCAGGATCGCGAAGGCAGAGACGATCAGGCCGCCGGCGATGAAGCGCAGGAGATATTCGGTCATGACCGGACCCGCGAGGCTTTAGGCCGCCGTTTCGCCAGCGTGAACGGCCTGAACAGTCGCTCGACGGCGACGCCGAGCGTAAAGCCCGCCACCACATCGCTGGCCCAATGCGCAAGCACCACGACGCGCGTCAACGATAGCACCACGGCAAGGGCGCGGACCGCCCGACGCCGGGCAGGCGGCAACAGGCCGGCCGCCGAGGCGAGAGCGCCCATATGCACGGCGTGACCGGAGGGAAATGCGTCGCGGGATCGCCCCGAGAAGGGGACGCCGCGCCAATGGCCGGTGACGGTCAGCCGGTCCGGCCTGGTCTGATCGAACACGGACTTCAGAACATGCGGCAGTATGGCCGTCGCCAGCGAGACCATCAGAACGTGATCTGCAACGGGACGCTGCTGCGGGTGCCGCAGCCGGGTGTAGAGCCATCCCGCAGCGGCCAGCGCGATGAGCACATGCTCGTCGGCCCCCCAGGTCAATATCTGGGTGGTACGCTCGAGCCCCGAGTTGGTGTTGTGTGCGATCTCGTTCGCGATCGCCGTATCGATCCGGGTGGGTTTGACTGTTACGAGCGCCATCGGTGAGCCGGCGATATTTCCTCCATGACAGATTTGTAAAAGCTTGGAGACAAAGATGGTTCCTGAGCTCCAGCGAGCGTCCCAGCTCTGCTAAGGCTGCCCCGATCCACCCGCCGCCCCGTAAACCTGGCCGGTCGCATAGCTGGCGTCGGCGGCGGCAAGCTGCACGTAGATCGAGGCGAGCTCGACCGGCTGGCCGGGGCGGCCGAGCGGCGTCATGCCGCCGAATTTTTCGAGCTTCTCCATCGTGGCGCCGCCGGAGACCTGAAGCGGCGTCCAGATCGGCCCGGGCGCCACGCCGTTGACGCGGATGCCCTTCGACGCCAGCTGCTTGGCCAGTGCCTTCACATAGTTCATCGTCGCTGCCTTGGTCTGCGCATAATCGTAGAGATCGGGCGAGGGATCGTAAGCCTGCTCGGAGGTCGTGCCGATGATGCAGGATCCGGGCTTGAGATGCGGCAGCGCCGCCTTGATGATCCAGAATGGCGCGTAGATGTTGGTCTTCATGGTCGCGTCGAAGTCCTCCGAGGAGACGTCGAGGATGGAGGCGCGCGCCTGCTGCCGGGCGGCATTGTTGACGATGATGTCGAGACCGCCAAGGCCTTGCACGGTCTGCTCGACCAGCCTTTTGCAGAAGGCTTCCTCCTGGAGATCGCCGGGGATCGCCAGCCCGGTGCGACCTTCCTTCTTGATCAGCGCGATCACCTCCTGCGCATCCTGCTCTTCCGCCGCCAGGTAATTGATGGCGACGTCGGCTCCTTCACGCGCATAGGCAATGGCGGCGGCGCGGCCCATGCCGGAATCGCCGCCGGTGATCAGCGCCTTGCGGCCGGCGAGCCGACCGGAGCCCCTGTAGCTGGTCTCGCCATGGTCCGGCCGCGGCTCCATCTTGCCGGCGAGGCCCGGCCAGGGCTGCGACTGCTTTTTGAACGGCGGCTTCGGAAAGCGGCCGACGGGATCGATCAGCGGCTGCTCGGCCATGTGCGGATCTCCTTTCGCGGTCGAAGACGCCAGCGTGCCGCGGCGAGCGACATGCTCGCGGCGCGAACGACGTGCCGGCTGGATATTGGGGGCCTGTCCTGCTGGGCCACGATGCTCTCCGCGACGTCCGTGATCGCAACGCGCGGGAGCCAGGCATCGTTGCCGGGACGCAGAGGACGCCGGCCAAGCCGGCGCCCGCGTTCGAGGTTACTTCGTCTGGCCGACGCTCGGCGCCTTGCCGAGCTCCTTGGCCATGTCGAGATGGTGCTTGAGCGCCGGCAGAGTCTTGCCGGCCCAATCCTTCAGCGTGGAATTGTCGCCGCCCTTGGCGTAGCGCTCGAACAGCGACACGGCATCCTCATGGGCGCTCACCTGATAGGAGTTGTAGTCCGAGCTGAAGTCCTTGCCATTCGCACTCTTGAGCTTGTCGAGCTTGCTCTGGTGCGAGCTGTCGAGCGCCGTCGGCAGGGTCGCCTGCACCTTGCCGTCACCGACGAGGCCCTTGAGCTCGGTGCTAGTCTTGGTGTGGTCGGTCACCATCTGTTGCGCGAAGCTCTTCTCCTGCGCGTTGCCCTTTTGCGTGGCAAGTTTGCTCGACTCGATCTCGAACATGTCGCTGATGGCGACCTGCTTGACGAAGTCGGCAGTCGTTGGCGCGACGCCGAGCGCCGAATTGACGCCGGTCTTCTCGCCCAGCGACTGGGCGATCGCGGGCCCGGCGACAAGCACGCAGGCAAGGGCGATGATGGCACGTTTCATGGTTCGGTCCCTCCGAGTGGGGCGCGCGGCCTCTTGCCGCGCGGTGTTGCGCCGATCAACACGTCGCATGCGCCGAGGTTCCTAACGACTAATCCGTCGGATTCCGCCCGGTGCGCGGATTGATCGGATCGGTCGGTTTGCGTCGAAGCCGCTCGGGCAGAAACGGCTCGGCGGGGGCGGCCGTGGCGTCGGCACGCACATCGGCATGGTGCTGTGCACGCTCATGCGGAGTCTTGTTGTCGTTGAAATGGTATTTCACGTCGACGCCGTCGACGGGATCGTTGACGCCGTGCTGGATGTCGCGAAAGTCACTCATGGTTGACCTCACTGCTTTCCGGGCAGGATCGTTTCGAGCACCTGCCGCGCTGCTCCCTTGATCATCCCGCTTTCGTTCGGATCGCCCTTCAAGAGGGCGAGCGAGAAGTTCTTGGCCTGCTGAAGCGTGATATGCGGCGGCAGCGGCGGCACTTCGGGATCGGTCTTCACCTCCAGCACGACGGGCATCTCGCTTCCCAGCGCCTGCTCCCAGGCCGAGCCGAGCAGCTGTGGGCTGTCGACGAAGATGCCGCGCAGGCCGATGAGCTCGGCGAAGCGGGAATAGGAGACGTCGGGAATGCGCTGCGAGGCTTCGAATTTGGGATCGCCATTGATGATGCGCTGCTCCCAGGTCACCTGGTTGAGATCCTCGTTGTTGAAGACGCAGACGATGAAGCGCGGGTCGCGCCACGAGCGCCAGTATTTCGCGGCGGTGATCAGTTCGGCCATGTTGTTCATCTGCATCGCGCCGTCGCCGACGAGGGCAATCACCGGACGGTCCGGATGGGCGTACTTCGCGGCGAGCGCATAGGGCACCGCGGCGCCCATCGAGGCGAGGCCGCCGGAGAGCGAGGCGATCATGCCGCGCCGCATCTTCAGGTCGCGGGCGAACCAGTTGGCGCAGGAGCCGGAATCGCTGGTGATGATCGCGCGGTCGGGCAGGCGCGGGGACAATTCCCAGGCGACGAGCTGCGGATTGACCGGCGCTGCCGGCTGATGTGCCCGGCCATCCAGCGTCTTCCACCATGTCGTGACGTCGTCTTCGATACCCTGGCGCCAGGCGCCGTCGCTCTTGGGTTTCAGCCGCGGCAACAGAGCGCGCAACGTCTCGGCGGCGTCGCCCACGAGGCCGACCTCCATGGGAAAGCGGATCGACATCATGCCGGCGTCGATGTCGATCTGCACGCCCCGCGCCGCGCCTTCCTTCGGCAGGAACTCGGCGTAGGGGAAGGCCGAGCCGACCATCAGCAGCGTGTCGCACTCCATCATCATGTTGTAGCTGGGCTCGGTGCCGAGCAGGCCGATCGAGCCGGTGACCCACGGCAGGTCGTCGGGCAGCGCTGCCTTGCCGAGCAGCGCCTTGGCGCAGCCGGCCGAGAGCCGGTCAGCGACCGCAATCACCTCGTCGGTGGCGCCAAGTGCGCCGGCGCCGACGAGCATCGCGACCTTCTTGCCGGCATTCAGCACTTCCGCGGCGCGATCGAGATCGGCCTCACGCGGCATGATGCTGGGCGCGCTGTAACCAATGCCGGAATGCAGCGTGCCGTGTGCACGTGGGGGGCTCTCGAAGGCTTCTTCCTGCAGGTCGTTGGGCAGGATGATCACGGTCGGGGTCCGCCGCGCCAGCGCGATCCGCACCGCTCGGTCGATCAGGTGTCGCACTTGCGCAGGCGAGGATGCCTGCATGACGTAGGCGCCGGCGACGTCCTTGAACATCGAGAGAAGGTCGAGCTCCTGCTGATAGTGTCCGCCGAGAGCGTTGCGGGCCTGCTGGCCGACAATCGCCAGCACCGGCTGGTGATCGAGCAGCGCATCGTAGAGCCCGGTGATGAGATGCGAGGCACCTGGGCCCGAGGTCGCGATGCAGACGCCGAGTTGCCCAGAGAATTTTGCGTAGGCGCTGGCCATGAATGCCGCCATCTCCTCGTGCCGCGCCTGCACGAAGCCGATCTCTTCTTCCTTGCCTTGGGCCCGGCTCATCGCGCCGAACACGCCGTTGATGCCGTCGCCGGGATAGCCGAAGATGTGTCGCACGCCCCATTGATGCAGACGCTGGACGATGAAGTCGGAGACGGTCTGGGACATCGCGCGTGGCTCTCGGTTGTGCGTGAAGTTCAGAGAACGGCTCCTTCCCTGCGATGTTCCTGGCTCGCTTCCGGGAACATCTGCGCCGGAACGATCGCTTGCTCATCCGGTTGATTCATATTGGCTGAGTGGAGGATTAAGATGCTGAATCAAGGCGAGCTGGGCCGCAGCGAGATGGGACGGCTGATCGGCAGCGACAAGGTCGAGGGAACGTCGGTCTACGGCGCCGACCGCAACCGGATCGGTTCGATCGAACGCGTGATGATCGACAAGGTCAGCGGCAGGGTGTCTTACGCCGTGCTTGGCTTCGGCGGATTCCTGGGCCTCGGCAACGACCACTACCCGTTGCCCTGGCAGTCGCTGAAATACGACACGGAGCTTGGCGGGTACGTCACCGGCATCACCACCAAGGAACTGGAAGGGGCCCCGAAATATGGCGAACGAAGCGATTGGAACTGGGGTGATGACGCAACTGTGCGCGGCATCAACTCCTATTACGGTGTTCCCTTCGCTTGACGTTCCCGGAAAGGGAGATCGATGAGCAAGGAACGGCCCAACGACGATCCTCGGCAGCAGAACGACTGGGGTTCGCACCGGCAGACGGACAAGCCCTGGAAGGGCAATCCGGAGAAGGAGCAGGGATCGGACGAGGAGAAGCCCGATCTCGAGAAATGGCACGAGACGAAGACGCACTGAGACAGGCGGGCTTCCCGTGGGACGTCAGAGACGAGCGCGGCACGCAACTGTGCCGCGCTTCCTTTTTGAGCAGGCATTCACGAATGGCGGCGGGCCTCTCGCGATGCGGAACCATGCTTCGGTGCTGCGGTTAGGCTCGCGGCGGGCGAGGCGGCTCGTTGCCACCTGCCGCCGGTTGAGTCCCGAGAAAGGTGTTGGCCGTGGATGCTCAAACCCGGGAGCGTGGGCCGTCCGCGGAGCAGCCGCAGAGGGCGAAGGAAGCTCCAAAAACGCCTCCCGATCATACAAGCGAGACCAGTCAGCCGGCGAAGGCGCCGTCGCTGCGAGACCGGCTTCGTCAGCATTGGCTGCTGGCAACCGCCGGCGCCTTCGTGCTGATCGCCGCACTCATTGGCGGTCTGCTCTATTGGCTGCAGGCGCGCCACTATGAATCCACCGACGATGCCTTCGTCGCCGCACGCAGCTTTTCGGTGGCCTCGAAAGTCGGCGGCTACGTGACCGACATCCCGGTGACGGACAACCAGCACGTCAGTGCGGGCGATCTCCTCGCCAGGATCGACGAGCGCGACTACCGTATCGCCATCGATCAGGCCAATGCGCAAGTCGCCAGCGCCAAGGCGAACGTCGCCAACGTCGAGGCGCAGATCGATTCGCAGCAGGAACAGATCAAGCAGGCCCAGGCACAGCTCGAACAGGCGCAGGCTCAGCTGCAATTCTCGCAAGAGGAGTTCAAGCGCGCCGAGGATCTCGTCGAGAAGGGGGCCGGCACCGTGCAGCGCCAGCAGCAGACCCGTTCCGACCTTCAGGCCCAGCAGGCCAACACCGAGCGCGCCAAGACCGCGGTGACGGCGGCGCAACTCGGCATCAAGACGCTGCAAGCCCAGCTCGAAGGCGCCAAGGCGCAGCTTGAGCAGTCGCAGGCGCAGCTCGATCAAGCCAAGCTGAACTTGCAGTACACCAACGTCGTCGCGGCGCAATCGGGCCGTGTCGTCAAGCTCTCGGGCGCCAAGGGCACCTTCGTGACGGCGGGGCAGAGCCTGATGATGTTTGTGCCCGACGAGGTCTGGATCGTCGCCAACTACAAGGAGACGCAGCTGAACGACATGCGTCCGGGCCAGCCGGTCGAGATCCGCATCGATGCCTATCCCGGCCGCAAGCTTACCGGCCATGTCGATTCCGTGCAGCCGGGCTCCGGCACCGCGTTCAGCCTGCTGCCGGCGGAGAACGCGACCGGCAACTACGTCAAGGTGGTGCAGCGCGTGCCGGTGAAGATCGTGGTCGACAACTGGCCGGCCGATCTGCCGGTCGGTCCCGGCATGTCGGTCGTGCCCTGGACCAGGGTGCGATGACGGACGCTGCGCAAGGCGGCGCATCCGCAGGCGGCTGGTCGCCGGAGCGCTCCGCGGCCGGCGGGCACAATCCCTATTTGATCGCCTTCGTGGTCTCGATCGCGACCTTCATGGAGGTGCTCGACACCACCATCGCCAATGTCGCGCTTCGCCACATCGCCGGTGGCCTCGCGGTCGGCATCGACGAGAGCACCTATGTCATCACCAGCTATCTCGTCGCCAACGCGATCGTGCTGTCGATCTCGGGCTGGCTGTCGACGGTGATCGGCCGCAAGCGCTTCTACATGATATGCGTCGCGATCTTCTCGATCGCATCGCTGCTGTGCGGTTTCGCCTGGAATCTGCAATCGCTGGTGCTGTTTCGCATCCTGCAGGGGCTCGGCGGCGGCGGCATGGCCACCAGCGAGCAGGCGATCCTTGCCGACTCCTTCCCGCCGCACAAGCGCGGCCAGGCTTTCGCCATCTACGGCGTCGCCGTCGTGGTCGCGCCGGTGATCGGTCCGACGCTCGGCGGCTGGATCACCGATACCTACAGCTGGCACTGGGTGTTCCTGATCAACGTGCCGATGGGGCTGCTCTCGCTGTTCCTGGTCGGTACGCTGGTCAAGGAGCCGTCGGGCGCGGAGGAGGAGAGGGAGAAGCTGCTGAGCAAGGGCCTGCGCGTCGACTATGTCGGCTTCCTGCTGGTCGCGATCGGGCTCGGCTCGCTCGAATTCGTCCTCGACGAGGGTCAGCGCAACGACTGGTTCGGGTCGAACATGATCGTCGTCTTCGCGGTGCTGGCCGCGGTCTCGCTGCTCGCGCTGATCCCGTGGGAGCTGACGCGGGAAGATCCCATCGTTGATCTTCGCTTGCTCGGCCGGCGCCAGTTCGCCGCCTGCTTCCTGGTCATGCTCGGCACGGGCGCGGTGCTGATCTCGACCACCCAGCTGCTGCCGCAACTGCTCCAGACCGAGCTGAACTACACGGCGATGCTGGCCGGCCTCGCGCTGTCGCCCGGCGGCATCGCGACCCTGGTGCTGATGCCGGTGGTCGGCCGCCTCGTCAGCACGGTGCAGCCGAAATATCTGATCATGTTCGGCGCTGCCATCGTCGCGTTCTCGATGTGGCATCTCACCGGGCTCACCGGCGACATCACCTATGGCTATGCGGCGCTGTCGCGCATCTTCCTCGCGCTGGGCCTGCCATTCCTGTTCCTGCCGGTGACGACCGCGTCCTATGACGGCGTGCCGCCTGACAAGACCAACCAGGCCTCCGCGCTGATCAACGTCGCCCGCAACATCGGCGGATCCATGGGCGTCGCGCTGGCGCAGACGGTTCTGGCGCAGCGCCAGCAATTCCACCAGAGCCGACTGATCGAGCACGCCGCGCCATCCGACCTCGGCTATCAGCAGACCATCGACGCGATGACGCGCTACTTCCAGGCCCAGGGCTCGAACGCGAGCGATGCCGCGTCACAGGCGCTCGCCTGGGTCGGCCGCACCTTGCAGCAGCAGGTTGATTTGCTCGCCTATATCGACGTGTTCTGGACGTTGGCGATCATTGCGGTGCTGATGATCCCCACGGCGGCGGTGCTGCGGCCGATCAAGCTGGGCGCGCCGGCGCGGGGACATTGAGAGTATGCACTGTGGCTTGGTCTTACCGCGATTGACGCTGTCTCCCCGTCACCCTGAGGTGGCCGCTTCTTCAGCGGCCCTCGAAGGGCGACGGCCCGGCTCGCAGCTGGGCCGTACATCCTTCGAGGCTCACCTAGCGGCGCGCCTGCGCCGCTAGGATCGCACCTCAGGATGACGGGACTTGCAACCAGACTTGGTGTCTCGACTCACCTCCTCGGCTCCTTTGGCCCGCTCCCTCGGAGAGAAATGGTGACCGCGGCGCAAAAGTCCGGCTAGACTGAACCCAACCTGAGCAAATTCCGGGAGGCGAATTAAGTGAAGACCGCGATCACCGAGCTGTTCGGCATCGAGCACCCCATCATCCAGGGCGGCATGCATTTCGTCGGCTTTGCCGAGCTGGCCGCTGCCGTCTCCAATGCCGGCGGGCTCGGCATCATCACCGGCCTCACGCAGAAGACGCCGGAATTGCTCGCCAAGGAAATCGCGCGCTGCCGCGACATGACCGACAAGCCGTTCGGCGTGAACCTCACCTTCCTGCCGACCTTCGCGGCGCCGCCCTATCCGGAATACATCGCGGCCATTGTCGAGGGCGGCATCAAGGCGGTGGAGACGGCGGGCCGCAGCCCCGAACAATACATGCCGGCGCTGAAGGCGGCGGGCATCAAGGTCATCCACAAATGCACCTCGGTGCGTCACTCACTCAAGGCCGAGCGGATCGGCTGCGACGCTGTCAGCGTCGACGGCTTCGAGTGCGGCGGTCATCCCGGCGAGGATGACATTCCCAACATGATCCTGCTGCCGCGCGCGGCGGAGGAATTGAAGATCCCGTTCGTCGCCTCCGGCGGCATGGCCGACGGGCGCAGCCTCGTCGCGGCATTGTCGCTGGGTGCCGCCGGCATGAACATGGGCACGCGCTTCATCGCCACCAAGGAAGCGCCCGTGCATCAGAACGTGAAGAATGCGCTGGTCGCGGCGACCGAGCTCGACACCCGCCTGATCATGCGGAGCCTGCGCAACACCGAACGCGTGCTGAGGAACGCCAATGTCGATCGCCTCATCGAGATCGAGCGCGAGAAGGGCGACAAGCTGAAGATCGATGACATCCACGACCAGGTCGCGGGCGTATATCCCAGGATCATGCTGGAGGGACAGATGGACGCCGGCGCCTGGAGCTGCGGCATGGTCGCAGGGTTGATCCATGACATCCCCTCCTGCAAGGAACTCGTCGATCGCATCATGAGCGAGGCGGAACAGATCATCCGCAGCCGTCTGATGGGGTTCCTGGATGGGACGGGGGCGACGCGAAAGGTCGCCTGACACCGCCAAACTTCTTAACCACGGCGGCAAATGGACGCTGGAATCGCGCGCGAGGCCTCCTAAATAAGGATAAAATACCTTCAAAATCAATTTCAGGAGGCGTCCGTGGTCCTGAAAAGCGTTTCTTTTGCAGTTGCCGTTGCCCTCGTGATCGCATGGGGCGGCTTCGCGCGCGCTGACGACTACAAGCCAGACGAATATCTCGGCCTCGACCTTTCGAAGGCAGTTCTGTCGCCGAAGCGGCTCGGGCCCGAGACGCAGTTTGCGCCGGTCGCACTCGAGGCGAAGGGTGGCAACGAGGCGCAGGCCCGCGCCGAGCCGGTCGACGTGCCGAAGAAGGTCGCAGCCGAGCGCGTGCACGTGGCCGAGCCGAAGGTCGCGCACGCCAAGCCGCGCGCAGCCCGCGCCAAGCTCGCGCACCGCCGCGGCAATCCGCTGGATGCACAGGCGAGAGATACCCGCATCCAGACCTGGCCCTGCCGTTCCGGCGGCATCTGCAACTGGCAGCGCTAGAGGCTTCGTGTCTCTACGCCTCTCCCCGCCTGCGGGGCTATCTCGCCCCGTCATCCGCGCGTCGCAAAACCGTAGGCGCGGAGTCAAGAAACCGTAAGGGTAGGAGTCAAGGAGCGCAGGCACCTTCCGTCGCGATTCGACGAAGGTTTCCTGAATGGCAACGCTCCGCGCTTCGCGCGCATGGACCCGGCGGCAATTCCTGGTCCGCTCGACCTCCAGCCTCGCCGTCGCCTCGCTCGGCACGCTCGCAATGCCGCACCTCAGCCGCGCCGCCGACCGGCCGCAGATCGCGGGCGGTATTCAGTCCGGCGATGTCTCTGGCGACTCCGCCGTGATCTGGGCGCGCGCCGACCGGCCCGCGCGGATGCAGGTGGAATGCTCGACCGTCGAGAGCTTCAAGACCATCATTGCGTCAGCTTCGCGCGACGCTCTGCTTGATGCGGATTTCACCGCAAAGCTGCTGCTGAACGATCTGCCGCCCGGCCAGGATATCTTCTACCGCGTGCGCTTCGACGACGTCGCGACCGGCATTGCCGGCGAAAGCCGCGTCGGCCATTTTCGCACCGCGCCGTCCGCTGCCCGCTCGATCTCGTTCCTGTGGTCCGGGGATGTCGCGGGACAGGGCTGGGGCATCGACATTTCGCGCGGCGGCTATCGCAGCTATCGCACCATGCTCGACAACCGCCCGGATTTCTTCATCCACTCCGGCGATCACATCTACGCCGACTGCACGGTTCCTTCCGAGCAGAAGCTGCCGAACGGCGAGATCTGGCGCAACCTCGTGACCGAGGAAAAGTCCGAGGTCGCGCACACGCTGGCGCAGTTTCGCGGCAATTACAAATACAACCATCTCGACGAGAACTTTCGCGCCTTCCACGCCGAGGTGCCGATGTTCGCGCAGTGGGACGACCACGAGGTCACCAACGACTGGTCGCCGACCGGCAGCCACGACGAGGCGGGCTATGAGGACGACGGCACCCCGCGCCTGATTGCGCGCGCCCGCCGCGCCTTCTTCGACTTCATGCCGATCCGCGATATCGGCGCGCAGCAAGGCCGGGTCTATCGCAAGATCGCCTACGGCCCGCTGCTCGACGTCTTCATGATCGACATGCGCAGCTATCGCGACGACAGCTGGAACAAGGGCGGCGATCACCGCGGTTGGATCTTGGGTGCCGAGCAACTCGCCTGGCTGAAGCGTGAGCTCGCGGCCTCGCGCGCAACCTGGAAGGTGATTGCGGCTGATCTTCCGATCGGCCTGATCAGTCTCGACGCCGTCGCGCTCGGCGATGGTCCGCCCGACCGGCGCGAGCACGAGATCGCCGACCTTCTGGCCTCCATCAAGCGCGCCGGCGTGCGCAATATCGTCTGGCTCACCGCCGATATGCACTACACCGCCGCGCATTATTACGATCCCGGCAAGGCGCAGTTTCAAGACTTCGAGCCGTTCTGGGAGTTCGTTTCCGGCCCGCTACACGCCGGCACCTGGGGCCCGGGTGAGCTGGACGACACCTTTGGTCCGGTCGCGATGTACCAGAACGGCTGCAGTGCGGCGCAGGGCGAGAATTTGGCGCCGTGCTTCGGACTGCAATTCTTCGGCCGCGTCGACATCGACGGCGCCAGCGGCGTGATGACCGTGACCTTGAAGGACGTCGACAATCGCGACCTCTGGTCGGTCGACATCGTGCCGCAACCGCAGATTCGCCCGGCCGTGGTGGCGCAGCATTCGTGAGGGGCGATACTCTGTGCGCGGATCCGGCCATGACGAAGGATAGGCATGGCGCGCCGCTAACCCGATCTTGATTGGCCGCGCTGCCCATGCCGGGCTATGCTGCTCGCTCCCGCCATCTCTTTTCCATCACCGAAGAGTCCGCCCACGCGGCAACGCCGCGTGCTTCCAGCGGGTTGAACGACGTCAGGAGCCTGTTCATGGACAATCTGAAGACCCAGGGCATCAGCATGCCCAAGCTCGGCCTCGGCACCTTCCGCCTGCAGGGCGATGCCTGCCGCGCCGCGGTCGAGAGCGCGCTGTCGATCGGCTATCGCCACATCGACACCGCCGAGATGTACGCCAACGAAGAACCCATCGGCGCTGCCCTTGCCGCGGCTCGCCTTCCGCGCGGCGAGCTGCACGTCACGACCAAGGTCTGGCATGAGAACCTCAGCCCCGACGCGATCCGGCGGGCCTTCGATGCCAGCCTGAACAAGCTCAGGCTCGATCATGTCGATCTCTATCTCGTGCACTGGCCGTCGAAGGCTGCGAACTGGGGTGCGGTGTTCGAGACACTGATGAAGCTGAAGCAGGAGGGGCGCACGCGGGCGATTGGCGTTGCCAATTTTACCACGGCACTGCTCAAGACCGTGGTCGAGGACATCAGGGCGCCGATCGCCTGCAACCAGATCGAATATCACGCCATGCTCGATCAATCGAAGGTGCTGGCCTATCTCGCCGCGAAGTCGATCCCGCTGGTGGCCTATTGCCCGCTCGCGCAAGGCCGCATCGCTTCGGAGCCGGTGCTGGCGGAGATCGGCGCCAGGCACAACGCGACCGCCGCGCAGGTGGCGCTGAAATGGCTGCTCGATCAGGACGGCGTCGCCGCGATTCCGAAGGCCTCGCGCCGGGAGAGCCAGCAGGCCAATCTCGATGCGCTGAAGATCACGCTCGACGATGCCGACCGCAACAAGATCGCGGCGCTGCCGAAGGACCGCCGCTGCGTCAATCCGGGCTTTGCGCCGGCTTGGGATTAGCTTCGTTTCAAACGCGCATGGCAGGCTCGTAGGGTGGGCAAAGGCGCACTTGCGCCGTGCCCACCACCTCTCAATCACTATGGAAGCGGTGGGCACGCTTCGCTTTGCCCACCCTACAAGACTGACGACACGCAAAAGAAATGGCCCCGTGAGGGGCCATTTCCATATGCGCACTGCATTAGTCCCAGTGATGGTGACGATGGCTGCGCTTGATCACCACGACCTTGTCGCGATGGTGGCCGCGATGCCAGCCGTAGTCGCGATGGCCGCGGAATTCGGCGCGAGCGCCGTACGGCCCGTGATGATGGTGGTGGTAGCCGCCGCGCTTGATCACCACCGTCTCCGCGCTCGCCAGCGTCGGCGCCGCGATCACGAGCGCACCCAGGGCCGCAACCACATAACCAAGCTTCTTCATGATGTCCTCCTCCAATCGAATGCAAATCTAAACCGCGCATTCGCGCGAACGTTCCGGAGGAAACGCGGGAGAATTCTGAACAGCTGTTCAGGTGACTAATCGCAGCGTTGCTGCGCCGGCGTCGGCGCGCCTGTCGCGACGTACTTGCCGTCCCTGATCGTGTACTCGCCGCGCTCGCTGCGATTGTAGATCGCGCGCAGGCTGCCATCCTTCGCCAGCAGCAGCCCGAACTCACGCGCCTGGTGCAGCGAGGGGAAGTACACCATCACATTAAGCAGGCCCTCGGCGCCGAGGGTGGCCGACACCACCTCGTTCTCGTCATTGGCCTCGCCGAAATTGCGCCGGTACATCACCCGGCCGTCCTTCCGGATTTCGTAAGTCAGGAGCGCGCCCTTGTCACGGTCGGGCCGGACGGCGCAATCGACCGCCCACGAGCCGAGAAGGCCCCATTGCTCGACCGTCGCGGTCAACGTCTCGGCACCTGCCGTGGAGGTGATCGCCGCCCACAGCATCGCAGCCGCGATCCAGCGGCTCAAACAACGCGTCATGTCCTGAAGAAACCCCGCCTCGAAGAATTCCAAGTGTAGCATCCCGCCCGCTTCCGTCCATGGCTGCGGCCGATCGCTCGCGAATTTGATCCGCGTCAATGAGGCCGGTCTTTTCCGGAGTAGGATGGCGTTTCCCGAAGGCGAACCTGGATAGACCAATGCTGAATCAAGTCATGGATTTTGCGGGCGAAGTGCTGCCGGGGAGCTGTGCCGTGCCGCCCTATTCCGAGACCGCGTTTCTGACCGAGCTGGGCGATCGCTTGAGGTCCTCGCGCATGCGCTGCGACCTGTCGCGCCGCGAGCTGGCCCGCCGTTCCGGGATTTCCGAGCGCTATATCGCCCAGATCGAAGCCGGCAAGGGCAACGTCTCGATCGTCCTCTTGCTGCGGCTGGCCTCCGCGATCCACGGCAGCCAGCCACAGGCGGCCTGACGCTTCGAGGTGACCGCCATGGGGCAACTCGTATTCGCGGCCAAGGTTACCCACGTTCCATCGCTGATGCTGTCGGAGCTATCAGGCAGCCCGTTACGCGACGCGCGCAAAGCCGCCGTCGATTCGCTGCGCGAGCTCGGCCGGCGGGCGAAAGAGCGCGGCGTCACCTGCTTCGTGGTGTTCGACACCCACTGGCTCTCCAATTTCGGCTACCACATCAATGCCAATGCGCTGCATTGCGGCTCGTTCACGAGCCACGAGGCGCCGCATATGATCCAGGATCTGCGCTACGATTTGCCGGGTGACACGCGCCTGGCCGCAGCCATCGCCGATAGGGCCGGGGACGCCGGCCTGAACGTGATTGCCCATCAGGTGGCCAGCCTCGGGCTCGAATACGGCACCGTCGTGCCGATGCACTACCTGAACCGGGACGGCTTCGCGAAGGTCGTCTCGGTCGCCTCGCCGCTCTTCACCTCATTCGAGGAGAGCCGGATCCTCGGTGAAGCGACCCGCCGTGCGATCGATGAATCCGGTGAACGGGTCGCCATCCTCGCCAGCGGTTCGCTCTCGCACCGGCTCTGGCCGAACAAGAAGCTGGGCCCCGAGGCGTGGACCTCGGTCGCCAGCGAGTTCAACCGTCAGGTCGATTTGCGCGTGCTCGAGCTGTGGCAGAGCCGCCGCTACCGCGAATTCCTCGACATGCTTCCGGATTACGCCACCAAGTGCAACGGCGAAGGCGGCATGGCCGACACGATCATGCTGTTCGCCGCGCTCGGCTGGTACGACTATCGCGGCGCCGCCGAGCAGCTCTGCGACTATTTTCCGTCCTCCGGGAGCGGCCAGGTCAACGTGGAGTTTCACGTCGAGGCGTGAGGCCATCTCAGCGCCGCTCATACGGTTCGAAGCTTCCATCGCGGCCTACTGACCAAGCTTCCGAATTGGATGGGAAGTACCGGACCATGGTGACGATCTGATCTCCATTCGAGCGATTCTTCCAAAGAAATCCATAGGTCCGTTCTGGCGATCTGATTCTTTGTGGCCCTTCAAACTGGTCGGGAGCGATCCCGCGTCTTTCACACTCTTGTCGAAAGGCAAGCCGAGCTTCTTCACGAGCGCTCGCTTCAGTGCGCGTTGCGAAGTCCAGCAGTTCAGAGGCGGCGACCACGAGACCGAGCGCGACACAGATTCCGAGTATCCATCGCGCGATTCGTGCCACACGTCTCATCTACGCCTTCGCCCTCTCGACATTGGCACTCCGGGCCGGCACGCCGAATTCCTTGCGGCAGACTTCGGCCAGCACGGCGACGCCCTCGCGGATTTGCTGATGCGTCGGACTTGCAAAGCACAGTCTCAGCCGTGAGGCGGAATGGCCCTTGCTAGTCGACCATTCCGGTCCCGGATTGATCGAGACCCCGGCGGCGAGTGCGGCCTGATAGAGTTTCAGCGTATCGACCTGGTCGGGCAGCTTGACCCAGAGGAAGATGCCGCCCTTCGGCTCTTCGAATTCCGCTGCCGTGCCGAACTGCTCGTTCAGCGCCTCCATCAGCGTGTCGAGCTTGGTGCGCAGCGCCTTGGTCAGCGCCGGCACATGGCTTGCGAAATGCGGCTTGCAATAGGCGGCGAGCACCATCTGCTCCAGCGCGCCGGAGCCGGCATCGGTCTTCAGCGCCAGCATCCGCGACATCACCGCCCAGGGCGCCACGATGAAGCCGACGCGCAGCGCCGGCGCGATCGATTTCGAGAACGAGCCGATATGGATCACGCCGCCGTTTGGGCTCATCGCATGGATCGCCGGCGGCCGCTGCCCCGACCAGACGAGGTCGGCATAGCAATCGTCTTCGAAGATCGGCACGCCATACTCGGTCGCGAGCCGTACCAGCTCAGTGCGGCGGCTCTCGGGCATGATGCTGCCGGTCGGATTCTGCACCGTCGGAATCGTGTAGATGTATTTGGGACGGATGCCGCGGCTCTTCAGGTCGGCCAGCGTCGAAGCCAGCAGGTCCATCCGCATGCCGTCCTTGTCGAGGGGGACGCCGACCACGTTGACACCGAGTCGCGCCAGGCGGGTCAGGGAGCCCTGATAGCTGTCCTGCTCGAAGATCACGGTATCGCCGCGGGTCAGCAGCGTCGCGTTGACGAGGTCGAGCGCTTGCAGCGAGCCGGAGACGATCAGGAGATCGTCGACGGTGCAGTTGATGCCGGCATCGCGCTTGAGCTTCGTCACCAGGAATTCGCGCAAGGGAAGGTAGCCCTGCGGCCCATGCGCCAGCCCGTAGGTCGCGAGCGACCGGCCTTCGCGCTGTAAAGCTGAGGTGGTCGCCTCGATCAGGCCCTCGAGCGGCAGTTGCTCGGAATCGTTGTTGCCGCCGACGAAACTGTACTTGGCAAGGCCCGTCCAGCGCGCAGAAGGGGCCGGCAGCCCTGCCGGAAACAGGGGTGCGAAATCGAAGCTGGACGTCATGGGGGTGTTCCTCGTTTTGTTCTTGTTGAGCCAGCCGGTGTTGCGCCGGCCAGCCTTACTTCTTGCCAGCCGTCCGGGTCGGACGGACTCACTTCTTTGTGGCCGTCCTGGTCGGACGGCCCTGGCTGATGAAAGCGTAATGCGCATTGGCGACGCCGCCAACCATCAGCGCCTCGACGACGGGCTCGGCGATCTCGCCCGTCGCAGCCCAGTCGACCAGGAAATTGGCCCCGGTCCCGCCACGCACGTCGTCGGTCGGAATGAAGATCGAGACGGTGGCAAGTGGCCTCAAGGCCACGGGCGCCTTCAGATAACTCTCGACCTGCTTGCCTGCGGTGTCGAAATAGGCGATGCGTTTGATCACCAGTGCTTGCGTCTCGGAGGCGTTGTGAACACTCAAGGTCACCGAGAAGTCGACGCGCAGCTTGCCCTGGCTCATTGCGACGCTGGAATAGGCAGGCACGTAGAATCCACCGGAGATTGCGAGTTCCTCCTTCGGCAGCGCGGCGAGGGAATCGGCAAAGTTCTGTTCAATATTGACCTTGGATTGTGCGGCGGCGGGCACGGCAAAGGCGAGGGGGCATAACAGCATTGCTGCGAACAGCCCTTTTCGCATGTGACGAATTGCTCGCTTGCCGCGCCGCAACCCGTCTCTAGGGTGCGGCAAAACGGACCAATTTGGCATGCACGAGCTCATTCGCGACATCACTCTCTGTATTCTGTTTGCCTGGATGCTGGGCCTTCTCGCCCATTTCTCCCGGCAGCCGCTCATTCTGGCCTATCTTATCGCCGGCTTTTGCATAGGTCCATTCGGCGCCGGCTGGGTCCATTCGCAGGAATCGATCGGCGTCATCTCCGAGCTCGGCCTGATCTTCATGCTGTTCATGATCGGGCTAGAGATCGACCTGAAGAAGATCGTGCGGGCCGGAAAGGTGATCCTGTTCGCGGCAGGGGGCCAGCTCCTCGGCGGCTGCCTGCTCGGGGTGCTGTTCTTCGTCGGCATCGGCCTGTCGCTCGGCGGCGGGCAGTTCGATGCGGTCTATCTCTGCGTCGCCTGCGCGCTGTCGAGCACCGTCATCATCGTCAAGGTGCTCTACGAGAAGCGCGAGCTCGACACGCTGCCAGGGCGCATCACGCTCGGCGTGCTGGTGCTGCAGGACATCTTCGCCATCCTGTTCCTGGCGGTGCAGCCGAGCCTTGCCAATCTGCAAGCCAGCGTCATCCTGCTCTCGATCGGCCGTGTCGCGGTGCTGGTCGCCGCAGCTCTGCTGATCAGCCGCTACGTGCTGCCGCGGCTGTTCCACCAGATCGCCCGGCGGCCCGAGCTGATCCTGCTCGGCGCGCTGGCCTGGTGCTTTCTCGTCGCCGAGACCGCCGAGCGGCTGTCGCTGTCGCGCGAGATGGGCGCCCTGATCGCCGGCGTCTCGCTCTCGACCTTTCCCTACGCGCTCGACGTCACCGCCAAGGTCACCACGCTGCGCGACTTCTTCATCACGCTGTTCTTCGTCGCGCTTGGCATGACCATTCCCGTGCCCGGCCTCTCCGTGATCGGGCTGGCGCTGATGATCGCGGCTTTCACGGTGGTGAGCCGCCTCGTCACCACCTTCACGCCGCTCTATCTGATGAAGCAGGGCTTGCGCGCCAGCCTGTTGCCGGCGCTGAACCTCGCGCAGATCTCCGAGTTCTCGCTGGTGGTGATCCAGACCGGCGTTGCCGATCACCATATCGCAGCGCAGACGGCGAATGCCGCCTCCTTCGCCTTCGTGGTGCTCGCGGTGCTCTCGACCTTCGCGATGAGCCGCAGCGACGAGATCACCCGCTGGGCCATCGGCCCCCTGAAGCGGATCGGCCTGCGCGATCTCGACCACGGCAACGGCCATGCCGAGGAGGGGCACGAGGGCGGCCATGGCGAGGCCCGCCGTATCGTCATCCTCGGCTTTTTCCGTGCGGCGAGCGCGCTGCTGGCCGAGATCGAACGGCAGGCGCCGGTGCTGCTCGAGCAGATCACCGTGGTCGATTTCAACCCCAATGTGTACCAGACGTTGCTGTCGCGCGGCCTGCACGTGATCTATGGCGACATCAGCAGCGCGGATACGCTGCTCCATGCCGGCGTCGGCAAGTCCGAGATGATCATCCTCAGCGTGCCGGATTCGCTGCTGAAGGGCGCCAGCAACGAGAAGCTGGTCCGCCACGTCCGAGCGCTCAATCCCACCGCCCTGATCGTGGCCACGGCCGATCTCCTGTCGGACGTGGACGAGCTCTATGCGGCCGGCGCCAGCTACGTCACCGTGACCCGCCTCAGCGACGCTCATGAGCTGTTTACCGTGATCGAGGCCGCGCAGGCCGGCCTGCTGACCGACAAGCGCGCCGAGCTCGACCAGCGGCTCGGCGAGCGCCGCGAAGTGCTGCCCTGACGCGGGGACCGGCCGTCTTCCTTCCCGGCATTCCGCGCCTATATCCCTGGTATCTTCGGTGCAAGCCTGCCCACCTTGGCAGGCCTGCCGTCAGGCATATGCGGTTGCGTCCAGGACACTAGCGCCCCGGCCCAAGTCCGGCTAAGCCTCCCGCCCATAACCGATAGAGATTGGGACATGCCCGATAGCGTCCAGGAAGTCTTGCAGGCCTTTGCCCGGGGTGAGCTCGTGGTCGTCACCGACGACGAGGACCGTGAGGGCGAGGGCGATCTGATCGTCGCCGCCTCGCTCTGCACCGCCGAGAAGATGGCGTTCATCATCCGCCATACGTCAGGCATCGTCTGCGCGCCGGTGACCACCGAGGACGCGCGCCGCCTGCGGCTCGATCCGATGGTGGCCCACAACGATTCCGCGCACACCACCGCCTTCACGGTGTCGATCGACTACAAGCCCGATGGCGGCACCGGCATCTCCGCCGAGGAGCGCGCCTCCTGCTGCCGCGCGCTGTCCAATCCCAATGTCGGCGCCAATGATTTCGCCCGGCCCGGCCACATCTTCCCGCTGATCGCCAAGGATGGCGGCGTGCTGCTGCGCTCGGGCCATACCGAGGCCGCCGTCGATCTGTGCAAGCTCTCCGGCCTGCCGCCGGTCGGCGTCATCAGCGAATTGATGAACGACGACGGCAGCGTGATGAAGGGCGAGCAGGTCGCGCAGTTCGCGGCCAGGCACAAGCTCAAGCACGTCACCATCGCCGACATGATCGCCTACCGCCAGGCGCGCGAGAAGCTGATCGAGCGGGTCTCGACCTTCGTCACCGAAAGCCCGATCGGACCCTTGCAGGGCTATGCCTATCGTTCGCCGTTCGATTCCATCGCCCACGTCGCGTTCGTCTACAATGGCGTCGGTGACGGCAAGAACGTGCTGACGCGCTTCCACAAGCCGAACATCGTCAAGGACACCTTCACCGGCCACAAGCGCATGGCGGCCGTGCTCGAGCATTTCAAGAAATCAGGCCGCGGCGTCCTGGTTTACTTGCGCGACGGCGCGGCCGGTGTCCCCGTGTCCCCGTTGCCCGACGAGAGCGCGACCGAGGCCGACCGCAACCGCCAGTGGCGCGAGGTCGGCGTCGGCGCGCAGATCCTGCGCGATCTCGGCGTCACCTCGATCCGGCATCTCACCTCCTCGGTGCACGACTACAAGGGCCTGTCCGGCTTCGGCATCGAGATCGTTGCCAACGAGCAGCTCGAAACCTGACAACGGCATTTCCGGTTCGTCGGTGTTGCGCCCCGGAACGACCGAAACCAGGATGCAATTGCACTTGTTGCCGCTGCGCTTTACTTTGTCGGGCAAATTTTGACGGAACCAGACGAAAGGACGTTTCATGAGCGTGCGCCCTCAGGCCAAGGACAAGCCGGCTGCGGCTTCTTTCCAGTGGGACGATCCGTTCCTGCTCGACGAGCAGCTGACCGAAGACGAGCGCATGGTGCGCGACACCGCCCGCGCCTACGCCCAGGACAAGCTGCTGCCGCGCGTCTCCAAGGCCTATCTCGAAGAGAAGACCGACCGCGAGATCTTCAACGAGATGGGCGAGCTCGGCCTGATCGGCATCACGCTGCCGGAGGAATATGGCTGCGCCAATGCGAGCTACGTCGCCTATGGCCTCGTCGCGCGGGAGATCGAGCGGGTCGATTCCGGCTATCGCTCGATGAACTCGGTGCAGTCCTCGCTGGTGATGTACCCGATCTACGCCTATGGCGACGAGAACCAGCGCAAGAAGTACCTGCCGAAGCTCGCCAGCGGCGAGTGGGTCGGCTGCTTCGGCCTGACCGAGCCCGATGCCGGCTCCGATCCGGCCGGCATGAAGACCCGCGCCGAGAAGGTCGCGGACGGCTATCGCCTCACCGGCAGCAAGATGTGGATATCGAACGCGCCGATCGCCGACGTGTTCGTGGTCTGGGCCAAGTCGGCCGCGCATGACAACCAGATCCGCGGCTTCGTGCTGGAAAAGGGCATGAAGGGCCTGTCCGCGCCGAAGATTGGCGGCAAGCTCTCGCTTCGCGCCTCCATCACCGGTGAGGTCGTGATGGACGGCGTTGTGGTTCCGGAAGATGCCCTGCTGCCCAACGTCTCCGGTCTCAAGGGTCCGTTCGGCTGCCTCAACCGTGCCCGCTACGGCATCTCCTGGGGCGCGCTCGGCGCCGCCGAGGACTGCATGCACCGCGCGCGCCAGTACACGCTCGACCGCAAGCAGTTCGGCAAGCCGCTTGCCGCGACCCAGCTCGTGCAGAAAAAGCTCGCCGACATGGAGACCGAGATCGCGCTCGGCCTTCAGGGCTCGCTTCGCGTCGGCCGCCTGATGGACGAGGGCAAGTTCGCGCCCGAGATGATCTCGATCATGAAGCGCAACAATTGCGGCAAGGCCCTCGACATCGCCCGTGTCGCGCGCGACATGCACGGCGGCAACGGCATCTCGATCGAGTACCACGTGATGCGCCACGTCCATAACCTCGAGACGGTCAACACCTATGAGGGGACGCACGACGTCCACGCGCTGATCCTGGGGCGCGCCATCACGGGCATTCAGGCGTTTTTCTGAGCGGCTACGCGGTGAACGCGTGAGGCACGAGAACTCTCCAACTGCGTCATGGCCGGGCTTGTCCCGGCCATCCACGTCTTAAGCCACGCGAAGAACGTGAATGCCCGGCACAAGGCCGGGCATGACGAAGTCAGCAAGGAATGAGCAAGCCATGTCCGACAATGACGACGTCCCGTTCAACCGCAACTTTCCGCTGAAGCCGGGCGTCGTCGAGGAAGTCCGGCCCGGCGTGCGCCGCGTGCTCTGCAACAATCCGAGCCCGTTCACCTTCACCGGCACGGTCAGCTATATCGTTGGCAAGGGCAATGTCGCGATCATCGATCCCGGTCCGGACGATGCGGCGCATGCGGCTGCGCTGCTCGATGCCGTGCGCGGCGAGACGGTGAGCCATATCTTCGTCACCCACACCCATCGCGACCATTCGCCGAACACCGCGCGGATCAAGCAGGCGACCGGCGCGCCGGTTTATGCCGAGGGCCCGCACCGGGCCTCGCGCCCGCGTTTCGAGAGCGAGAAGCACAATCCGGAATCCGGCTCCGATCGCGACTTCGTACCCGACATCCGGATCGCGCATGGCGATGTCGTCGAGGGCGACGGCTGGCGGCTCGAGGCCGTTGCGACGCCCGGCCACACCGCCAATCATCTGGCATTCGCCTGGCCGGAGCGAAAGTTCAACTTCGTCGGCGATCACGTGATGGGCTGGTCCACCTCGATCGTGGCGCCGCCCGACGGCTCGATGATCGACTACATGGACTCGCTCGACCGGCTCGCCGCACGCGAGGAAGATCTCTATTTCTCCGGCCACGGCCCCGAGATCCCCGACGGCCAGCGCTTCGTGCGCTTCCTGATCCGGCACCGCAAGGCGCGCGAGGCCTCGATCCTGCACCGCCTCGCCAAGGGCGAGACCGACATCCCGACCATGGTCCGCGCGATCTATATCGGTATCGATCCCAGGCTGACGACGGCCGCCGGCTATTCCGTGCTGGCGCACCTGGAAGACTTGGTCGCCCGCGGGGTGGTGGCGACCGACGGCGATCCCGTGATCGGCGGGACGTATCGGATGACGTAGGGGCGAATAGCGAGTGGGGAGTAGCGTTCCATTCGCAATTCGCTACTCGCCATTCGCCAGTTTCATTTCTTCACCGTCTTTGCCGGCGCCTTCGGCGGCGCCACCGGGGTCTTCTTCACCGGCTTGAGCGCGTCGGCATCGGCGGCGGTGTTGAGATCGTCGATGAATTTCTTGACGCGCGCGGCATTGCTGCCGAGATCGCTGTCGAAATTGCGCGAGGCCGAGCGGATGTCGACGCGGGAATCATCGCCGTCCGGCACGAACCTTATCGAAATGTCCTCGCGAAACCCCATGATCGGCGTGCGCGCCACCGCCTCGATGCGGCCGATGCGGCGCGGCGGCTGCGGTGCGCGCTCGTCGATGATGATCCATTTGCGCTTGTTGACGAGCTGGAGCGCGATCGCATAGGCGCGGTCGACGGAGATCTCGAGCTCGACGGGCTCGATATCAGGGTAGAAGTGGCGCTGCTGCTCCGCCGAATAGAGGCCGGCATAGACGGCGGTGTTGGTGCCCTCGCCGGTGCGCAGGCGCGCCAGCGCGTCGAAACGCGGCGGATCGATCGGGTCGGTGGTGATGTCGTAGATCGCCGGCAGCTTGCGATATTGCAGGGCCAGATAGGCGGGATAGGCGAGGATCGCCCCGTCGATCAGCAAAGCGAGCAGGATGCGCGCCATGCCACGCGAGCCGTTCTGCCAGATCGCGGCAAAGCCGGCGAGCCCGAACAGGATCGACAGGCCTGATATCGCGAGCCCGCCGAAGAAGGTCGCAAGGGCCGGCTTCGGCTCCAGGAAATCGAAGCGGACGATGATGATCGAGACCACCACCGCCACCACCGCGAACACGGCCAGATTGCGCGCCCAGCTCGCGAGGCTGGACACGGGCTCCGACTGATAGGGAGCGGAAAACCTGCGGGCCATCGAGTGAGCTCTGCCGGGGTTGGCGATGCCGGCCAGTTCGGCGCGACGATGGGCCGTTGAGACCACGGCGCGGGGGCAAATTCAAGGGTCGATCACCCTCCCCTGGAGGGGGAGGGTCGATCGCGCGAAGCGCGAGCGGGGCGGGGTGACAGTCTTTCCCTTGAGGCGGTGCCCGTGTGGAGAGATCACCCCACCCCCGTCTCACGTTCCGCTTCGCTCCATGTGAGCCGACCCCCGGGCGAGCTCCGCTTCTCCCGGACCCTCCAGGGGAGGGTCGCACCGAGCCGCTACGCCGCCGCGTTCGGGAAGCGATAATCCCTAAACTGGTCGCGCAGCGCCGTCTTCAGGATCTTGCCGGTGGCCGTATGCGGAATGCCCTCGACGAAGGCGACGTCGTCGGGCATCCACCATTTGGCGATCTTGCCGTCCATGTATTTGAGGATGTCCTCGCGGGTGGCCTGCTGGCCCTGCTTGAGCTGCACGATCAGGAGCGGCCGCTCGTCCCATTTGGGGTGGAACACGCCGATCACGGCGGCTTCCGCCACGGCCGGATGGCCGACCGCGAGGTTTTCGAGGTCGATCGAGGAGATCCACTCGCCGCCGGACTTGATCACGTCCTTGGAGCGGTCGGTGATCCGCATGTAGCCGTCCTCGTCGATGGTCGAGACGTCGCCGGTGTCGAAGAAGCCGTCCTCGTCGAGGATGTCGGTGTCGACGCGGTAATAGGCCTTGGCGACGGCGGGGCCGGAGACCTTGAGGCGGCCGAAGGTCTTGCCGTCCCAGGGCAGCTCCTTGCCGGCATCGTCGGTGATCTTCATCTCGACCGCGAAGGGCGCGTAGCCCTGCATCTGCAGCACGTCGAGCCGCGCATCCCCGGTGGCGTTCTGGAACGGCGGCTTCAGTGCCGCGACGCTGCCGATCGGGCTCATTTCGGTCATGCCCCAGGCGTGACGCACGTTCGAGCCCATGTCGAGGAAGGCCTTGATCATCGAGCGCGGCATCGCCGAGCCGCCGCAGATCACCATCTTCAGGTCCGGCAGCTTGAGATTATTGGCGGTCATGTGCTGGAGCAGCATCAGCCACACCGTGGGCACGCCGGCGGTGTGCGTCACCTTCTCGGTCGAGAGCAGCTCGTAGACCGAGGCGCCGTCGAGCTTGGCGCCGGGCATGACCAGCTTGGTGCCCTGCGAAGGCGCGGAGAAGGCGATGCCCCAGCTGTTGGCATGGAACAGCGGAACCACCGGCAGCATCGTCTCGGACGCACTGGTGCCGAGCGCGTCGACATTGTTGGCCATTAGCGCGTGCAGCACGTTGGAGCGATGCGAATACAGCACACCCTTCGGGTCACCGGTCGTGCCCGACGTGTAGCACATCGCGGCTGCCGTGTTCTCGTCAAAGTCCTTCCATTTGAATTTGCCGTCGGCCTCCGCAATCCAGTCCTCGTAGGCGACCACATTCTTCAGCGTCGTCTGCGGCATGTGCGCCTTGTCGGTGAGCACGACGTAGCGTTCCACGCTGGTCAGCTTGTCGGCGATCTTCTCCAGGACCGGAACGAAGGTGATGTCGGTCATCACGATGCGGTCCTGCGCATGGTTGATGATCCAGGCAATCTGCTCGGGGAAAAGGCGGGGATTGACGGTATGGCAGATGGCGCCGATCCCCATGATGCCGTACCACACCTCGAGATGGCGCCAGGTGTTCCAGGCGATCGTCGCGACACGGTCGCCGAGCTTGATGCCGTCGCGCTCCAGCATCTGCGAGACCTTGAGCGCGCGCTTGTGGATCTCGGCGTAATTGGTGCGATGAATCGGTCCCTCGACCGAGCGGGTAACCACCTCCTGCTTGCCGTGAATTTTGGCGGCATGTTCGATGATCCGGTGGCAGAGCAGGGGCCAATCTTGCATCAAACCAAGCATTCCGACGTTCCTCCGAGAAGTCGCTGGGCGCGTTGTCGCTCTCAGCGTTGGGCCAAAGAATTGTCATGAGTTTTAGCCTGCCGGACTTTCGCCGCAAATGGTCTTGTCGCGGCTATATGTCCGCTGGCGTGGCAATGGTTACCGCTGCGCTCGGGCTGTCGCTCGTCCTCGCCGAGAGGGCAGAGGCGCGAAAATACACATCCCCGCTGGATATCTTCGGTATCGCCGCACCACGGCCGCGCCCCGCGGTTCATTCCGCCAGGATCCCGCTGCCGAGACCGCGCCCCGAGGAGGCGCCCAAGGCAACGGACAAGGCATCGGACAAGGCATCGGACGAGGCTCCGCCGGACGCGGACGGCAAGCCTTCGGCGGACAAGCCCGGCGCCGACAAGCCCGCCGAGGCTGCGGCACCAGCCCAGAAGCCGGTCTCGGCCTGTCGTCTTGCGCTGACCGAGGAAATCGCGATCGCGCCCTCGATTCCGGATATCCGCGGCCCCGGCGCCTGTGGCGGCGAGGATCTGGTGCGGCTGGAAGCCGTCGTTCTGCCGGACAAGCGCAAGGTGGCGGTCAAGCCGGCGGCGATCCTTCGCTGCACCATGGCGTCGGCGATCGCCGATTGGCTGCGCAAGGACATGGCGCCGCTGGCCACCAGCCTTGGCTCGACCATTGGCGAACTCGACAATTTCGACAGCTTCGAGTGCCGCGGCCGCAACCGCGTCGTCGGCGCGCTGCTGTCGGAGCACGGCAAGGCCAACGCCCTCGACGTCCGGGCCATCAAGCTGGCCAATGGGCAGTCGATCGGCCTCACCGACCGCAGCATGTCGCGCGAGGTGCGCGAGCGCGTGCTGCATTCGGTCTGCGCACGCTTTTCCACCGTGCTCGGCCCGGGCTCAGACTGGTACCACGAGGACCATATCCATCTCGACCTGGCGCAGCGGCGCAACGACTACCGGATCTGCCAGTGGAACGTCTGGGATCCCCTGCCGCAGGTCGCCCCGCTGCTGCCGGCGGAACGCCCCGAGGAGGCGCCACCGCGCGAGGTCGCGGCCAAGCCCGAGACCAAGCCCGAGGCCAAGCCCGAAGAAAAGGAAGGAACTGACGACGAGGCGGTGGAGAAGTCTCCGGCGCCTGCGAAAAAGCCGGCGGCCGATGCCAGCAAGTCCCAGCCGCGCAAGCCGGCAACAAAAAAGCGCCGGTGAAACCGGCGCTTTTGGATCTCAGGGATCAGCAGGCGATCAGTAGCTGCCCGCCTGGCCGGTCTGGCTGCCACCGAGCGCAAGCCGCGAATTGTAGGGCGAATCGCCGTGCTTCGGCTCGAGCACCACGACGAGGGTGCCGAGCTTGACGCGATCATAGAGATCGATCGCATCCTCGTTGGTCAGGCGGATGCAGCCAGACGAGATCGAGGCGCCGATATATTCCGGCTGGTTGGTGCCGTGGATGCGGAACAACGTGTCTTTCCCGCCGGAATAGAGGTAAATCGCGCGAGAGCCCATCGGATTGTCCGGGCCGGGTGCGACATAGGTCGGCACGCCCAGGCGCGAAATTTCGCCGGGGGTGGGGTGCCAGGCCGGCCACTCGGTCTTGCTGCCCACCTTGGCGATGCCCGACCAAGCCATGGCCTCTTCGCCAACGGTGATGCCGTAACGGATCGCCTTGCCGCCATCCAGCACGTAATAGAGATAGTGATTGTCGGAATCGACCACGATCGAGCCCGGCGATTCCTTGCGGTGGTATTGGACGATGGCGCGGCGGAACGGCTCGGCAACCGGGGTGTTCTCGTACCGAACTTTGGCGAGCAGTTCCTTGTCCTTCGGCTTGAAGGCTTTGGTGTCGGTCGCCTCGAAATGCGTGGCCTGCATGCAGCCCGACAGCATCAGGCCGGCGGCCAGAATTCCCAACTTAACTTTCAGCGACGACATGATTTGGTTCCAATCAAAACAATACCGTGCGGAAGGCCTGAGCCTACTGCCCAAGTTCCTCGACTCCGTTAATCGCATTATCGTTGAAATCTGCCACAATTCCAGCACTGAAGGCCTTATCCCGCGCTGCGAGACCCAAGCTGTGGCTTTTCTGCCGCAAGTTTTGCGGCCCCGTGAAGATTTTTGGGCCAAAGGGGGCCGGACTGTCGATTCCGTGCCACAGTTGAGCCATGGCCGCGCCACAAATGCAAACGCTCCATTAATGTGGTTGTCATCGTGAACTTGTCAGAATCGCGCTAAGGGCTGTCATTCTGCCGCAGGTTCTCTGGAGTCGTGCATGTTTTCGGTGTTTGTTCCCTCCGAGTCTGTCCTGAAGAAGGTTGTCATCGAAGATCTTGCCGCGGTGCCCGAAAGCGCGGTCTGGATCGACCTCGTCAACCCCACCGCGGCCGAGGACAAGGCAGTGGAGCGGCTCGCCGGCATCGCCATCCCGACCCGGGAGGACATGCAGGAGATCGAGATCTCCAGCCGCCTCTATATGGAGAACGGCGCGCGCTACATGACTGCGACGCTGATGTGCCACTCCGATACCGACATGCCCCGGACCACGGCGGTGACCTTCATCCTCGCCGACCACCGCCTTGTGACGGTGCGCTACGACCTGCCGAAGCCTTTCGCCCTGGTCGAGGCCAAACTGGCCCGCTCCTGCACGCCTTCCATCACCGGCGAGATGGTGCTGATGGAGCTGCTGGACGCCGTGATCGATCGCTGTGCCGACATTCTGGAGCGTTGCGGCACCGAGATCGATCAGGTCAGCCACGACATCTTCGAGCCCGAGAGCGAGCGCCACGGGCAGGCAAAGAGATATTCCCAGATCCTGATCTCGATCGGCCGCAAGGGCGATCTGACCTCGAAGGTTCGCGAGAGTCTGGTGTCGATCGGCCGCGTCGTGACGTTCCTGTCCGCGGTGGTCGAGGGCGTGAAATGGTCGAAGGACATGCGCGAGCAGCTCAAGACCATGCAGCGCGACGTTTCCTCGCTGACCGACCACGCCTCCTATCTCTCCAGCAAGATCACCTTCGTGCTCGACGCCATGCTCGGTGTGGTCAATCTCGAGCAGAACAACATCATCAAGCTGTTTTCGGTCATGGCTGTTGTCCTGATGCCGCCGACGCTGATCGCCTCGATCTACGGCATGAACTTCGAGGTGATGCCGGAACTGAAATGGGTCCACGGCTATCCGATGGCGCTGGTGATGATGCTGATCGCCGCGATCGTCCCGTATTGGATCTTCAAGTGGAAGAAGTGGCTCTGATCCCGTCGCGCTCGGAAAATAGCTACCGAGACCTTACGCCGGTCGCACAGACACGGTGAATCGTGTCGCAGAATAGATCGGGATTGAGGCCGCGCCGTGATGTGTGCGTCGTGCCGCAATTCCTCCGGTAAAATTTGAGCGGTGGGCTGAACGTTTGCGCGAAACTTGTCTGCGATAAGCAGTGCGTAGCCGCGAGGAACAACCATGGTTGAAAAACACATAACGTCGCCCCGCAACGTCATCGACCTGGCGAACTATCGTCAGGTCCTGGCGAGCGGCAAGGCGTCGTCGATGTCGGCACGCATGTGCCGGCACTGTGGTGCTCCGCTGCTCGACGGTGAGAACGACGACGACTGCTCGACCGCATTCAGCACGGCCGCTCCACGGCCGCGCGACAGGTCACGTCGGATTCGAATCGATTGAGGAACGGAAGGCGAGGGCGATCCAGGTCTTGCGGCGGCGTTGTCTGGATCGCCTTGCTTCCCTTCTGTTCAGGACAATCGGCTGTGACGTCCGATTGGCGGGTGCGTTAGAGACCGGCTGAACCCCCATCCAGCCAAAACGGGGCCTGTGTCGCGCTCTGTCAATCCGCCTCGCTAAAAATATTCCACTTTACCGAAATTCGGTTTCGGCGTATGTGTCGCGCATCCCGGCTCACCAAGAGGGGCGACGATGTGGTCGTCACTGTCGCGAGCCGGGCTTGCGGTGGACGCGGCAGCGTCGGCACGAGAGGCGCGGGCAGGGCGGGTTGT